>DATLZM010000297.1:0-3008 GCA_035573995.1 Actinomycetota bacterium | reverse complement strand
GGAGCTGTTCCTCGAGGTCGCGACGGCCGAACCGTTCGTCGAGTTCCTCACGCTCCCGGCCTACGAGCGGCTCCCGTGAGCAAGCCCCGAGGCCGGCGGTTGACAGGGCTCCCGCGTCTCCGGCACCATCCGGCCACCATGGTCCGGTCCACGCGGTCCACCCGGCCCGCCCTCGGGCCCCGCGTACCCGGCGTCGGAGCCTAGGCGCGACGCCGGGTCCCCGGCCGTCGCGCCCTCCATCCCCGCAGGCCACCGGGGACCGCCGCGTCCCCCAACCCGAGGAGGACCGAGAGATGACCGACGCCGCCCGCCCGACCGACCCCGACCTCGAGGCCCGCCAACCCGGGCTCGGCGCCCGCTGGGACGGGATCCTCCGCCCCTATCGCGGGCGCGACGTGATCCGCCTGCGGGGCTCGTTCTCCCCCGAGCACACCCTGGCCCGCCGTGGCGCGGAGCGCCTGTGGAGGCTCCTGCGCGAGGAGCGCTACGTCGCCGCCCTGGGCTGCCTCACCGGCGGGCAGGCGGTCCAGGCCGTCCGCGCCGGCCTCCGGGCGATCTACGTCTCGGGCTGGCAGGTGGCGGCCGACGCGAACCTCGCCTTCGAGACCTACCCCGACCAGAGCCTGTACCCGGCGAACAGCGTCCCGGCCCTGGTCCGCCGGATCAACAACGCGCTCCGGCGGGCCGACCAGATCGCCTGGGCCGAGGGGCGCGCCGACCGGGACTGGGTGGCGCCGGTCGTGGCCGACGCCGAGGCGGGGTTCGGGGGGGCCCTGAACGCCTTCGAGCTCATGAAGGCGATGATCGAGGCCGGGGCGGCCGGGGTGCACTTCGAGGACCAGCTCGCCTCGGAGAAGAAGTGCGGCCACCTCGGGGGGAAGGTGCTCGTGCCCACGTCGTGGTTCGTGCGGACCCTCGTGGCGGCCCGCCTCGCCGCCGACGTCTGCGGGGTCCCGACCCTGCTCGTGGCGCGGACCGACGCGCTCTCGGCCACGCTCCTCACGAGCGACGCCGACCCCGCCGACCGCCCATTCCTCACGGGCGAGCGCACCCCCGAGGGCTACCTCCGGGTCCGGGCGGGGATCGAGCAGGCCATCGCCCGGGCCCTGGCCTACGCGCCCTACGCCGACCTCCTGTGGTGCGAGACCCAGACCCCGGACCTCGACGAGGCCCGGGCCTTCGCCGAGGCGGTCCACGAGCGGTTCCCCGGCAAGCTCCTCGCCTACAACTGCTCGCCCTCGTTCAACTGGCGCCGCCACCTCGGGGAGGGGGAGATCGCCCGCTTCCAGCGGGAGCTCGCGGCGATGGGCTACCGGTTCCAGTTCGTGACCCTCGCGGGGTTCCACGCCCTCTCCGCCTCGTTCTTCGAGCTCGCCCACGGGTACGCGCGGGAGGGGATGGCGGCCTACGTCCGGCTCCAGGAGCGGGAGTTCGAGCTCGAGCCCCTCGGCTACACCGCGACCCGCCACCAGCGCGAGGTCGGCGCCGGGTACTTCGACCTCGTCCAGGAGGTCGTGAGCGGGGGCCGGGCCTCCACCCTCGCGCTCGAGGGCTCGACCGAGGCCGAGCAGTTCGCGCCGGCGGGCTGATCGGGGGACCGCCCGGAGCACCTGCAACTGGTTGCAACAAGGCGGGCCGGGTACGGTACGCTCACGGCATGGGCGCGGCGCGGCGCGATCCACGGGCGGCGGCCCTCGGCCCGGCCGCGGGCGTGCGGATCCGGACCCTCCACCGCCCCGGGCCCCGCGAGCTCCTCGGGCTCGCCGAGCTGATCGACCGCACGGCCCGCCACGACGGCCACCGCCCGATCGGGGACCACGCGCTGATCGAGCTGAAGCAGGGCCCCAGGGTCTTCCCCCACGCCGCCTTCGCGGCCACGGCTGCGGAGCAGCTGGTCGGCTACGCCCACCTCTCGAGACGGGAGACCCGCCACGGATGGCGGCTCGAGGCCTTCGTCGCGCCCTCCTGGCGGGGCCGGGGCATCGGGACCGCGCTGGTGGGGGCGGTCCTCGACCACGTGGCCGCCCACGGCGGCGGACGGCTCCACGCCTGGGCCTACCTCCCGGGACCGGCGCACGAGCGGATCGCGGCCCGGTTCGGCATGCGGGTCGTCCGCCGGCTCCTCCGGATGTCGCGACCGCTCCCGGCCCCCTCCGTCGCGGTCCCCCCCGGGTACCGGATCCGCGCCTTCCGGCCCTCGGACGCGCCCGCCTGGCTCGAGCTCCATAACCGCGCGTTCGCGGACCACCCCGACGCGGGCGGCTGGAGGCCCGAGGACCTCGCCTGGCACCTCGAGGAGCCGTGGTTCGAGCCCGAGGGGTTCCTCCTGGCCGAGCGAGCGGATGGGCTCGCGGGGTACTGCTGGATGAAGCTCGAGGACCGGCTGGGCTGGGTGTACTTCCTGGGGGTGGCCCCGGAGGACCGGGGCACCGGCCTCGCCCCCGCGCTCTGCGCCGCGGGCCTGGCCTGGGCGCACGAGCGGGGCGCCGGCCGCGGGGTGCTCTACGTCGACGAGGGGAACGCGCCCGCGCTCCGCCTCTACCGCAAGCTCGGCTTCGAGGTCGAGCACGTCGATCTGTGCTACGAGGCCGAGGTGCCGCCGCGCGCCGCCGTGGATGCGGCGCGCCCGGCGGGCCGACCGGGGTAGCCGCCCGCCGGACGCCCCCCGCCGTTCAGCGGACCTCGAGCGTCGTCGTGACCGGCGCCGGGTCCGCGATGATGTCCAGCATCGGCGAGGGGCCCTGAACGTGAACCTGGCGATGCCGGGGTCCTGCGCGATCACGTCGGTCATCCCGACCGGGCGCCCGACGTCGACCCCGTTCCTCACCGCGACCGTCGCCATGGCCATCCCTCTTCCCCTCTGCGCGGGGCCCTCTCCGTGGGGGTCGTCATGCGCGATGACCTCCGCCCTCACGACCGCCGTCCCTGGGCGAGGATCCCCCGGAGCGCCAGGAGCGCGCCGACCACGAAGATCGCCACCGCCAGGTAGATCAGGCCGAGGTGGCCCG
>DATLZM010000296.1:0-2623 GCA_035573995.1 Actinomycetota bacterium | reverse complement strand
CCCGCCCGCCGGGGCCGGGGGAGGCGGAGGTGCGCAGGGGGGCGGGGCCGCCGGGGCCGGCGGGCAGGGAGGCGCGACGCTCGGCGGGCCGGGTCGGCCGGCCCTCGTCGTGCGCGTGATCGACGGCGACACCGTCGAGGTCCGGTTCCGCGGCGGGCTCGAGCGCGTCCGGCTGATCGGGGTGGACACGCCGGAGACCGTGGCGCCCGGCGAGCCGGTGGAGTGCTTCGGGCGGGAGGCGACGGCCTTCACCCGGCGGTGGCTCGAGGGCCGCAGGGTCCGCCTGGAGCTCGACGTGGAGCTCCGCGACCGGTACGGGCGGCTGCTCGCCTACGTCTGGGCCGGCGGGGAGCTGTTCAACGAGGTCCTGGTGCGGGAGGGCTACGCTCAGGTGGCCACGTTCCCCCCGAACGTCCGATACGTGGACCGCTTCCTCGCCGCGCAGCGCGAGGCGCGGCGGGAGGAACGCGGGCTCTGGGGCGGCTGTCCCGTCCGCTCGACGGCGGCCGGGGCCGCCGAGCGGTGCGACCCCTCCTACCCGGACGTCTGCATCCCCCCACCCCCGCCCGACCTCGACTGCGCGGACGTGGGCGCGCGGGGGTTCCGGGTGACGGGCCCCGACCCCCACGGCTTCGACGGGGATGCCGACGGGATCGGCTGCGAGACGTAGGGCGCCGCGCGCACCATCTATCCTCTCGGCCACCGGCCCGGCCGACCGAGGAGGAACCGTGAACGAGGCGTTGCTCGACCCCTTCCGCCACGACGCGTGGGCGACCCGCGAGCTGATCGGGATCTGCCGGGGCCTCCCGCCGGAGCAGCTCGAGGCCACCGCGCCCGGCACGTACGGGAGCGTGCACCGGACGCTCCACCACATCATCTCGGCCGAGGACTACTACCGGCACCTGCTCGCGGGGGTCGAGCGGAAGTGGCGGTCGACCGACCCAGCCCCTCCCCTCGACGAGCTCGCCCGTCGGGCCGAGGAGCTCGCAGGGTTCTGGGAGGCGTTCCTGGCCGAGCCCTTCGACCCCGACCGCATCGTCGTCGACGAGGACCCCGAGGGCCGGCTCGAGATCCGGGCCGGCGTCCTCCTGGCCCAGGCCCTGACCCACGGGACCGACCACCGGACCCAGGTCCTCACGATCCTCACGACGCTCGGGGTGGAGCACCCCGACCTCGACGCCTGGGACTACGGCCGCGCGACCGGACGCGTGCGGTCGATCTGAGGCCGGCTGCTGCCCGCCGGGGGTTACTGGCGCCTCCCTCTCGGGCCCGAGCCACGCCCGGGGGAAGCGCTGCACACCGATGACCTCGGGGTCCCCGACGGGCGAGGATCCTCGGACACCGCCCACGAGACCCGGTGCGCCGGCCTCCGCGAGTCCCTGGAGGGAACGGTCGGGGTCGCCGAACGGCCGGACCGGGGGCGGGCGTCCGGGTGCCGGGGAACCGCGGACCGCCCGCCCGACCGGGGCCCAGGCCCCGCCCGCCGCCCCGCCCGTGGCCGCCGCCCGGGCCAGGGGTCCCGTCGGCGAGCGCCAGGGACACGGGAGCCAGGGCCGCCTCGAGCGGATCGTGGGCCTGCTGCTGCAGGCCGACGTGCTCGCCGAACTCCTGGGCAGGGCGGCGGACCCCTCGGCTCGCCGGTCCGGGGCCGGGGATCGTCCCCTCGATCTCCCGGTGTTGTTCCTCACCACCAAGGGCCGCAAGAGCGGCCGGCCGCGGACCCGGGCCCTCATGTTCCTCGCGGACGGCGGGTCCTTCGTCGTGGCGGCCTCCAACCCGGGCCACGGCGGGGCTCCCGCGTGGTGGCTGAACCTCCAGAGCGACCCTCGCGCCACGGTCCAGGTGGGCGGCACCACCGTGCCAGTGGTCGCCGAACGGGCGGGCCCCGAGGTCCGCGCCCGGCTGTGGCCCTCGATCGTCCGCATGAATCCGCCCTACGAGGAACTCCAGAGGCGGGCCGGCCGGGAGCTGCCGGTGGTGGTCCTCCGTCCGGTCCACGCGATCGCCGGCGCTCCCTCCGGGTGGGGCCCGGCAGAGGCGGCCGGGGCCCGGCCCGGCCGACGCTGAGGCCGCGGGCGGCGCGGTCCGCTCGGATCCCTGCGGAGGTGCTGCCGCGGCGAGGAGATCCGGGACCGCGAGGTCCGCTCCCTCCAGCCCTCGGTGTCGCGGACCCGGTGTGCGATCGGCTCGGCCAGAAGGCCGGTGTTACGAAGCCGGTGGCGGCGCACGCCGAGTTCCTCCCAACGCCCTGTACGGCCGGGGATCCGGCTGAGCCGGGTCCTCTCGATGGGGATCCGGGTCCGGTGGCCCGAGGGGCTCATCGATCCGGAGGCCTTGTCACGGAAGGCGCCGGACCCCTCGACGGCCCTCCCCCGGGCGGCGGGTAGCGGATGTCGGTGCCGGATGGTACAACCCCCCGCATGGGAAGCCCCCTCCTCCCCCCGGGGCTCGAGCCCGGCGCCCACAGTGGCAGCGGGAGATGCTGGACCCGTTCCGGGAGCGGTTCCGGCCCCTCCGGGGCGTGGACCCGCGCGACGCCTACGGGACCAACCCCTGGCTGGAGCACCCCCAGGTGATCACCTCGATCTTGATCCGCAGGGAGGTCCGGACCGTCGGTCACCGC
>DATLZM010000295.1:0-1037 GCA_035573995.1 Actinomycetota bacterium | reverse complement strand
CCGGGCCAGGACCCTCCCCCAGGGGTCGACGATCAGGCTGTCCCCGTGGCAGCGCCGGTTGTCCCCGGGCGGCCCCCACGGCCCCCACTGCGCCGGGGCCACCACGAAGCACTGGTCCTCGATGGCCCGGGCGCGGACGAGCACCTCCCAGTGGTCGCGGCCGGTCTCCTCGGTGAAGGCGGCGGGCACGAGCAGGACCTCCGCGCCCCGGGCCACGAGCATCCGGTAGAGCTCGGGGAAGCGGACGTCGTAGCAGATCGAGAGCCCCACCCGGACGCCCTCGACGTCGGCCGTCACCACCTGCTCCCCGGGCGTGAACGTCGCCGACTCCCGGATCGGCGGCTGGCCGGGGAGGTCCACGTCGAACAGGTGGATCTTCCGGTAGCGTGCGGCGAGCTCGCCCGTCCGGCCGAACAGGAGGCTCGTGTTGTAGACCCGGTCCCCCTCGCGCTCGTAGATCGAGCCGCCCAGGATCCACATCCGGTGGCGGCGGGCGGCCTCGGCCAGCCGCTCCGAGGTGGGGCCCGGGATGGGCTCGGCCACCTCGGCGTGTCGGGTCGCGGGCCCCATGTACGTGAACAGCTCGGGGAGGCCCGCCAGGTCGGCCCCCGCCTCCGCCGCCTCGGCCAGGAGCTCCTCCGCCGCGAGGAGGTTCTTCTCGACGTCCTCGCCCGGGTTGAGCTGGCAGACCGCGACCCGCATGGCACCATGCTAGGCGGCTGGGCGGGGGGAGGGCACCCCGCCGCAGGGAGGAGGGACGGATGCCGGTCGGGCGCTACGTCGTGATGGACGGCTCCGGGAACCCGGTCGGCACCGAGGACTTCCGGTGCGCCCCGGGCCCGGCCGGGTGGCGCTACGTCGCCGACATCGAGACCCGGGTGCCCGAGCTCCACCGGGAGCACCTCGACCTCGTCGTGGACGCGGCCTGGCGCCCGGTCCGCTGCCGCATCGAGGCCGGGGAGCACCGGATCGTCCTGGAACGGGGGGACCGCTGGTCCGGGCGGCGGGACGGGGAGCCGGTGCCCCTCCCCCAGGAC
>DATLZM010000294.1:0-3744 GCA_035573995.1 Actinomycetota bacterium | reverse complement strand
GCCGACGCGCACCTTCATCCTCAGGCCACCTCCGTCTCGGCGCGGAGCTGGTCGATCAGGGCGGAGGCCTCCGCCACGGACAGGCTCCGCAGCCAGTCCTCCACGCGGCCCTGGCGCTGCGCCATCGAAGCCCCGAGCCGGGGGAACGAACCGTCCATGAACCGGGTGGAGTAGCCGGCCCGGCCCAGGAGCAGCAGGGCATACCGCCACCTGCTTCTCGGTCGCCACCTCCATCACCTCCTCGGGCCCCGGACCCTCCGGCGTCCCCGTGTCATTCTCCCTTACGGCAGGGGGGATGTCAAGGTCCATGACGGTCGGAGAGCCGAGAGGCTCGGAGGTCCAACCGTCACCGCCCGGCCTCGCTCCTCAGCTCCTAGTCGCGAGAACCATCCGCTCGACCTCCGTGAGGTCCCAGGTCGCCACGACGGCGAACAGGTCGCCCCGGATGCGGCGGAGCAGGATCGGGTCGCGCGGCGGCGGAGGCGCCATCTCCCAGCGCTCCACCTCGAACAACACGTGGTACCACGACAGCGAGCCCCGCGGGCGGAGCGGAGGCGGCACCACCGGGACCTGCGTCCGCAGGCGGCCCTGGCCTCCGGCGGGCACCGGCGTCCCCGCTGGGACCTGCTTCCACGCGGCCACCCTCGTGCTGCTCCGCATCAAGAGCGGGCGGTCTCCCGAGCCGAAGAGGAAGCGCTCGATCTCCGGCCTGTCGCCCTCCCACGAGATCCGCCAGCCCAGGTAGCACCACTGAGCGTCCGCTCGAGCCAGCGCGATCCGCGGCAGCCCCCGCTCGTCGAGGCCGCCGGCCGCAAAGGCCGCCTGCAGGTCGAGGAGGTTCCGGCCCCGCGCGAGCTCCCGGTAGGCAGCCGCGATCACCTCGTCCTCCTCGCTCCGACGTACCCGCAAGGCCTCCCGGTACTTCCCGAGCTCCTCCCGGGCGCGCTCCTTCGCCATCTCGAGCGTCGGCACGTTCATCCCGCATCCCCTCCTTCCTCCTCCGCGCGGTCGCCGGCGTGGTCGAGGACCTCGTGTGCCTCCCGGAGCGCCTCCCGCACGGCCAGCGAGTGGACGACCTCGACGAGGGCCGCCACGAACCTGTCCCCGAAGTCGTTCACGGCACCGTCCCAGGAGTCCAGCACGATCCGTCCCCTCGCCGTCTGGACGTACAGCGACGGCCGCTCCGCCTCGACCGCCCGCACCAGCTCGGCCAGGAGCTCCAGCAGGCGAGTCACCTGCTCGCGGTGGAGGGCGCACACCGGGTTCGTGCATCCGACGTACCCCTCGTCCGCGTCCTCGCCGTGGACCAGGCGCTCGAAGGCCAGGAGCATCCCGCGGAGCGCCGCCCGACCGTCCGGCACCGCTCCGTCCCCTCCGCGTCGGCGAAGCACGCTCATGTCCAAACCACCTCCCACTCGCCGGCGATCACATCGCCGTGCTCCGGGCACTCGCCCCGGATCTGCACCACCGTCCATCCGCGCGGATAGGACGTGGGCCGAGGCTGCATCACGGCCTCTCGGATCGCGGTCAATTCGCGGCCGCAGTGGTCGCAGCGCGCCCAGCAGACCTTCAGGTACACCCCGGCCGCCCTCCGTCGTACGCGGGCTCCGCTGGCCAGCGCCGCGCGAGCTCCTCCCACCGGCGGTCCTCGGCGTCGGCCCGGTGCCAACCCCGCGGCCGCTTCTTCCCCTTGGGCTTCACGCGCGGCGGGACGTGCCGCGCGCTCGTCCGGTTCCTCCTCGGCACGCGATCACCACCTCCCCAACGGCTCCCACGGCCCCACGACGCGTTGGTCGATGAGCACCCAGTAGACGGGGACGGAGTCCGTGAACCGGGCGTACACCCCTGCGAGGCTCTCGGCATGGTGCCGCTCGGCGTAGATCCGCTCCCCCAGCCAGCCGCCCCGCTGGTACCGCACGCGGTACTCCCTCCTCACGGCCCTCACTCGAGGACGATGCGGAAGCTCACCTGGAAGTCGGACTCCAGGCCCTCCATGATCCGGTCGGCCATGCGGTCAATCACGCCCTCCTTCGTCGCCCGCAAGCGCTTCGCGACCGCCTGGCGGATGGCCTGCCGGTGCTCGTCCACCCACTCGGCGAAGGCCGCCTTCACCTCCTCCACGACCATCTGCTTGATCGTGGTCTGGAGGATGGTCTGGTTCGACCACCGGTCGTCCCGCTGAGCGAGCGCGGCGTCCACCATCCGCTCGATGAGGGCGCGGGGGTCCTTCGCCAGGGCCTCGGCCACGGCGAGGCGGATCCTCGTCTCGACGATCTCCTCCGCCGCCTTCTCGATGGCACGATCAACGCTCATGAGCGGCTCGCCTCCCCGTTGTCCTCGACCGGCTCGTACGTCGCCTCGAAGATGTCGGGCTTCACCGGGTAGAACTCGCCCTGGACCCCTCGGACGATCCAGTCGCCGACCTCGGCGCGCATCGTGCCCTCGAGGGTGCGGATGTACACCGACCCGCCCTTGTTGAGAGAGAAGGTCGGAGGCAGATCGAGGCGGCCCGTCCCCACCTCCCCGAGCTCCAGCAGCCAGCGCGCGATCGTGACCCGCTCACCATCGTTCTGGATCGCGTCCACGACCACCGGCTTCTTCCGGTAGCGCGCCATCACGCCTCCTCCCCGTCGAAGAGCGGCGACGGCGCGGCCTCGATCCCGACGATCCTCGCGCCGTCCAGCAGGCGCGTGGAGGCCGTGTAGACGAGCTCCCACCCGTCGGCTCGCTGCTGCTTCTGCTCGTGGAGCCCCACGACCTCGAACCGGGTCTCCCCGATGGTCACGATCGACCCAATCTCCGGCATCTCGCGGTGCTCGGGGAACGTGACGACCCCCCTCAGCTGGATCCGCTTGAGCATCCCCTTCTCCCCCTCACGCGCAGGCCCACAGCGCCCAGCTCCTGCTGCTGTGGACCATGCGCATCGTCACCACCACGTTCGTCCGCGCGTTGAACGCGCTCGAGCCGAGCCCGAGCGGACGACCCCACCGTTCCCACCGAGCCTCCCAGTACGCCAGGTTGTGCTGGTAGACGCCGGCGTTCGGGCCGCCCCGCGCCCAGGGCCAGAACCCGCTCTCGCACCGGGCGACCGCGAGGGCCTTCTCCAGGCCGCCGGGCACCGGCCAGAGCCGCTCGGCGCACCGGATCAGCCGCCGCACCGCCTCCCTCACGTCCTCGACCTCCTGCCAGTGGATCCGCTCGCAGGGCACGTCCCTGTCCTCGTTCCGGTGGTGGGCGCTCGCGGGGCTCGCTCCCCCGGCGAGGAGCGTCACGGCGAGGCCCACCCGTACGATCCGTCGCATCTCTCACCCCCGTTCGGTGGAGGCCGGCCCCCCGGGGTCGGCGCGCCTAGTGGGCGGGTCGCGGCTTTCGATCACCCCCCTCCATGTCTCCAGGGCCTCCAGGAGCCGCCGCGCGAGTTCCCTCGGCTGCATCGAGGCGTCGGGGAGCCTGTAGACGGCGACCTCCACCCGCGGCTCGGCGGCGTACCGCTTTCGGGCGACGAGATCCACGACCTGGGCGTCGTCGCCGAAGACCGAGGCTGCGGTGAGGGCGTCGAGCAGGCCCCGGGTGAGCTTGTCGAGGTCGGGGCGGCGCACCGGGTAGATCGGCGCCCCGCGCTTCGGCCGGCGGAGGTAGAACGTGGCCTCCACATGGAGAGGGCCGTCGAGCGGGCCCATCCCGTCGAGTTCCCGGCGGGCCGCCTCGACCACGTCGGCCCGCCACTGCCGGAGCGGAGCCCCC
>DATLZM010000293.1:0-23464 GCA_035573995.1 Actinomycetota bacterium | reverse complement strand
GAGCTGCGGGTTCGCCGAGCCGGCCCCGCAGGCGCGGGTGGGGCAGGCGGAGCGCGAGGAGCGCGGCGAGCGCGTACGCGACCGCCGCCAGCCCGAGCACGGCCCCCGAGCCCCCCAGCCGGAGGAGCACGAGGCCGGGGCCGGCCGCCAGGGCCGCGCCCGCCACCGCGATCCGGCCCAGCCGGGCGTTGGCCCGCATCAGGCCCTCCCCCCGGCCGGCGTAGGCCATCGTGAACCCGTTCTTCGCCACCCCGTGGACCCGGGACAGCACGAGCAGCAGGAAGGCCGCGGGGAAGAGCAGCAGCGTCCCGAGGCGCGGCGCGGCGTAGAGGGCGAGGACGGCCCGGCCGGCGGCCGCGCCGACGGCGATCGCCCGCCTCGGCCCCGCCCGGTCGAGCAGCGGCACGAGGAGCGGCCCCGCGACGGCGAAGGGGGCCATGGTGAGGGCCAGGTAGAGGGCGACCCGGACCTTGGCCTCGTCCACCGGGAGCTCGAAGAACACCGAGTCCGCCAGGGCCACCGCGAGCAGGGCGTCCCCCCCGACGCTCGCCATGTGGGTGAGGGCGTAGGCGTCGAGCGGCTCCCGCGAGCGCCACATCCGCCGGAGCGGCCAGGTCGCGGCCTCGACCAGCCCGACCAGGCCGAGGAGGATCAGCTGCCACCAGGGGTAGCGCGGGGGCCGCTCCTCCCTCACGGGCCCGCCCCCACCGGCCTACCCCCGGAGCCGCTCGAGGAGCAGCTCCCGGGCGAGCTGCGGGTTGGCCGAGCCCCCCGTCCGCCGCATCACCTGCCCCAGGAGGAACCCGAGCACGCCCTCCTTGCCGCCCTTGTACTGGGCCACGGGGCCGGGGTTCTCTGCGATCACCGCGTCCACGATGGCCCCGAGCGCCGCGGCGTCCGTGACCTGGCGGAGCCCCCGCGCCTCCACCACGGCCTCCACCGGCTCGCCGGTCTCGACCACCGCCTCGAGCACCTGCTTCGCCCCCGCGGTGGAGATCGTGCCCTCGGCCACGAGCCGCACGAGGTCCGCCACGTGGGCCGGGGTCACCTTGGCCTCGTCGATCCCGAGCCGGGCGCGGTTGAGGAGCCCCGCCAGGTCCTGGGTGAGCCAGTTGGCCGCCGCCCGGGGGTCGGCGCCGAGCGCCAGGGTCTCCTCGAAGAACGCCGCCCAGGCCCGCGAGCCCGCGAGGATCCTGGCCTGGTCGGGCCGGATCCCGAGCTCCCGCTCGTAGCGGGCCCGCTTGGCCGCGGGGAGCTCCGGCAGCTCGGCCCGGATCCGCTCGACCCACGCCGGGTCGGGCCGGAGCGGCGGGAGGTCGGGCTCGGGGAAGTAGCGGTAGTCGAAGGCCTCCTCCTTCGAGCGGAGCGTCACGGTCCGCCCCGCGGCCTCGTCCCAGTGCCGCGTCTCCTGGACCAGGGGCTCCCCCGCCTCGAGGGCCGCGGCCTGCCGCGCCTGCTCGAACCGGAGGGCCCGCTCGAGGGATCGGATCGAGTTCAGGTTCTTCACCTCGACCTTGACGCCGAGCCCCTCCGCCCCGGCGGGGCGGACCGAGATGTTCGCGTCGCAGCGGAGCGAGCCCTCCTCCATCCGGACGTCGGAGACCCCGAGGGCCTCGAGGAGCGAGCGGAGCTCCCGGAGGTACGAGGCGGCCTCCTCCGGCGAGCGGAGGTCGGGCTCGGAGACGATCTCGACGAGGGGGACCCCGGCCCGGTTGTAGTCGACCAGCGCGTACTCGGCCTCGGCGATCCTGCCGGTCGCGCCGGGGTGGGTGGTCTTGCCGGTGTCCTCCTCCATGTGGACCCGGGTGATCCCGACGCGCTTGGTGCCGCCGTCCACCGGGATCTCGAGGGAGCCGCCCACGCAGACCGGGAGGTCGTACTGGGAGATCTGGTAGTTCTTCGGCATGTCCGGGTAGAAGTAGTTCTTCCGGTGGAAGAGCGACTCCCGGGCGATCTCCGAGCCCAGCGCGAGCCCGATCCGGACGATGAACTCGATCGCCCGCTCGTTGGGCACGGGGAGCGTCCCCGGGTGGCCCAGGCAGACCGGGCAGACGTTCGTGTTGGGGGGCGCCCCGAAGGCGTTCGGGCACCCGCAGAACATCTTGGTCTCGGTCGCGAGCTCGACGTGGCACTCGAGCCCGATCACGGTCTCGTAGCGGTCCACGGGCCCCACGATACCGGGCCCCGCCGACCGGGTGCGCCCCCGGCCGGCGTCAGGCGGGCGAGGCCAGGGGGAGCCCCAGCCGGCGGGCGCCCTCCATCATCCGCCGGTCGTAGGTCAGGATCTCGCGGAGATCGTCCCCGAGGGCGAGCGCGGTGGCGAGGTGGATCGCCGACCCCGGCCCTGACGAGCCGCGCCACGGCCCCGGTCGGTCACCCCGAGGCTCCCTCGTCCGGGCGGATCCCGCCGGGTACCCGGGCGTCCGGGCTCCCCTCAGGAGGGCTCGGCGACGAGCGGGGGGCGGGCCGAGAACGCGAGCTCCCGCTCGAGGGCGTGGGCCGCCCGCAGCACGGTGACCTCCCCGAGCACGGGCCCGGTGAGCTGGAGGCCGACCGGGAGCCCCTGCGGATCGAGCCCGCAGGGGATCGAGATCGCGGGGACGCCCGCGAGGTTCGCGGGGATCGTGAAGACGTCGGAGAGGTACATCGCGAGCGGGTCGTCCACCTTCTCCCCGATCCGGAACGCCGTGGTGGGCGAGGTCGGGGAGACGAGCACGTCGAACCGCTCGAACGCCGCCTCGTAGTCGCGGATGATCAGGGTCCGGACCTTCTGGGCCTGGCCGTAGAACGCCTCGTAGTACCCGGCGGAGAGCGCGTAGGTCCCGAGGATGATCCGCCGCTTCACCTCCGCCCCGAAGCCCTCCCCGCGGGTCCGCATCATCATCTCCACCGAGTCCCGGCCCTCCACCCGCAGGCCGTAGCGGACCCCGTCGTAGCGGGCGAGGTTCGACGAGGCCTCCGACGGCGCGATCAGGTAGTAGGCGGAGAGCGCGTACCCCGCGTGCGGGAGCGAGACCTCCCCGACCTCCGCGCCCATCGCCGCGAGCCGGTCCACCGCGGACCGCACCGCGTCGCGGACCCCGGGCTCCACGCCCTCCCCCAGGGCCTCGGCGATCACCCCCACCCGCAGGCCCCGGACGTCGGCCTCCTCGAGCCCCGCGGCCAGGTCGGTCGCGGGCGCGTCGAGGCTCGTGGCGTCGCGCGGGTCGCGCCCGGCGATCGCCGAGAGCAGCACCGCCGCGTCGCGGACGGTCCGGGTGAACGCGCCCACGGTGTCGAGCGAGGAGGCGAACGCGATCAGCCCGTAGCGGGAGACGAGCCCGTAGGTCGGCTTCATCCCCACCACCCCGCAGAGCGCGGCCGGCTGGCGGACCGACCCGCCCGTGTCGGTGCCCAGGGCCCACACCGCCTCCCCCGCTGCCACCGCCGCGGCGGAGCCCCCCGACGACCCGCCGGGGACCCGGTCGAGGTCCCAGGGGTTGCGGACCGGCCCGAACGCGGAGTTCTCGTTGGAGGAACCCATCGCGAACTCGTCGCAGTTCGTCTTCCCGAGGAGCACCGATCCCGCCGCCCGCAGCCGCTCCCACGGCGTGCAGTCGTAGGGGGGGACGTAGCGCTCGAGGATCCGCGACCCGCAGGTCGTGCGGATCCCCTTCGTCGTGAACACGTCCTTGAGCGCCAGCGGGATGCCGGCCACCTGGGGCAGCTCCTCCCCCGCGGCGAGGCGCGCGTCCACCGCCCGGGCCTGCTCGAGCGCGAGCTCCGGGGTGCGCTCGAGGAACGCGCCGACGCGGGGCTCGACGGCCTCGATCCGCCCGAGGCAGGAGCGGACCAGCTCCTCGGCCGAGAGCTCGCGGGCGCGGAGGGCCCGGGCGAGCTCGGTCGCGCTCCGGTCGCAGGGCGCGGTCACGGCCCCGAGGCCCCTCGGGCGGCCCACCGCGTCGCCGTCACGGCTCGACCTCGACGATCCGGGGGACCCTGAACCGCCCGTCCTCCACCTCCGGCGCCCCCGCGAGCGCCTCCTCCTGGGGGAGCGTGGGGCGGGGCTCGTCGGCGCGGAGGACGTTCGCCCGGGCGATCGCGTACGCGGTCGGGGGGACGTCCGCCGTCGCCACCTCGCGGACCCGCGCGGCGTGCTCGAGGATCACGCCGAGCTGGGCCCGGAGCCGCTCCTTCTCCTCGTCGGTGAGGGCCAGGCGGGCGAGGCGCGCGACGTGGTCGATGTCGATCTCGACGGGCACGCTCGAAGTCTAGCCGGGCCGCGACCGGCGTCAGGCCTCCCGGTCGAGGGGAGGGAGGTCCTCGGGGGCGGGGTGCGCCTCCACGTAGCCCGGGGGCGGCGGCTCGCCGGGGGATGGCTCGTGCACGAGCCCCGGCCCCTCGTCCGGCGGCCGCTCCTCGAGCCGGCCCGAGGCCAAGAGCTGCAGCATGTCGATCCCGAGCTCGGCGGGGTCGACGCTCCGGGCCACGTCCCAGCGGTAGCCGCCGCCCGGCCGTTCCTCCGCGAGGTCGCGCTCCTCGGCATCGCAGGGGGTCCCGGAGGCGTCGAGGAGCAGCCGCACCGTGGGGCGGGCGAGGAGCCGCTCGTGGTTGCGGACGACCACCCCCACCTCCCCCGTCGAGAGCTGGACGAGCGACCCCACCGGGAACAGGCCCATCAGGCGGAGGAAGGCCCGGACCAGGCGCGGGTCGAACCCCCGTCCCGCCCCGGCCTGGAGGAGCGCGAGGGCCTGGCGCCGCTCCTCGGCCGCCCGGTAGGGGCGCTTGCTGGTCACGGCGTCGAAGCAGTCCACGACCGACACCAGTCGGGCGGGCAGCGAGGGCGGCCGCCGCGCGCCGAGCGGCGGGTAGCCGGAGGCGTCGAACGCGACGTGGTGCTCGAGCACGACCGCCGCGGCCGGGTGCAGGAGGTCCCTGCTGGTCACGAACACCAGGCCCGCCCCGTCGACCGGGTGGCGCTGGATCAGCCGCCACTGCTCCTCGTCGAGCTTCCCCTGGTGCTGGAGCACCTCCTGCGGGACCCGGACCTTCCCCACGTCGTGGAGGAGCGCGCCGATGCCGAGCGTGATCACCCGCTCGTGCTCGAGCCCGACCGCCTGCGCCAGCGCGATCGCGAGGACGCACACGTTCACCATGTGGTGGAACGTGTACTCGTCGTAGGACTTCACGGTGGTGAGCAGGAGGGCCTGCGCGGGGTCCGCCGAGATCCGCTCGGCGAGGTGCTCCGTGAGCCGCCGCGCCGCCTCCACGTTCGCGGGGCGGCCGGCGAGGAGCCGGGACGCGGCCTCGCGCAGGAGCTCGAGCCCCTGCGCGTAGCTCTGGAGCAGCTCGGCGAGCCCGCCCTCGAGCGGGAGCTCCGGCGTGGCCCGGTTCAGGAGGATCCGGGAGAGCTCGTCCCGGGCCCGCTCCTCCCCGCCCAGCAGCCGGACCAGCGCGTCCACGTCGTCCCGGTCCAGCCCCGGCAGGAGCTCGAGCGATTCGATCCCGGCGGCCTCGAACGCCTCGGCGAGCCGGTGGAGCGAGAGCGAGGGCCAGGCGAGGAGCGTGAGCCCCAGGTAGAAGCTCCGCCTGGCCAGGAACAGGACCGGGTCGCGCCCCAGCGCGTCCCGGAGCCGGACCGCCCGGGCCTCGACCTCCGCCGCCGCCGCGGTCCTCCCCGGGTGCCCGGCCTCGTAGAGCCCGTAGGCCTGGAGCGCGGCGGCGACCGAGCGCAGGAACCGGTGCGCCTCCTGGAGCGCCTCCGAGGGCTCGTGGCCGTTCACCCCGCCCCTCCCCGTTCCCTGGCGAGCGACGCCGCGAGCCGTCGGAGCCGGCGTCGCAGCCGGGGCCGGCTCCGGCGCGAGGCCAGGCCCTGGAGGAGGGCCGTCGCCTCGGGCGCCGGGTGCGCCCCCAGGGCCTCGATCGCCCGGCGGCGGAGGGCCGCCGCGGGGTCGGCCCGGGCCACCTCCGCGAGCACCTCGGCGGCCGCTTGGTGGGTGAGCGCCCCGAGCGAGTCCACGGCCCGCGCCCGCACCTCCTCCTCGGGGTCGGTCGCGAGGTCGCGGAGGATCGGGATGGCCCCGGGCCCGCCGATCCCCACGAGGGCCGCCGCCACCTCCCGGCGCACGGTGGGCTGGGGGTGGTGGGCGACGGCCGCCAGCCGGTCCAGCGCGACCGGGGAGCCGACCCGGCCCAGGATCGACACCGCGTTGCGCACGACGTACCAGCGCTCGTCGGAGAGGCGGTCGAGCACCGGGCCGGGGTGCGACGCCGCGAGCCGCCCGAGCAGGCCCACGAGCAGCGCCCGCCGCCCCCGGTCGGGCTCCTCCGCCAGCGCGTCGAGGAGGGCCTCGACCGCGCCGGCGCCGAGCGGCTCGAGCAGGTCGACGACGTCGGGCGCCCCCGTGAGCTCTGCCACCACCGCCGTGTCGAGGGCCCGACGGACCGCCGACCGGAGCGCGTCGGCGTGCTCCGGCCCACGCTCCCGCACCCCGCCCGCGATCTGCACGAGCTCCGCCAGGGCCTCGGGACGGCGCTCGGCGAGCGCCCCCCGGACGGCCTCCCCCCAGACCTCGAGGACCTGTCGGAGCCGGAGCGGGTCCTCCTCCAGCGCCAGGTAGTCCTCGGCCACCCGGAGGGCCGCCTCCCGCGCCTCCTCGCCGGCCGTCATCCCGCCGATCGACCGGAGGTCGTCCTGCTCGGTCGCGACCAGGTACCGGGCCATCACATCGGCCAGGGACTCCTCGGTCGCCCGCCGGTCCGGGAGCTCGTCGAGCTTGAGGCCGAGCCGCTCGAGGCCCGCGATGATCGTGCCGGCCTCCTCGTGCCCGGCCTGGAGCGCCGCGGTGAGGTCCACGACGTCGGTCGGCCGCACCCCCACCGCCGCGAGGTGCCGGGCGAGCTCCATCGGGTCCCGGCCCTCGCGGCCCAGGTCCACGAGCACCCGCGAGAGCTCGGCGTTGTTCAGCGTGCCGATCAGCCGCTGCGCGAAGGGGTCGTCCCCGACCCGGTCGATGAGGATCTCGTTCACGGCGAGGCGCAGCGGGCGCGGGAGGTCGGCGACCGCGTCGTAGAGCCGCCGATGGAAGTCGGGGTCCCTCGGCACGTCCCCGGGGGCCCGGGCGGCGAAGGCCCGGAGCCGCTCGAGGATCGTCTCCGCCTGCTCCCGCTCGGAGCCCCGGAGGTCCTCCACCAGCAGGTCGGTCGCGGGCCGCTCCGCGGCGGGGGCGAGGGCCCGATCGCCCACCACGCGGTCCGCCCCGAGGACGGGCTCGGGGCCGACGGGCGACAGCCGCACCGTCCGCCCCTCGCCCAGGAGCGCCTCCAGGCCGCCGGCGTCCTCCACCGCGGCGGGCGGGGTTGCGAGGACGTCGAAGAACGCCGCCAGGTCGGTCGCGTCGGGCGCGGCGGAGATCGTGAGCCGCTCCGCGCCGCGCTCGAAGCAGGCGTGCGCCAGGCGGAGGACGTCGTCGTCGGAGGGGAGCGGCTCGCCCGCCGGGGTGGCGAACCCCTCGGGACCGATCCGGAGGTCGACGACACCCGAGGCGAGGGCCGGCTCGGCCGCGCGCGAGATCCGCTCGACCGCGGCGCGGAACCCGGGGCGGTCGAGGGCGCCCGGGTACAGCCGGTAGGCGGACAGCCCGAACCAGAGCTGCCGGAGCAGCGCGACGACCTCCCGCGCCCGCTGGTCCATGCGCACCTACCCGCCGGCGCGCCGGCCGCGCCGGTGTGGCCCGAACGATACGCCCGCCGCGGTCAGCCTCGCCCCAGGCGCCGGAGGAACTCCTCCTCGTCGATCGTCTCCACCCCGAGCTCCCGGGCCCGCTCGTACTTCGAGCCCGGGTCCTCGCCCACGACCACGAAGTCGGTCTTCCTCGACACGCTCGACGCCACCCGGGCCCCGGCCTCCTCGGCGGCCCGCGTCGCCTCCTCCCGGGTCATCGTCCGGAGCGCGCCCGTGAGCACGATGGTCGTGCCCGCGAGCGGCCCCACGGGGGCCGCGGCCCGGGGCCCGTCCGCCATCCGCACCCCCGCCGCCCGCAGCTTCTCCAGCAGGCGCCGGTTCGCCGGGTCCCGGAACCACTCGTGCACGCTGCGGGCGATCTCCGGCCCGATCCCCTCCACGGCGTCGATCTCCTCCACCGAGGCCCGGGCCAGGGCGTCGATCGAGCCGAAGGCCCGCGCGAGGACCTGGGCCACGTGGGCGCCGACGTGGCGGATGTTGAGGCCCACGAGGAGCCGCCAGAGGGGCCGGTCCTTCGAGGCCTCGATCCCCCGGAGGAGGTTGGAGATCTTCTTCTCCTTGAACCCGGGGAGCTCCGCCAGCTGCTCCGCCGTGAGCGAGTACAGGTCGCCGGGGTCGCGCACCCACCCCCGTTCGATCAGCGCCGTGCCGGTCTCGTAGCCGAGCCCCTCGATGTCCATCGCGCCCCGGGAGGCGAACGAGAACAGCCACTCCACGTTCTGCGAGGGGCACCCGCCGCGGTTGGGGCACCGCCGGTACGCGCCCTCCCGCACGAGCCCCGTCCCGCAGGACGGGCAGCGCTCGGGGAACCGCCACGGCCTGGCCCCGGGGGGGCGGCGCGACAGGACCGGCCCCACCACTTCCGGGATCACGTCGCCGGCGCGGCGGACGATCACGGTGTCGCCCTCCCGGACGTCCTTCCGCCGCACCTCGTCCTCGTTGTGCAGCGTGGCCGTGGTGACCGTGACCCCGCCCACGTACACCGGCTCGAGGACGGCGAACGGCGTCACGATCCCGGTGCGCCCGGTGTGCACCGCGATCCGCCGGAGCAGCGTGGTCCGCTCCTCGGGGGGGAACTTGTAGGCGATCGCCCAGCGGGGGGCGCGGCTCGTCGCGCCGAGCTCCTCCTGGAGCGCGACCTGGTCGACCTTGATCACCACGCCGTCGATCTCCCACTCCACGTCGTGGCGGTGCTCCTGCCAGCGGTGGATGTAGGCGATCACCGCGTCCAGGTCCTCGCACACCTCGGTGGTGGGGGCCACGGGGAGGCCGGCCCGCCGGCACCAGTCCAGGAACCCCGAGTGGGACTCGAACCGTATCCCCTCGGCGGCGCCGAAGCTGTGGCACCACATCGAGAGGGGCCGGGAGGCCGTGACGCGGGGGTCCTTCTGGCGGAGGCTCCCGGCGGCGGCGTTCCTGGGGTTGGCGAAGGGGCGTTCCCCGCGGGCCGTGAGCTCCTCGTTCAGCCGCTCGAACGCCGGGATCGGGAGGTAGACCTCGCCCCGGACCTCGATCAGGGCCGGGGGGTCGGGCGTCGCGAGGTGGCCCGGGATGCTCCGGATGGTCCGGAGGTTCTGGGTGATGTCCTCGCCGGTGTAGCCGTCCCCGCGGGTCGCGCCCCGGACGAACCGTCCCCCCTCGTACGTGAGGGCCACCGCCACCCCGTCGATCTTCTGCTCGCAGACGTAGCGGGCCACGGGGCCCACCGCCCGTTCGACCCGGGCCACCCACGCCTTCAGCTCGGCCTCGGAGAACGCGTTGTCGAGCGAGAGCATCGGGGCCCGGTGCTGCACCGGCGCGAACAGCTCGGCCGGCTCGCCGCCGACCCGCTGGGTCGGGCTGTCCGGGGTGACGAGCTCGGGGAACTCCTCCTCGAGCGCCCGCAGCTCGCGCATCAGCTCGTCGTACTCCGCGTCGGAGATCTCGGGCTCGTTCAGCACGTAGTAGCGGTAGTCGTGGTAGCGGATCTGGTCGCGGAGCTCCTCGACCCGGAGCTTGGCCTCGGCGCGCCGGCGGTCCTCGTCCCGCTCCATCAGCCCCTCACGCCGCGAGCTCCACGCCGCCCGCCACCCCGATCCGCTCGTCCACCAGCACGATCCCGCCCAGGACCCCCGGGACCTCCCGGAGGTACCGGAGGGCGGCCGCGAGGCCCCCCTCCCGCCCGAGCAGGGCCTCGACCCCCGCGGCCGCGGCGTCGGCGAGCATGCAGGAGGTGGCGAGCACGGCGAGCGCGTCCGGTGCCGACGGCCCCCGCCCCCGGCCGGCCGTCGTGGAGACCCCGAGCCCCTCCCGGTGCGGCCCGACGACCACGGCGATCGGGCCGGCCGCCCCCCGGTGGACCGTGAGCTTCATCCGCCGCCGGGTCGCGATGAAGTGGTCGCCGCCGCAGCGCACGACGACCTCCGGGAGGCTCCGGGCGAGGAACCTGCCGACCTGATCGGCCACGGCCCCCCCGAACGCGTACATCGGCCCCACCCCCGCCCGGGCCGCCGCCCGGCACATCTCCCGGACGATCGGGGGGGCCTCGGCGGGGACCGGGACCGGCCGCCTGCTGGTCCGGAACTCCGGGTGCTGGAGCGAGTAGGCCTGGAGCTGCTCCCAGAACGACAGGGCCGCCGCCCGGGCCTCGTCCTCCACGTCCTCCGGCGCGGTCACGTGGAGCAGCAGGTCCTGGACCTGGATATCGAACGTCTTGGGCCTGCGCCGCAGCAGCCGCACGCGACCTCCCGCCGGCTCGGGGGTTCGAGCGGATGATACCCGCGGGCCCCGCCGCGGCGGGGCGGGTCCCCTGCGCGCTCGCGGGCGTCCCGGCCTCAGCGGATCGCCTCGACGATCCGCCCGCCGCCCAGGACCTCCTCGCCCCGGTAGACGACCGCGCTCTGGCCGGGCGCCACCGCCCGCTGGGGGGCCCGGAACTCCACCCGGATCCGCCGGTCGCCGAGGGGCTCCACCACCGCCGGCACGTCCTCGCCGCGCGAGCGGATGCGGACCTCCGCCTCGAAGGGCTCGTCGGCGGGCGGCGCGCCCGCCACCCACGAGACGCGGTCGGCGACGAGCCCCCGGCGGAGCAGCAGCTCCTCCGGCCCCACCACGACCCGGTTGCGCGCCGCATCCACGTCCACGACGTAGGTCCGCCTCCCGGTGGACACGCCGAGGCCGCGCCGCTGCCCGATCGTGAACCGGGCGGTCCCCTCGTGGCGCCCGAGGACGTTCCCGGCGGGGTCCACGATCTCCCCCTCCCGCCGGAGGTGGGGCGCCCACGCCTCGAACACGGCCGCGGCGTCCCCGCCGGGGGCGAAGCACAGCTCCTGCGAGTCGGGCTTGTCCGCGACCGGCAGCCCGAGCCGCCGCGCGACCTCGCGGGTCTCGGCCTTCCGCATGCCGCCGACGGGGAACCGGGCCCGGGCCAGCTCCCGCTGGCCGAGCGCGTGGAGCACGTAGGACTGGTCCTTCCCGCGGTCGGCCGCGCGGAGCAGGCGCCACCGCCCGTCCCGCTGCTCGGTCCGGACGTAGTGCCCGGTGGCGACGAGGTCGATCCCGAGCGCGTCGGCACGGGCGAGGAAGGCGCCGAACTTCATCCGCTCGTTGCACCGGACGCACGGGTTGGGGGTCCGGCCGGCCTCGAGCTCGGCCAGGGCATCGTCGATCACCGCCTCCTCGAAGGCCTCGGAGAGGTCCAGGACCTCGAACGGGAAGCCGGCGATCCGCGCCACGGCCTCGGCGTCGGCCCGGGCCGTCGGGCCGCAGCAGCCGTGGTCCACCCCGTCCATGTGCACCAGGCGGAGGTGGCAGCCCACGACCTCGTAGCCCGCCTCGTGCAGGAGGCAGGCGGCGACCGAGGAGTCCACGCCCCCCGACATCGCGACCAGCACCGATGGCCCGCGTCCCACGACCGCGAGGCTAGCACGGGGCCCCGGGCCCGCCGCGCGTGTATCCTCGCTCCCCGGCGCCCGCGGCCGGTCGCGGGCCCGTCGAGCCGGAGGGAAGGGTGCAGGTCGTCGTCCTCGCGAAGCACGTCCCCGACCCCCAGGGCACCCCGCGCCTGGGGGACGACCACCTCCTCGTGCGGGAGGGCGTGGAGGGGGTGCTGGACCCCGGCGACGAGTACCCGCTCGAGGCCGCCCTCCGGCTCGTGGAGCGGGAGGGCGGCGAGGTCGTCGTGGTCTCGATGGGCCCCGAGGGCGCGGTGACCGCGATCCGCCGGGCGCTCTCGATGGGGGCCCACCGCGGGGTGCTGGTCACCGACCCCCGGCTCCGCGGCGCCGACGCCCTCGTCACGGCCCGGGTGCTCGCGGCCGCCGTCCGGCGGGTCGGGTTCGACCTGGTCCTCGCCGGGGTGGAGTCCACGGACGGGTCCACGGGGACCGTCCCGATGACGGTGGCCGGGCTCCTCGGGGTCCCGGCGGCGACCTTCGCCCGCCGCCTGGAGCTCGACGGCGGCGTCCTCCGGATCGAGCGGCCCACCGAGGCCGGCTACGACGTCGTGGAGTGCCCGCTGCCGGCGGTGGCGACGGTCACGGCCGGGGCCAACGAGCCGCGCTACCCCACCCTCAAGGGCATCATGCAGGCCAAGCAGAAGCCCCTGGAGCAGCTCACGGCGGCGGACCTCGGGCTCGGCGACGCGGAGCTCACGCCCACGCAGGCCGTGGTGGCGGTGGAGGACGCGCCGGAGAAGGGGCCCGGGGAGGTCGTCGGGGCCGAGGAGGGCGTCGCGCGGATCGTGGCGCTCCTCGAGGAGGCGAGGGTGATCTAGGGATGGCGGGCGTCTGGGTCTATGCACAGGTCGGGCCGGGGGGCGTCCACCCGACGGCCCTCGAGCTCGCCGCCGCCGCCCGCCGGCTCTCGGAGGACGTCGCGGCGGTGGCCCTGGGCCCGGGGGCCACGGAGGCCGCGGGCGTCCTCGGGGAGCACGGCGTGCCGCGGCTGTTCGCCTCCGACGACCCGGTCTACGCCGACCACCTCGGGGGGCCGGCGGCCCACGCGCTGGAGGCGCTCGTCCGCGAGCACCGCCCGGCCATGATCCTCTTCCCCACGACCTACGACGCCCGCGACGTGGCCGGGCTGCTCCAGGCCCGCCTCGGCTCCACGCTGCTCTCCAACGCGACGGACGTCCCGGCCCTCGACCGCGCCCGGATGGAGATCATGGGCGGTACGAAGGTGGTGGACGTCGAGCTCCGCGGGCCCGACCCCAAGCTCGTCCTGGTCCGGCCCAAGTCGTTCGCCGCGGAGCCCGTCGGCGGCCGCGCCGAGGTGGTGCCGGCGGCGATCGACGTCCCCGAGGAGGCCCGCGGCGCGCGGCGGGTGGAGCGCCACGAGGAGCGGGCGGCGGGGCCGAAGCTCGAGGAGGCCCGGGTCGTGGTGGCCGGCGGGCGCGGCCTCCAGGACCCCGCCAACTTCCGCCTCCTCGAGCAGCTCGCGGAGGCCATCGGCGGGGCGGCGGTGGGGGCGAGCCGCGCGGTGGTCGACGCCGGCTGGGTCCCCTACAGCTACCAGATCGGGCAGACCGGGAAGACCGTGAAGCCCGAGGTCTACATCGCGGTGGGGATCAGCGGCGCGACCCAGCACCTGGTCGGGATGAAGCGCTCGAAGCGGATCGTGGCGATCAACAAGGACCGGGAGGCGCCGATCTTCAAGGTCGCCGACCTCGGCGTCGAGGGCGACTGCCTGGAGATCCTGCCGAGGCTGATCGAGGAGATCACCTCGAGGAAGGGCTGAGCCCGACGGGCCCCGGGCGATGGCGATCGAGGCCCGGTTCGACGACCTCTCCCGCCCCGGCGCCCCCTCGTTCCGGCTCGTCGGGCCGGTCGGCGTGGTCGAGGCCCGGCGGCCCGAGGAGGTGGCGGGCGTGCTCGAGGCCGCCGAGGCCGCCGCGCGCCGGGGCCTGTGGGCCGCGGGGTTCGTGGCCTACGAGGCCGCGCCCGGGCTCGACCCGGGCCTCGCGGTGCGGCCCCGTCCCACGGGCGGCCCCTTCGCCGACCTCCCGCTCGCCTGGTTCGCGCTGTTCGAGGGCCGCGAGCCGGTGGAGCTCCCGGAGCCGGCCTCGCCGCCGGCGCCACCCGCGCCCGGCGCCTGGCGGCCCGAGGTCGACGACCGCCGGTACCGGGCCCGCGTGGAGGCCATCCGATCGCTCATCGCGGCGGGCGAGGTCTACCAGGTGAACCTCACGCTCCGGCTGCGCTCGCGGTTCGCCGGCGACCCCCGCGGGCTGTACCGCGACCTCTGCCTCGCCCAGCGCGGCGCCCACAACTGCTACCTCGCGTCCGGTCGCTACCACGTCTGCTCGGCCTCCCCGGAGCTGTTCTTCGCGCGCCGGGGCGACCGGGTCGTGGTCCGCCCGATGAAGGGGACGGCGCCCCGCGGCCGCTGGGCCGAGGAGGACCGGGCGGCCCGGGAGCGCCTGCGGGCCTCGCCCAAGGACCGCGCGGAGAACGCGATGATCGTGGACCTGCTCCGCAACGACCTGGGGCGGGTGGCCCGCCCCGGGACGGTCCGCTGGCCGCGGCTGTTCGACGCCGAGCGCTACGAGACCGTCTGGCAGCTCACCTCGACCGTGGAGGCGGAGCTCCGCCCCGGGGTGGGGCTCGTCGACCTGTTCCGGGCCCTGTTCCCGAGCGGGTCGGTCACCGGCGCGCCCAAGGTCCGGGCGATGCGGGCGATCGCGGACCTCGAGGCCTCGCCCCGGGGCGTCTACACCGGGGCGGTGGGCTACCTGGCCCCGGGGGAGCCGCGCGCGGCCCGGTTCGCCGTGGCGATCCGCACGGCGGTCGTGGACGAGGAGGCGGGGATCGCCGAGTACGGCACCGGCGGGGGCATCACCTACGACTCCGACCCGGAGGCCGAGCGGCGGGAGGCCACGGCGAAGGCGGCGGTGCTCGCGATCCGGCGGCCCTCCTTCGAGCTCCTCGAGACCGTCCGGGCCGAGCCCGGCGGCCTCATCCCGTTCCTCGAGGACCACCTGGACCGGCTCGAGGCCTCCGCCTCGTACTTCGGCTTCGTCTTCGATCGGGCCCGCGCGGCGGCCCTGCTCTCCGAGGCCGCCCGCGGCGCCGAGGTCCCGCTCCGGCTCCGGCTCACGCTCGCCAGGAGCGGGGCCCTCGACCTCGGCGCCGAGCCCGTGCCCGACCCATCGCCGACCCCGGTCCGGCTCGCGCTGGACGGGCCGAGCGTGGACCCCGCCGACCCCCTGTGGTTCCACAAGACCACGGCCCGGGACCGCTACGCGGAGGCCGCCGCCCGCCACCCGGACGCCGACGACGTGCTGCTCGTGAACCTCCGGGGGGAGGTCACCGAGTCGACGATCGCGAACCTCGCGGTGCGGACGGGCGGCCGCTGGTGGACGCCGCCGCTCGGGTCCGGGCTCCTGCCGGGGGTCTTCCGGGGCCGGCTCCTGCGGGCCGGACGGCTCCGGGAGCGGCCGATCCGCGCGGAGGAGCTCCCGGCGGCCGAGGCCCTCGCCCTCCTCAACGCCGTGCGGCTCTGGCGGCCCGCGGTCCTCCTGCCCTGACCCGCGTTCAGCGGGGCGGCTCCGGGTCCTCGGTCCCCGCCGGGAACGCGAACGGGCGCATCCGATGCGCGTCGAGCGGGCAGCCGCACAGGGGGCACCGGGGCGGCTCCTCGTACACGAGGACCCGCCGCTCGCAGAACGGGCACGGCGCCTCCCGCATCGCGGGGGGCTCGTCGAGCCCGGCCGTCACCGGGCGCCCGCCCGGGGGGGAGCGGTCACGGGTGGAACATCGGCCGCGGCGGCCCCGGGCTTTACCCCGGCGCCTCAGGCCGCCCGACGGCTCCGCTTCCCGCGGGCCACGTAGGCGTGGGCGGGCTCGTGCTGCCAGCAGTGGTCCCAGCGGTTGTAGATCGACAGGACCGTGCCGCACCCGGGCGCCGCGCACACCCGCCCTCGGGGGAAAGTCCGGTTCCGCTTGGGGAGCTCCCGCACCGGAGCACCCCGCAAGGTCTCCTGCGCCATCAGCCCTCCTGGTCGGGTGGCCTCTATCGCCAGCCTCCCTCGACCATACGAACCCGGGCCCGGCGCGGTTCATTCCCCGCGACCGCCCAGCGTCGCGGGGGGCTACCCCTCCCCGCCCAGGCGGGCCGAGAGCGCCTCGGTGGAGGAGGTGAGCTGGACCACCCGGGGGGTGAACCCCAGGCCCTCCCAGAACTCCATCGCCCCGCGGTTCTGGGCGAAGACCTTGAGCGTCACCCAGGGGACCCCCCGCTCGCGGGCGAACCTCGTGGCCTCCTGGACCAGGGCCCGCCCGACCCCCTTGCCGCGGTGGCCGGCGCGCACCACCACCCCGGAGAGCTCGAGGGCCCGCTCGTCGGAGAACCGGGAGGGCACATGCACCTCGCCGTAGGCCATCCCGACCACGTCGCCCTCGGCCTCAGCCACCAGCACGACCGCGTCCTCCCGGCCCATCGCGGCCTCGTACTTCGCCGCGACCTCGTCGTAGAAGCCGGGGCGCGGGGTGAAGACCCGCCAGTCCCGCTGCAGCCGCTCGAGCTCCTTGAACAGCCCGACCAGCGCGGGGACGTCCTCCGGCGTCGCCTGCCGCACCTTCACGCTCCTCACCTGCCCTCGAACCTCGGCTCGCGCTTCTCCAGGAACGCCCGGATCCCCTCGTCGGCGTCCCGGGTCGCGAACAGCTCGCAGAACGCCTCGCGCTCGAACCGGAGCCCCTCGTCGGGGTCGCCGCGGAGCGACGCGCGGAGGGCGGCCTTGGCCGCCGCGAGCGCGCGCGTCGGGCCCGAAGCATACCGCCGGGCCTCCGCCACCGCCGCCGCGAGCACCTCCCCCGGGGCCACCACGCGGTCCACGAGGCCCATCGCGAGCGCCTCGTCCGCGCCCACCCGGCGGCCCGTGTAGATGAGCTCCCGGGCCCGGCCCAGGCCCACGAGGCGGGGCAGCCGCTGCGTCCCCCCGGCCCCGGGGATGATCCCCAGCCGGATCTCGGGCTGCCCGAGCTCCGCGTCCCGCGCGGCGACCCGGAGGTCGCAGGCCAGGGCCAGCTCGCAGCCGCCCCCGAGGGCGTAGCCGTTGATGGCCGCGATGGTCACCTTGGGGAGCTCCTCCAGGGCGGCGCAGGCCTCCCCGAGCGCCGCGACCTGGGGTCGCACCTCCTCCGGCCCCCGCCCGGCCATCTCCCTGAGATCGGCCCCCGCCGAGAAGATCCGGGGCCCGCCCCACAGGACCACCGCGCCGACGTCGTCCCGCTCCCCGGCCTCCCGGACGACGGCCAGGAGCCCCTCGGAGACCTCCCGGGCGATGGCGTTGGCGGGCGGCCGGTCGATCCGGACCGTCGCCACCCGCCCCTCCACCTCGAGCGAGACGGACGCGCCCACCTCGACCGCTATCCTGGCAGAGCCGGGGGACCCGCTCGAGCATCCCTGGACCCCTCGCCGGCCGGCCGGCGCCGGTTGCACCTGCAAACCTTCGCTATCATCCGGCCGTGGACACGACCGCGGAGCCGGGGACGGGGACGCCGGAGGGCGTCCTCGAGCTGCTGCGACGGCACGGGCTGCGGATGACCCCGCAGCGCCGAGCCATCGTCGCGGAGGTGATGCGGACCACCGGCCACATCTCGCCCTCCGACATCGCCCGCAAGGTCCAGGGGACGATGCCCGGGGTGAACGCCTCCACGGTCTACCGGACCCTCACGCTGCTCGAGGAGGTCGGCGTCCTCTCGCACGCGCACCTCGAGGGCGGCGCGGAGTACCACCGGGTCGAAGAGGCCGAGCACGTCCACCTCACGTGCTCGCGCTGCGGGGCCGAGGACGACCTCTCGCTCGCCGAGGCCAGGGCCCTCGGGCGCCTGATCCAGCGCCACCACGGGTTCCTCCCCGACCTCACCCATTTCGCGATCTCCGGCCTCTGCCGCGACTGCCAGGCCCGGGACCAGGCCCGCCCGGCCGCCCGCGGCCGCTGAGCCCCTCGGCGGGGTCGGATCAGACGTGCACGTCCGCCACCCGCGAGGGGAGGCGGCGGCGGCGCGCGGCGGACCACGCGTAGGCGAGGGCGAAGAGCACCGTGGCGGTGAGGACCACCGAGCCGCCCGAGGACCAGTCCAGGTGGTACGAGGCGTACACGCCCACGAACCCGCACGCCATCCCGACCACGACCGAGATCGCGAGCATCCTCGCGAAGCTGTCGGTCAGGAGGCGCCCGATCACCGGCGGGATCACGAGGGCCGCGGCGATCAGGGTCACCCCCATCACGTTCATCGTGGCCGTGATGGTGGCGGCCAGGACCAGCGCGAGCAGGAGGTCGGCGCGGGCCACGTCGACCCCCGAGACCTCGGCGACCTCGGGGTCGAAGGTGCTGAAGAGGAGCTGCCGGTACCGGAGGAAGACGACGGCCGCCGCGGCCACCGCGACCCCGGCCACGACCAGCACGTCCGTCGCGGTCACCCCGAGGACGTTGCCGAACAGCGCGGCCTCGAAGTTGCGGGTGAACGAGCGGACCACCGAGATCAGCACGATCCCCAGGGCGAAGCTCGCGTTGGTCACGACCCCGATGGCCGCGTCCGCCCCGATCGTGCGTCGGCGCGCCACGCGGTTGATCAGGAGCGCCGCCACCAGGCCCCAGGCGCCGGCCCCCAGGTAGAAGTTCACCCCCATCACGTAGCTCGCCACGGCGCCCCCGAAGATCGCGTGCGAGAGCCCGTGGCCGATGTAGCTCATGCCGCGGAGCACGACGTACACGCCGACCAGCCCGCAGAGGCCGCCGGCCAGCACCGCCACCGCGAGCGCGTGGCGGAAGAACGCGTATCGGAACGGCTCAAGCAGGGTGTCCATGGTGCCCCTCCCGGAGCGGCACGACCTTCTCGCCCGCCACCACCTCCGGGTACCGCTCGATCACCACGGGCATGCCGCCGTGCGAGAGCACCTCCATCGGGGCCCCGTACGTGCGCTCCAGCACCTCGGGGGTGATCACGTCGATCGGTCGGCCCGAGGCGATCACCTCCCGGTTCAGGCACACGAGGCGCGGGAGGTGCGCGGCGATCCCGTTGAGGTCGTGGGTCGTGAGCACGATCGCGAGCCCCTCGTGGTGGAGCTCGTGGATCAGGTGCATCACGTCGTGACGGGTCCGGACGTCGACCCCGGCCGTGGGCTCGTCGAGCAGCAGGAGGCGCGGCCGGCGCAGGAGCGCGCGGGCGATGAAGACCCGTTGCTGCTGCCCCCCCGAGAGCTCGCGGATGTGCCGCCCCCCGAGGCCGCCCAGCCCGAGGCGCTCGAGGACCTCCTCCGCCTCCCGCACGTCCTCCCGCGAGGGCCAGGGGACGAGGCGCCGACCGATCCGGGCCATCAGCACGGCCTCCCGCACGGTGATGGGGAAGTACCAGTTCACGGTCTCGACCTGCGGCACGTAGCCGATGGTCGCGCCGGGATCCCGGACCACCCGCCCCACGATCGGCGGCACCGAGCCGGCGATCGCCCGCAGGAGCGTCGTCTTCCCGCTCCCCGACGGCCCCACGACGCCGACGAAGTCGCCCGGGTGGACGGCGAGGTCCACGTTCACGAGCACCGGGTCCTGCCCGTAGCTGCAGGTCACCCGGTCGAGGCGCACGAGCGCGCGATCCATCACGTCCGGTACTCGGCGCAGCCCTCGCCGGCCACGTTCGAGGTGTCGAACCCGTCGAGCGCCGAGGCGTCGCCGCCGAGGGCGCCCATGAACGTCCGGAAGTCGAAGACCATGAGCCCGAGGTAGCTGTGCTCGGGGTCCCCGGGGTCGCCCGGGAGGTCGTCGTCCCGGAGGTCGTCGATGTAGCGCGCGCCCGTCTCGCTCGCGATCTGCTCGAGGACCGGGCTCGGGAACACCTCGGAGCCGAAGATCGCGGGCACCCCGGTGCGGCGGATCTGGTCGATCAGCCGGGCCACCTCCTGGGGGGTGGGGTCGGAGAAGTCCGACGGCTGGATGGCGCCGATCACCTCCCACCCGTACTCGCGGGCGAAGTAGGGGAAGGAGTCGTGGTAGGTGAGGAGCTTGCGGTTCTCGGGCGGCACCGTCTCGGTCACCTCGCGCACGAGCCGGTCGAGCTCGCGGATCCGGGCCGCGAACGCCTCGTAGTTCCGCCTGAACGTGTCCGCCCGGTCCGGGAACAGGTCGGAGAGCGTCCGCATCACGATCTCCGCGTACCGCCCCGCGTACAGGGGGTTCGTCCACAGGTGCGGGTTCGGGTCCCCCTGCTCCCGGGGGAAGCTGAAGTCGAAGATGTACTCGTCGGGGGCGACGGTCCGCGCGCCGAGCTCGACGATCGGCACGCCGGGCCGCACGTTGGCCTCGGCCAGCTCCCGGGTCGGCTCCTCGAGGTGGAGGCCGTTCAGGAACACCACGTCGGCCTGCTCGAAGAGCGCGGCGTCGGAGGGGGCGGGCTCGAAGGTGTGGCTGTCCACGCCCTCGGGGATGATCCCCACGGTCCGAACCGCGCAGCCCCCCACGTTCTGGACGATGTTCGTGATCGGGGAGACGGTCGTGACCACGAGCGGCCGGCCCCCGCCTCCCGACGGGGCGCTGGAGCACGCCGTCGCCACGAGCGTCGCCGCGACCAGGGTGAGCAACGACTTCCGCCTGCGTCCCATGCCCGAGACCCTACCACCTTATCGCATGATGTTGCAACGGAAGTCGGTTGCAACGACCGCGACGAGCCGTCCCGGGGAGCCCGCAGGCCGGCGGGGCCCGGCGCGCGCCTAGAAGCGCGGGTCCTCGCGGTACTCGCCGAAGACCTCGCGGAGGACGCCCACGATCTCCCCCTCGGTGCAGTACGCGCGGGCGCAATCCACGATCGGCTCGATCAGGTTCGCGTCGGTGGCGGCGAGCTCCCGGAGCCGCTCCAGGGCGGCCCGGGCCCGGTCCCCGTCGCGCCGGGCCCGGAGCTCCCGGAGGGCCCGGACCTGGGCCTCCTCGGTCTCCGGGCCGATCTGGAGGATCTCGAGCGGAGGCTCCTCGGTCTCGGTGAAGGCGTTCACCCCCACCTTGATCCGCCGCCCCTTCTCGTACAGGAGCTGCTCGCGGTAGGCCGCCTCCGCGATCTCGGACTGGAACCAGCCCCGGTCGATCCCCGCCAGGACCCCCTCGAGCATCGAGCCCTTCCCCATCCGCTCGATCTCGGCGAAGTAGCCCTCGGCGAGCTCCTCCATCCGGTCCGTGAGGGCCTCCACGAACCACGACCCGCCGAGCGGGTCGATCACGTTCGCCACCCCGGTCTCGTGGGCGATGATCTGCTGCGTGCGGAGGGCGAGGCGGGCCGCGCCCTCCGTGGGGAGCGCGAGGACCTCGTCGAGCGCGTTCGTGTGGAGCGACTGGGTCCCGCCGAGCACCGCGGCCAGGGCCTCGATCGCGGTCCGGACGACGTTGTTGTAGGGCTGCTGGGCGGTGAGGGAGACCCCCGCGGTCTGGGTGTGGAAGCGCAGCCGGAGCGCCCGCTCGTCCCGCACGCCGTAGCGGTCCCGGAGCCACCGGGCCCAGATCCGCCGCGCCGCCCGGTACTTCGCGATCTCCTCGAAGAAGTCGATGTGGGCGTTGAAGAAGAACGAGAGCTGCCCGGCGACCCGCTCGAGGTCCAGCCCGCGCTCCCGCGCCAGCTCCAGGTAGGCGAACCCGTCGGCCAGCGTGAACGCGAGCTCCTGCGCCGCGGTCGAGCCCGCCTCCCGGATGTGGTACCCCGACACGCTGATCGGGTGGAACTTCGGGCAGCGCTCCGCGCAGAACTCGAGGAGGTCGGCGATCAGCCGCAGGTGGGGGCGGGGCGGGAAGATCCACTCCTTCTGGGCGATGTACTCCTTGAGGATGTCGGTCTGCAGCGTGCCGTCGAGCCGCTCCCACGCCACCCCCTGCCGCTCGGCGGCGGCGAGGAAGAACGCGAAGATCACGACCGCCGGGCCGCTGATCGTCATCGAGGTCGTGATCGAGCCCAGGTCGATCCCGTCGAAGAGGACCTCGAAGTCGGCGAGCGAGTCCGTGGCCACCCCGCACCGGCCCACCTCGCCCTCGGAGCGGGGATCGTCGGAGTCCCGGCCCATCAGCGTGGGCATGTCGAAGGCCACGGAGAGGCCGGTCTGCCCGTGCGCCAGCAGGTACTTGTACCGGGCGTTGGTCTCGGCCGGGGTCCCGTACCCGGCGAACTGCCGCATCGTCCACAGCCGCCCCCGGTACATCGTGGGGTAGACGCCCCGGACGAAGGGGTAGGCGCCCGGGTAGCCGAGGTCCCGGTCGTGGTCGAGGGGGCGGACGTCCTCCGGGGTGTAGATCGGGAGCAGCGGCTCCCCGGAGATCGTCTCGAAGTCCGCGTCGCGCTCGCCGGCGCGGCGGTACTCCTCCTCGAAGCGGGCGCGGGCCTCCGACATGGGCCTCCCCGGCTCCTACGACGACCGGAGCCGTTCCAACAGCATAGCCGCCGCCCGGTAGGGATCGGTCCGTCGCTCCTCGAGCGCGTCGAGGAGGTCCGCCGCGCCGTCCAGGAGCGCTCCCACCCGGAGACGCAGGCGCTCCACGGCCAGGCTCTCGAGCTCGAGGGCGAGCCTCGCCCGGCGCCGCTCGCGGACCCGGCCGCTCTCCTCCTGGGCCCGCCGGTGCCCCTCCACCGCCGCCCAGAGCTCCTCCACCCCCTCCCCGGTCACGGTCGAGGTGGCGACGACCGGGGGGGTCCACGGGAGCGGCGGGCCGAGCCGGAGCATGGTCCGGAGGTCGCGGGCCGCCTCCTCGGCGCCCTCCCGGTCGGCCTTGTTCACCACGAACACGTCGGCGATCTCGAGGATCCCGGCCTTCGCGACCTGGATGGCGTCCCCCCACCCGGGGGCCACGACGACGAGCGTGGTGTCGGTGGCGGCGGCCACGTCGACCTCCGCCTGCCCGACGCCGACCGTCTCCACCATCACCAGGTCCTTGCCCGCGGCATCGAGAATCCGCACGGCCTCGGGCGCGGCGAGGGCCATCCCGCCCAGGTGGCCGCGGGTGGCCATGGAGCGGATGAACACGGCGGGGTCGGTGGCGTGCTCCTGCATCCGGAGCCGGTCGCCCAGGAGCGCGCCGCCGGTGAACGGCGACGTGGGGTCGATCGCGAGCACCGCCACCGACAGGCCCCGCGCCCGCGCCAGGCGGACGAGCTCGCGCGCCAGGCTCGACTTCCCCACCCCCGGGGCGCCGGTGATCCCCACCGTCCAGGCCCGGCCGGTGCGCGGGTACAGGGCCGCCGAGAGCTCCTCGAGCTCGGGCGCGCCGTCCTCGACCATCGAGATGGCCCGGGCCACGGCCCGGGGGTCGGCCGCCAGCACCCCTTCGACCAGGGCCGCGACGTCCACGACCGAAGCCTACCGGCCGCGCCGGGCCCCCTCGTTCCCCGCCGGGCCCGGACGCGCCGCCGACCCGAGCGCGGGCCCCATCGCCGGGCCCCGCCTCCGGCCCGAGCCGCGGCGATCAGGGCACGAGCACCACCTTGACGGCCTCCCGCCGCTCGAAGAGCTCGTACCCCCGGGGCGCCTCCTCGAGCGGGAGGCGGTGGGAGATCAGCGGGAGCGGGTCGATCAGCCCGTCGCGGACCGCCGCCATCGCCTCCTCCCACCGCGCGTGCACCGGGCAGAGGCCCGAGAACCGGAGCGTGATGGCCCGCGCCCAGTAGACGCCGAGCTGGACCTCGGCGACCTCGCCCGCGTAGACGCCGACCACGACGACCGTCCCGCCGCGCCGGGCCACGTCGACGGCGGTCTCGAACGCGTCGGGCCGCCCCACCGCGTCGACCGCCACGTCCG
>DATLZM010000292.1:0-4053 GCA_035573995.1 Actinomycetota bacterium | reverse complement strand
GGGGCGGAAGATCAGCCCCGCGCCCAGGAACCCGACCCCGGTCACGACGCCCTGGACGATCCGGGTCGTGGAGGTCACCGAGAACCGGTCGAGCCCGATCCCGGTGAAGGCCGCGGCGCCGAGGGCGATCAGCGCGAACGTGCGCTCGCCCGCCGGCTTCCCCCGGAACTCGCGCTCCCACCCGATCCCGTAGCCCAGGACCGCGGCGAGGAGGATGCGCGCGAGCAGCTCCCACTGCTCCATGCACCCACGCTAGCTCAGCGTGGGCCCCTCGTCTGCACTCGGGGGGCGCATCGCGCAACCCGCCGGGGCGAGCCGCCGCCGGGCGCGCGGGGGCGCCCGAGCCGCCGTTCCCGGCGGGCCCGCCTATGCTGGTCCCGTGCGCGGGCACGGGATGTTCCGGATGATGCGGACGCCGCTCTCGGAGGAGGACCGGCGGCGGGTCGATCGGCGGACCGTGCGCCGGGTCCTCGCCACGTTCCGCCCCTACCGCGGCAAGGTCGCGCTCGTGGGGCTCCTGATCGTCGTGTCGAGCGGGCTCGGGGTCGTGAACCCGCTCATGATCGCCGCGATCTTCAACGACGCGCTCTTCGGGCCGGTGCGCGGCCCCGGGGCCGGCATGTGCTCGGGCCGCCCCTGTCCGAACCTCCCGCTCCTCGCGGTCTACGCGGGGATCATGGTGGCGGTGCCGATCGTCACCGGCCTGATCGGGATCGCCCAGTCCTACCTCTCGCAGCTCGTGGGGCTCCGGGTGATGCAGGACCTCCGGAACGCGCTGTACGCCCACCTCCAGTTCATGCCGCTCCGGTTCTTCACGACCACGCGGACCGGGGAGATCCAGTCGCGCTTGGCGAACGACGTGGGGGGCGTGCAGACGGTCGTGACGGACACCGCCTCGAGCGTCCTCGCCAACGTCGTGATCATCGCGAGCTCGCTCGCCGCGATGTCCGTGCTCTCGGTGCCGCTCACGCTCCTGTCGCTCTCGATGATGCCGCTGTTCCTCTGGCTCACGGCTCGGGTCGGGAGGGCCCGCCGGGAGCTGGCCACGAGCACCCAGAAGACCCTGGCCGACCTCACGGCGGTGACCGAGGAGACGCTCTCGGTCTCCGGGATCCTGCTCTCGAAGGCCTTCGGCCGCCAGCGTCACGAGATCGGGCGCTTCCGCGAGGAGAACGAGCGCCTCACCGGGCTCCAGATCCGACAGGCGATGATCGGGCGGGCCTTCTTCGCCTTCGTCCAGGTCTTCTTCTCGATCACGCCCGCCCTCGTGTACCTGGTCGCGGGCTGGGTGAACAGCCGGAACCCCTTCGCCCAGATCCAGGCCGGGGACATCGTGGCGTTCACCACGCTCCAGTCCCGGCTGTTCTTCCCGATGGGGTCGATGCTCCAGGTCTCGACCGAGGTGCAGTCGTCGCTCGCGCTCTTCGACCGGATCTTCGAGTACCTGGACCTTCCCCACGAGATCGCCGACGCGCCCGACGCCGTCGCCCTCCGCCCCGCCGAGGTGCGAGGCCGGGTCCGGTTCCGCGACGTGTGGTTCCGCTACGAGGGGGCCGGGGCCGGCCCGCCGCTCCCCCCGGAGGCCGGCGACGGGCAGCGGGCGGGGCGCGAGTGGACGCTCGAGGGCGTCGACCTCGAGATCGAGCCCGGGCAGCTCGCGGCGCTCGTGGGACCCTCGGGGGCCGGGAAGACCACGATCACCTACCTCGTGCCGCGGTTCTACGACGTGCAGCGGGGCGCGGTCGAGATCGACGGGATCGACGTGCGGCGGATCCGGCTGGACTCGCTCGGCGAGATCATCGGGATGGTCACCCAGGAGACCTACCTCTTCCACACCACGATCCGGAGGAACCTCCTCTACGGCAAGCCCGACGCCACGGAGGAGGAGCTCGTGGCCGCCGCCAGGGCGGCCTTCATCCACGACCGGATCATGGAGCTCCCCGACGGGTACGACACCGTGGTGGGGGAGCGCGGGTACAAGCTCTCCGGCGGGGAGAAGCAGCGGCTCGCGATCGCCCGGGTGATCCTCAAGGACCCCCGGATCCTGATCCTCGACGAGGCGACGTCCTCGTTGGACACGGCCTCCGAGCGGCTCGTCCAGGAGGCCCTCCGGCCGCTCATGCGGGGGCGGACGACGATCGCCATCGCCCACCGCCTGTCCACGATCCTGTCGGCCGACGTGATCTTCGTCCTGGACCGGGGCCGGGTCGTGGAGCGCGGGACCCACGCCGAGCTCCTCGAGCGCGGGGGGCTCTACGCGCGCCTGTACGAGCAGCAGTTCCGCGGTGGCCTGGTCGAGGCGGAGTGCGAGGACGGCGTGGTCCTGGCCTCGGGCGAGGTGGTCCGCACGGGCCGCCCGGCCGGCGCGTAGCGCCGTCGCCCTCCGTGGTCCTCGCGGCCATCTCGGAGGCTCGGCTGCGATTCGGGGGGCCCATCCCGGTCCTCGACCGGTGTTGACAGCTCGCCCTTGGGCGCGTTCCTGTAAGGGTCGATGGCAGGGGACGCCGCGAAGGCGGTTCGCCTGGTGCTCGTGCTCGTGACCCTGGGGGGTGTCGCGTGCGGGCCGGGGGCAGCAGGATCGCGGGCGTCGGGCGGGGTCGAACCTTCTCCGCAGGTGGTCAAGCGCCTCCCGCCGGACCCCCAGGAGGAGTTCGGCTCGTCGGCCAGCCCGGGCACGTGTCCGGTGACCGTTCCTCCACAGCCGGGCTTCGTGCCCCCTGAACCGTATCCGCAGGAGGCCCCGTTCGAGGAGGTTTGGTACGGAACCCCCGGACTTTGGACCACCCTCGATCCGAACGGTGAGGTATGGAGGGGTCTCCCGGTCGGGGAAGACGGCAGCGTGGGTGACAAGACGTTGTGGTGGAGCGAGGACTTCTCGACCGCAGAGGGCGAGGACTTCAGCGGCGATGCGGACATCGCCGTCACAGCGGAACGTCTCGACGGGTCCGCTCCGCCGGTGGTGGTAGAAGGCGGGGTGCCCTCCTTCAACCCCGGCATCGGGAACTTCATGCTCGTTGGCCTCATGCTCCCGGAGCCGGGATGCTGGGCGGTCACCGCCAGCTACCACGGGGCCGAGCTCGCCTACGTGCTTCAGGTCGAGGGGTAGCGCCACCCCGCCAGGAATCGTGCGGGGCACGAGACCGGGACAGGTCCCACCCTAGAGGCGCTTCGAGTACGAGAGCAGCACGAACCCGTCCTCGAACACCCGGTCCGGCCCCCGTTCGAACCCCAGCGCCTCGTACATCCGCTGGGCGGCGCGCATCCGCTGGGTCGTGTGGAGCGTGAGCAGCCTCCGGCCGCGTCGGCGGGCCTCCTCCTCGCACGCGGCCATCAGGGCCCGGGCGACGCCGCGGCGGCGGTGCGCCGGGTGGACGCCGAGCATCCGGACGTGGGCCTCGTCGGGACGGAGCGGCGGGTCGTCGGGGTCGATCCGGCCATCGAGCTCGAGGGTGACGCTCCCGATCACCCGCTCCTCGTCCACCGCGACCAGGACCAGGGCCCGCGTGGCCCGCCCGGCCACGTCGGCCAGGTGGTCGAGGTACTCCTCCCACCACGGCTCGCCGGGGCGGGCGAACTCCGCGTAGGCGAGGCGGACGACCCTCCCCGCCTCCTCGTACTCCCCGGGCCGCGCCGGGCGGACCTCCATGGATCGAGGCTACCGCGGCGCCGATCCGTCGAGCGGATCGACGGAGCGGAGGGCCGTCGGGCAGGATGGGGCCGTGCGGGAGCGGGATCTCGGCCGCCTCCTCCTGGAGGGCCAGCGGGTGGTCGCGGGGGAGCTCGAACAGGCGCTCGCCGAGCGCGGGTACCCCGACCTCCGCGCGGGCCACCTGGCCGTGTTCCTCAACATCGACCGACGGACCGGGACGAGGCTCACCGAGCTCGCCCGTCGCGCCGGCATCTCGAAGCAGGGCATGATGCTCGTGGTGGACCAGCTGGAGGAGCGGGGGTACGTGCGGCGGGTCCCCGATCCCGAGGACGGGCGGGCCAAGGTGGTCCGGCTCACCGCGCGGGGCCGGCGGGGGGCGGCCGAGGCCCGCCGGGCGGCCGCGG
>DATLZM010000291.1:0-4896 GCA_035573995.1 Actinomycetota bacterium | reverse complement strand
TGCCCTTCGCCCGCCGCGGCTTCCCCGCGACCGCGGGCCGCGCCGACGCCCGCTGAGCGGCCGGGCGGCCGTGCCAAACTCCCACCCGTGGGCGCCGAGGTGACGCGGGGAGCGGTGGCCGGACGCGAGCAGGCCCTGGCCGCGTTCCGGGCCGAGGGCTGCTCGGAGCCCCGGCCCTGGTCGAACGGGCCCGGGGACGTCTACGGCTGGCACTCGCACGGCTACCACAAGGTCCTGTTCTGCCTCGAGGGGTCGATCGTCTTCCACACGACCGAGGGCGACGTGGAGCTCCGGCCGGGCGACCGGCTCGACCTGGAGCCGGGCACCCCCCACGCCGCGACCGTGGGCCCCGAGGGGGTCTCCTGCGTGGAGGCGTCGCGCTGAGCGGGCGCGGGATGCGGGTGGGCGTCCACGTCGACCAGCTCTTCTCCCGGGCGCCGGGGGGGATCGGCACCTACATCCGCGAACTCCTGCCCGCCCTGGTCGAGGCCGATCCCTCCCTCGAGCTGATCGCGTTCCACGCCCGCTTCCCCGGGACCCCGGCGGAGCCCTGGCTCCGGGGGCTCCGGGTGGAGGAGGTCCCCGCGGGGATCCGGACGCTCTACCCGCGCTGGGACCTCCTCGGCCGCCCGCCCCTCCCCGAGCCCCTCCGGGCCCTCGACCTCATCCACGCGCCGAACCCCGCCGCGGTCCCCCCGACCGGCCGGGGGCAGCGCCTGGTCGTGACGGTCCACGACGTCGCGTTCCTCCGCCTCCCGGGCCTCTTCCCCGCGACCTGGCGGGCGCTCTACCGGGCCGGCCTCGCGGCCGCGGTCCGCCGGGCCCACGCGATCCTCGCGCCCTCGCGCCACACCGCGGAGGATCTCCTCGAACGCACCCGGGCCCGCCCCGAGCGGATCCACGTCGTGCCGCTCGCCGCCTCCCTCGGTCGGGGCGCCGGGGACCCCGAGCGCGTCCTCGAGCGGCTCAAGGTCCCGCGGCCCTACGTCCTCTTCGTCGGGACCCTCGAGCCGCGGAAGAACCTGGTCCGCCTGGTCCGCGCCTACCGGCGGGCGGCGGCCGAGGGGATCCGCCACGCCCTGGTCCTCGCGGGACCCCTCGGGTGGCGCCACCAGCCCCTCCAGCGGGAGCTCGCGCTCCGGGGCCCGGGGGAGGTGGTGCTGACCGGACCCCTCCCCCCGGCCGACCTCGACGCGCTCTACCGGGGCGCCGACCTGTTCGTGTACCCGTCGCTGTACGAGGGGTTCGGGCTCCCGGTGCTCGAGGCGATGGCCCGCGGGGTCCCCACCGTCGCCTCCGCCACCTCCTCGATCCCCGAGGTCGCGGGGGACGCCGCCGTGCTCGTGGACCCCCGGTCCGTGCGCGAGCTGGCCAGGGCGATCGCGGAGGTCCTGGCCGACCGGGACCTCGCCGAGCGCCTCTCGTTCCGCGGGCGGGCCCGGGCGGCCCGCTTCTCGTGGGAGGAGACGGCCCGGGGCACGCTCCGCGCGTACGAGGCCGCGCTCGGGGGGCCGCGGTGAAGGTGACGCTGATCTCCACCGTGAAGGACGCGGCCGAGCACGTCGGCCCGTTCCTCGACTCGGTGCGGGCCCAGACCCGGCCGCCCGACGAGGTGGTCATCGTGGACGGCGGCTCGACCGACGGGACCCTCGAGATCCTCCGCTCGGAGGAGGGGATCGTCGTGCTCCACGAGCCCGGGGCGAACATCTCCCGGGGCCGCAACCTCGCGATCGCCCGCGCCTCCCACGACGTGCTCGCCTGCTCCGACGCCGACTGCGTGCTCGACCCCCGGTGGCTCGAGGAGCTCCTCCGCCCCATCGAGGCCGGCGCGGACGTCGCGATGGGGGTCACGGAGCCGATCGTCGAGGGGTTCCTCCAGGCCTGCCTGGCCTGCGTGAACCTGCCGGGGCCGGAGGAGCTGGACGAGGCCACGTTCATGCCGTCCTCGCGGTCGGTCGCCTACCGGCGGAGCGCGATCGAGGCCGCCGGCGGCTACCCGGAGTGGCTCGACGTCGGCGAGGACATGTTCGTGGACCACCGCTTCCGCGAGCTCGGCCTCGACCTCCGCCTGGCCCGCGGGGCCGTGGCCCGCTGGCGCCTCCGCCCCGACCTCCGCTCCACGTTCCGCCAGTACTTCCGCTACGCGTGGGGGGACGCCGTCGCCGGGATGCACCCCGAGCGCCACGCGATCCGGCTCGCGACCTACGGCGGGCTCCTGTACGCGTGGGGCTCGCGGAGCCGCCTCCTCAAGCTGGCGACGGTCGCGGGCGGGCTCGCCTACGCGCGCGCCCCGCTGGCCCGGGCGGCCCGGCGGTTCCCCACGGCCGGGGAGCGGGCCCTCGCCGCGATCGCGATCCCCGCGCTCATGGCCTACCTCGACCTGGCCAAGCTCGCCGGCTACCTGGCGGGGCTCGGCGCCGCCCGCCGCCGGGGTCAGCCCGCGGGGTACTCGTAGAAGCCCCGGCCGGACTTCCGCCCCAGGCGGCCCGCCGCCACCATCCGGCGGAGGAGCGGGGGCGGCGCGTAGCGGGGGTCGCCGAACTCCGCGTGGAGGACCTCGCAGATCCGCAGGTGCGTGTCGAGGCCCACCAGGTCGAGGAGCTCGAGGGGGCCCATCGGGTGGGCCAGGCCGAGCTTCACCGCCGCGTCGATGTCCTCGCGGGTGGCGAACCCCGATCCGAGGAGCCGGATGGCGTCGTTGAGGTACGGGACGAGGAGCCGGTTCACGATGAACCCGGCCTCGTCGCGGGACACCACCACGGTCTTGCCGAGGAGCTCGGCGTAGGCCCGGGCGAAGGCCAGGGTCTCCTCGGAGGTGGTGAGGGCCGGCGTGAGCTCGACGAGCCTCATCACGGGCGCCGGGTTGAAGAAGTGCATCCCGACCACCCGCTCCGGCCGCCCGCTCGCCCGGGCGAGCTCCGCGATCGGGATCGACGAGGTGTTGGAGGCGAGGACCACGTCGGGCCGGGTGATCCGCCCCAGGGCGGCGAAGACCTCCCGTTTGGCCGCGAGGTCCTCGGTCGCCGCCTCGATCACGAGGTCGACGTCGGCGAGCTCCCCGAGGTCGGTGGTCCCGCGGATCCTCGCGAGCAGCGCCTCGCGGTCGCCGGGGCCGAGCTTCCCGCGGTCGACCGCCCGCGCCGTGGAGCGCTCGATCGCGCGCCGGCCTCGTTCCACGAGCTCCTCGCTCGCCTCGACGAAGACCACCCGGGCGCCGGTCCTGGCCACGACCTCCACGATCCCCGAGCCCATGATCCCGCACCCGACGACCCCGACCTCCCGGACATCCCGCGGCTCCATCCCCACCTCCTCCCGGAGCGTCCGCGGGCGGAGCCTACCGCGGGCGGAGGGCCCGGGGCGCCGGGCGGCTCCCGCCCCCGGCCGGGGTCAGCACACCGGGGCGAGGAGCGGGTAGGGGTTCACCGCGCCCCCCAGGACCGAGTAGCCGTAGGGGCTCGCGGGCCAGTCGGACGGGATCTGGTCGGGGTGCCACTCGAAGTGGTCGTGGGGGGAGGTCCCCTGGGCGTTCCCGGAGGTCCCGACGTAGCCGATCACGTCCCCCGGCTGCACCGGCCCAGAGATCCCCGGCTCCGCGAGGTGCGCGTTGTACACGTAGCCCTGGGCGCCGTAGACGTAGACCGAGTATCCGCCGAGCCCGTTGTACGAGGCGCGGGCGGTCCCCGCGAACGGCGCGTAGATCGGCGTCCGGTAGGGCGCGAAGATGTCCACCCCGGCGTGGAGGTGGCCCACCCGCGGGGCCCCGAAGCTGTCGCTCACCGCGTTCGGCTCCCCGACCGGGCAGACCTGGAACACCCCGTCGTGGAGCTGCCCGGAGAACCGCTGCGCGAGCTGCTGCTGGTAGCGCTCGCTGAGCCGCTCCGCGACCCGCCGGGCCTGGGCCTTCTTGGCCTCGATCTCGTCGAGCAGCGCCCGCTGCTCCGAGAGCCGCTGCTCGAGGGCCGCCTGCTGCGAGGCGAGCTCCCGCACGAGCACCGCCTGCCGCTCCTGGAGCCGCTCGAGCTCCGCCTCGTCGGCGGCGAGCTCGTTCCGCAGGTTGTCCACCCGCACCGCGAGATCGGCGTCGCTCTGGGCCACGGCGCCCACGAACTCGAGCCGGTCCGAGAGGTCGGCGAGCGACGTGGCGCCCAGGAGGAACTCGATCCCGCTCCCGGGGCCCAGCATGAAGGCCTCGCGGGCCCGCTGGTCCAGGCGGGCCCGGAGCGAGGCGTACCGCTCCCTCGCCCGCTCCAGCCGGGCCCGGACCTCGTTCAGCTCGGCCGTGGTCTGCTCCCAGCGGATCTCGGCCTCGTAGAGGCGGGACGCGAGCCGGTCCGTCGCGCGGTCCAGCGCCTCCACGCGCTCCCGGAGGGCCTCGATCTCCGCGGTGAGCCGACGGACCTCGGCCCGCGCCTCCTGCACGTCCTCCCTGGTCACCTGCGCGCTCGCCGCGGGGACCAGGCCGCCGAGCAGGAGCAGCGCGACGCCCACGCCGGCCAGGCGGCGTGGGCGGTGCTCCGAGCGTCCCCGGTCCGCTCGCATCAGGGCATCGATCCCTACCAGGATCCCCGGCCGGGGGGCAACCCGGCCGGTCGGCGGGCTCCCCCAGCCTGCCCCGGCTGGAGGGCCGTTGCAACCATCCCGAGGCCGGGCGGGCCGCGGGCTTGAGCGCGGGCCAGGGGGCCCCCGGGGGGGAAGGCCGGCTCAGCCCAGCATGGCCCCGACGAGCTCCGGTTCCAGGAGGGCGTGGCGCCAGTGGGCGGCCTCGAGGCGGGCGCGGGCCCGGCCCACCGCTCCCCGGCCCCCCGCCGCCGCCGGGCCGAACAGCTCGGCCACCCAGACGACCTGCGCGGCCAGCGGGTTGGGCTGGGCCTGCCGCCTGGCGAGCTCCAGCCCCTC
>DATLZM010000290.1:0-4155 GCA_035573995.1 Actinomycetota bacterium | reverse complement strand
CTCGAGCTCTGGGTGGGGCCGGGGCACTACCCCGGCACGCTCGCGACGCTCCTCGTCGTGCTGATGGTGGTCCAGCTCACCCTGATCCGGGTGGACTCCAACATCATCGACCTCACGCTGAACATCCGGCGGAAGGTCCTCCTCGGCCTGGCGGCGGCGGGCGTCTCGGTCGCCCTGGCCTGGTACCTCGTGGCCGGTGCGCACCTCGGGATCATCGGGGTCACCCTGGGGTTCATGGCGGGCCGGATCGTCCAGAGCCTCGCGTACCCGGCGATGATCGGGCGGATCCTCGCGCTCCCGGTCCGTCGGCAGCTGGCCGGCTTCGCGCGTGGCGCGCTCGCCACCGGTGCGCTCCTGGGGGGCTCGGCCGCCCTCGGCCGGGCGGTCCGGGTGGGATCGTGGCCGGGGTTCATGCTGGCCTCGGCGGTCGCGGGGTGCGTCCTCCTCGGGCTCGCGTTCCTCCTCGGGCTCTCCGCGGTGCAGCGCCGACGGCTGTGGGCCCGCGCCCGGCGGGTGGTGAGGTTGCGGTGACGGCGCCCCGCCCGACGCCGGATGTCGGCGACGGACCGCGGATCGAGCGGCCCCTCTTCGTCGTGGGGACGGGACGGAGCGGACTCACCCCGCTCATGGACCTGATCGCCTACCACGAGGCCTTCGCCTGGCCGACGCAGTACAACGACCGGTGGCCGGGGCTCCCGGCCGTCTCGCGGCTCTCGCGGGTCGTGGAGGCCCCGGTCGTGCGGGGCCGGGCCAAGTTCCTCCGCGGGGTCCCGCGCCACGCCGAGACCTATCGGCTCTGGGGCCGGTGCTTCGGCGGGTTCACCGAGCCGTTCCGCGATCTCGAGGCGGAGGACGCGACCCCGCTCGTCCGGCGTCGGTTCCACGAGGCGGTCCGCGCGATCCTCCGCCACCATGGCAAGCCCCGGTTCATCGCCGAGTACTCGGGGTGGTCGAGGATCGCATTCCTCCGGGCCATCTTCCCCGACGCGAGGTTCATCCACGTCGTCCGCGACGGTCGGGCCGTGGCGCACTCGCTCCTCTCGGTCCCCTGGTGGGACGGGTGGGGCGGGGTCCATCGGTGGCGGATCGGGATCCCGGGGCCCGAGGTGATGGAGAGGCTCGAGCGCCACGGCCACGCGTTCGTCGCCCTGGCCGCCGCGTACTGGGCCATCCTGGTCTCGAACATCGACGACCGGGGCCGGCGGTTGCCCGAGGACGACTTCCTCACGGTCCGCTACGAGGACCTGGTGGCCGATCCGGAGAAGGAGGCCCGGCGCTGCATCGCGTTCGCGGGGCTCGATCCCGACCGCCCCGCGTTCCTCCGCCACCTCCGTACGGTCCGGATCGTGGACGCGAACCGCGAGCACCTGCGGATCCCGCCGTGGCGGGAGGCGTTCGAGCGCCGCGACCTCGAGGTCGTGGAGGACGTGGCCGGCGAGGAGCTCGCCCGGTTCGGCTACCTGTGAGGAGGGGAGCGTGACGGTCGCGGAACGGCTGCTCCGGAGCCAGGGGCTCAGGAACCTCATCCCCCCGAGGGTGAAGGCCTCGTTCGCGGAGAACCGCGTGCGACTTGTCCGGGTGGCCCGTCGTTCGGAGCTCCGCAACGTCTACCACTGCTGCGTGCACAAGACCGGCAGCCAGTGGGTGCGGAAGGTCCTGGCCGATCCCGCGGTGTACCGGGTGACCGGGCTCCGGCCGTACGCCTACGCGCCGCGGCTCCCCCCGGAACGGCGGAACCGCGGCTACCACGGCCTGCGGTTCGAGGAGCCGCTCCCGGGCCGGACGATCGTCTCCCCCCTCTACATCTCCGTCGAGGGCTTCCGGGCCATGCCGAAGCCGGAGCCCTGGCGGGGGTTCTTCGTGGGGCGGGATCCCCGCGACATCGTGGTCAGCTGGTACTTCTCCGCCCTCCGGTCCCACCCGACCGCCAGCAACCCGGGCCTCCGCCGCACCCGGGAGCAGCTCGAGGCGATGACCGAGGAGGAGGGGCTGGTGTTCGCGATCCGGCGCCTGGCGGAGGGGGGGCTGTTCGACGCGCTCCGAGGCTGGTGGACCGCGCCCCCCGAGGGGGTACTGCTGGTCCGGTACGAGGACCTGATCGGGCCGGAGGGGGAAGAGGTCTGGGGACGGGTGCTCGACCACTGCGACGTGGCGCTCTCCCCGACGGAGCGCCGGGAGCTCCTCGAGCGCTACAGCTTCCAGCGCCTCGCGGGCCGCCCGCCGGGGGAGGAGGATCCCGGGTCGAAGCTCCGCAAGGGCGTGGCGGGGGACTGGCGGAACCGCTTCAGCCCAGCGGTCCGACGGGCCTTCGCCGAGGCGACCGGCGACCTCGCCGCCGCCCTCGGGTACGGCGACTGACCGGGCTCAGGCGATCCCCCAGCCGTCGAAGCCCTCGGGCATGTAGCGTCGGAGCCTGCGGACGTCCTCGCGCAGCTCGTCCTCCAGCCGGCGACGGAGCGTCTCGGGGATCGTCGCGCGCGAGAGGTCCAGCCGGGGAGCCGAGATGCGTCGCGCGACCTCCCTGACGGGGCCGGGGAGTCGGCGGGCCGCGCGACGGAGCCCCGGGACGGCCCGGGCGGCGCGGCCGAGCGGCGACGGCATCCGCCGGTCGGCCGAGCGGTGGAACTCCCGGTCCACGAGCGGCGGGACCCACCCCTCGTCGACGCCGAGGAACCCGAACACGCGCAGCAGCGTCTCGACGCGCCGGTCCGCGAGGTCCCGGGAGTCCAGGAGCAGGAAGCGGTCCGGGCCGAAGTACGGGAGGTACTGCTCGAGCTGCATCGCGTACCGGCTGACGTCGAGGTAGTGCGGGTCCTCGAGCAGGGCCCGCTCGATCGGCCGGCGTTCCTTCCCCCGGGACACGAGGTAGAGGTAGTGCGACCGCATCCGGTCGATCGGGTGCCGGAGGACGTAGATCAGTCGGGCGTGGGGGAGGACGGACGCGATCCGGGCCGGGACGCCTTCGACGACCGGGTACTTCGTGTAGCTGGTGGATGCCTCGCCCAGCGCCACGTGCTTCGGCCGAGCCCCCGCGAACAGCCCGGCGTACCACGACGGACCCCGGTGCCAGTTGTGGCCGGGGGTCGAAGGACATGGGCTCCTTCACGTCCGGCATGAAGACCTGCGGGTGGCTCCGGAGGTAGTGGTACAGGCTGGTCGTCCCGGCCTTCATCGCGCCGATCACGAGGAACGTCGGGAGCCGGCCGGCGACGTTGCCGGTCTCAGCGGGCGGCGACGCGGACCGGGTAGCCATAGCTCCGGAGGAGGGGGAACGTGAGGGCCGTCACGAGCCAGCGGTCCAGCCGGCCGAGCTCCCGGTGCCAGCGCGTGTCGAGCTCGAGGACGATCTCGGCCGGCTCGAACCGCCGTCGCCTGCTGCCCTCCGGCTCGTGGACCTCGGGCACCGGGATCGGCGCGCCCGGCCCGAGGGGTGCGAGCGGGACCGCGGAGCCGGTGAGCTTGGCCACCGCCTCGACCGTCCCCTGGGGATCCTGGACGAGATCCTCGTAACGGATCGCGATCGACCGCTCGGGCCCGACCCGTCGCCGGAGGGCCTCGTTGGCGAGGTGCTTCGCGACCCACCGCACGGCGCCGCGCACCGCGAGCGCCCGCCGTCCCACCCACGACCGCCGTCCCGCGTGGCGCTGGAGCGAGGACACGACCCCCCGCGGGTCCCGCATCAGCTGCACCAGGAACGTCGGGACCTCCGGTCGGAGGGCGAGGAGCGCCGCGTCCGCCGCCGACTTCGAGCTGTCGATCAGCAGGCTCGCACCGGTCGCCGCGGCGATCGCCCGGTGCAGCCGGGTGTACGCCTCGAGGTACCGACCGGCGGGGGTCTCCGCACCGGGTGGCCCCCCGAGGCCACGCAGCCGGAGCGCCGTCCACCAGCCGAGGCGCGCCGGCGCGACCCGGTCCTGGAGGCGCGCCATCTCGGAGCGGGCGGGCTCCACGAGGTCCGACCCCGGGACCAGGAGCTTCGACCAGACGGGGCACTCCGCGTGGGGCCGTCCGCAGGCGCAGGTCCTGTCGGGCCGGATCCGCCAGGCGCGCCGCAGCTCGCCGACGAACGCCGCGCCCGGGATCGTGCTCAGGGTGCGGCCGAGGATCCCCGAGCCGCTCCTCCCCGGGCCCAGGACGTAGATGACCTTGGTCGGA
>DATLZM010000289.1:0-5460 GCA_035573995.1 Actinomycetota bacterium | reverse complement strand
TGCGGTCGCTCAGCGCCCTCATCGTCCAGTCGGCGGGGTCGGGGGGAGCATCGGCGAGGGCGTGCACGACGACCCGGGGGTAGTAGGGGGACCACTGATCCCCCGGGATCTCGAAGCCCGGGATCAGGACCGCGTCCACGGCGGCTCCGCCTCCCCCATCACGACGCGGACGGCGTGCCCCGTCCAGCCCACGAACCCCGGCGGGGGCTCGAAGTCCCCGAGGTTGAGCGCGATGTCTTCGTCCCGCCAGTTCGGGAACTGCCGGCGGTACCGCTCGACGTACGGACGGAGGGCGGCGAGGCGCTCCTCGCGCCAGTCCCTGCGCCGGGGGTCGGGGGGCCGGGGCCTGGTGGGCCCTTGCGGCCCGGGGGGTGCCCCGGCCCCACCGACGTCCTCGAGGACCGTCTCCTCCGCGCTCTCCTCCTCGTCCTCGGGGGGCTCCACGAGCGGCCCGTCGTCGAACAGGGGGGCACCGTCAGGGTTGCCCGGTTCGTCATCCGGGGGGAGGTCCTCCGGCGGGTACTCCTCCTCCTCGGGGGGCTCCCGTAGATGCTCACCCCCGGTGGAGGTGAGCACCTTCGGTCTGAACTGCGGAAACACACCCGTTCCGGTCCATAGATGCTCACCCCCGGTATATTGAGCATCTTCGTGAGCACCTACGTCTCCCCCATCCGCCCGGCTCGGGAGGCTCCACACCCACGCTCCGCCGAACCGTTGCTTCTTGGAGGCAACTCCGAGCTCCGCCTTCGCCCGGCGCACCGTGGCCCAGGCGATCCCCGCCGCGGCCGCTTCGCGCTTCACCTCCTCCGCCGGCACCGGGCCCTCGGCGAGGAGCTCGCGGAGGAAGCCGGCGGCCTCGCGGCGGGCGGTGCGATCCTCGTGCCCGTCCGCGCTCAACAGGTCGGCCTTGTTCACGCGCACCTCGCCGCACCACGCGATCCCGGAGGTCGCGATGTCCTCCCCGTCGGGGCCCTTCGCCCACCGGCCCTCGATCCGGAAGCGCTTGGCCGGCGCCTCGGGCCCCAGGTTGGACTTCCCGTGAGCGAGGAGCCGCGTCGAGCCGCTCGGGTCCTCGGGGTCGGGGGCCACGACGAGCAGCGAGCGGGCGGCGGCCGGCATCCCGATCGACCCCGAGACCCGTGCCACCAGGGCCCCCGTCTCCCGCTTGTTGAGGTGAAGGACCCCGACCACGGCGGCGTCCAAGCCCTCGGCCAGCCGCCGCAGCGGCGCCAGGGCGCGCCGCACGTCCTGATCGCGCCAGGAATTGACGGAGGGCGGAAGGTGGGCGACGAACGGATCCACGATCACGACCCGGACCGCGCGGGCCGCGAGGGCCCGCTCCACCTCGGGGAGATCGTCGGGGAAGGTCGGGTCCCCGCTCCCGTCCGCCCGGTCCATCTCGAGGCGGAGGACGAGGTCCAGGTCGGCCCCGGCAGCCTCGAGGCGTGGGCGGACCGTCGTGGCCCAGTTGTCCTCCGCGGTCGCGATCGCCACGGGGACCGGCGTCCCCAGGAGGTCTCCCTCCGCCTGGCCCCGAGACCACCGCGCGGCGAGCTCCATCGTGATCGTCGACTTGCCGAGGCCCGGGTCGCCAGCGAGCACGGTGACGGCCCCGAGGGGGACCCGAAGGGCCCAGGCCCAGCGGACGCGGACGCTGCGGATGCGCGCGGCCGGCGTGAGACGCGCGGCGGAGAGTTCTCCTTCCACGACGACCCGGAGCCGGTCCTTCACCGCAGGCCCTCCGCAGCGGCCGTCGCGCGCGCCGGCGCGTGGTCCCGGCGCTCGAGCTCCCGCGCCCGTTCCTCCCGCCGGGCCCGCAGGCGCTCGAGGGTCGGCTCGTCGGCGAGGGGGGAGCGGCAGGTCGGGCAGGACGCGTAGCCGTGGGAGCGAAGCGCACGTTGCGCGCGTTCCCAGCCATCGCCTCCGGGGGTCGGGGGCTCCTCCTCCAGCAGGGGGCGCGCCTCCTCGAACACCGCTCGCTCACCCCATGCCCGCAGGAGCGGGTCGGGCTCGGCCCGCGCCTCGGTGGCGAGCGCGACGAGCGCGGACAGCCGCCGGCGGAGCGGAGCCTCGGCCGTCGCCGCCCGCCGGGCCTCGCGGCGATACCGCGCGAGCGCCTCGAGGACCTCAGCCCGAGTCACGCCCGTCCCCCCTCACGCGCCCCGCGAGCCACCGCTCCAGGAGCTCCGGGTCGAACCTCACCAGCCGGCGGCCGAAGCGGAGGTGCGGAATCTCCCCCCGGGCGGCCATGCGGTACACGGCAGACCTCGAGATCGCCAAGCGGCGGGCCACCTCGTCGGGGCGGAGCAGCCGAGTCACCGGGCCGCCTCCTTCGCGCGGCGGTCGCGCAGGACCGCGATCAGCGCGGCCGCCTCCGCGACCCACGGCTCCCGGTACCCCGTGCCCTCAGCGAGTGCCGCCTGATGCCACTCCCGCACGAGAGCCACGGCCCGCTCTTCCGGCAGGCCTTCCTCAATCATCGCAAGCGCGGCATCTGCCACTGAATCGCTGGGGAGATCGTGGCACCTCCGGAGCTGCGTCAGGCGCTCGGAGCGGGGAACCGCGCCACCCGCGCCGTAGAGCCAGCGCCTGATCTGGCGCTGATCCCCCACGCCGAACACCCGGGGAAGGACTCCGCGCTCGGCATCGGGGACGAGCTCGACCCCTGGTTCTCCGGCGGCGATGAGCTCGGCGGCGACGCGTCCGCCTGCCTCGAGCGGGATGATCGTCACGAGATTAGGTTCAAGGCCGAGGGGGTACGCGCGTCCGCGAGCGTCCAGGAAGGAGGGGCTGGTCACCACGCGCCGACGGTCGATCGCGCGGACGGCGCCCTCACCGGGTCGGAGGTCAAATGTGCGAGATTGCCCCATCAGTTCACCTTGCGGATCCTGTCGTTCGCCCTCCGCCCGGTCCCGCCTCGAGGGCGCGGGGCCGCGGAGGCAGGGATGTACGCGGGCCGGGGGATCTGGGTGGGGACGCGGCGCCCCGTGCCGGTCTTCCGGTTCGGGTGCGGCTGGCGAACCCGGCGGGTTTCCCACTCGTTGGCTGGTGTGCGCGGCATCTGCTCCCCCTCAGAACTGGAATCCGCTGCGATCGGTGACCGTCTGGCCCCGCAGGAGCTGGTCGGCCGCCTCGGGGTACTTCTGACGGAACTTCAGCCAGCGGTCCGCGGACCACCGCCTCACATCGGCGGGCGCGATTTCACGCAGAACCTCAGGCTCCTCCGCCGCCGGCGCCGGGGGGCGCGCTCCGGGCGCGTACATGCCCGGATCCACGGAGCCGAGGACGGCCTCGCGAACCCGGCCCCGGGGATCGGTCTCGCGGCGCACGGCCTCGAGGCGGCCGTCGGGTGAGGGGCGGATGTACGTCTTGGTCGCGACCGCGCGCCCGAACGGCTCGAGGTTCTCGAGGGTCACCTCGAGCCCCGCGAGGAGGCGGGTAGCGCGCGCCCGGAGCGCCTCGCTCCGCTCGTCGGGCAACTGGTTCGCCGCGTCGACAAGGCGGCGCACCTCCGCCCTGACCCGCGGCGGCACTCGCGGGGCCGATGCTCGCTCCATCAGCGCCCGCGCATCGAGGACGTGGCGGAGGTCCCCGCGTTCCACGAGATCCTCGACGAAGCTGGCGAAGGCCTCGGCGTCCTCGGGTACGTTCAGCTCCGGGGGCCGGCGCTCGGCGTCGAGCCGCGCTCTCGCGCCCTCCTGCGTCAGCCACTCATCGAAGGCACGCGGCGGGAGCGCGAGGATGTCCTCAAGCGGCGCATCGACCGGCGGGATCGTCGGCTGCTCACGGTCCGTCATGGTTCACCTCCGCGAGGGCGCGCTCGAGCTCCTCGAGGGCCCGCAGGTACCGGCGGGCGAGGTCCGGGCGAGGCTCACGCCGGCCGAGCTCCCACCGGTTGACAGCGCTGGGGGTCACGCCGACGCGGCGTGCGATCAGGTCCTGGCTCACGCCGGCGGCCTGCCGGATCGCCCGGGCCCTGCCCGTCTGGATCAGCTTCCGGGTCCTGACCCGGACCATCACCTGTCGCTCGAGACTCATGCTTACAAGTTTGGGATTCGGCACGCCCGTGGCAAGGCCATAACCCTCCCGACTTTTGGCAACGTGCGCTACGGTCAGTGCCAGCACGGCATGAGCGGTCGCAGCCCGGAGGCGCGCAGAAGGGTCTTGCCAACGGTGTGACGGAGTGCTAGCGTGGGTGTGCCATGCGGGTGCTGGACCGAGGGATCGTGCGGCTTGAACCCGGGGAGCACGACTGCGGGCCGCGGTTCCTCGACCTCCGGTTCGCGCTGGTCCGCGGCGCGCCGGAGCTCGTGGGTCTCGCGATCCACCCGCTGCCGAGGACGGAACCCCGACCCCTGGACGCGGTCCAGCTTCGGCGGTGCGTCGCGCTGGGTACGGCGATCCCGGAGGCGGTGCGGCTCCTCGTGGAGAGCGACGCGTTCCCTGAGCTCGAGGTTGACATCGACGAGCTCCGCCAGGCCGCCGAACCGACCCCCACGGGCCGCCGGCGCCTCGGCCCGCATCAGTTCCTCCAGATCGCCAAGATCTACGTGACCACGAAGAGGGCCCCGACGCAGGCGGTCGCCGAGAGGTTCGGGGTCTCGCGGGGCACCGCCGCCCGCTGGGTGAGACGGGCGCGGGAGATGGGCTTCCTCACCGAGACGAGCCCGGGCAAGGCCAGCAGCGGCTTGGTGCTCCACGGAGAGGCCCGCCTTCGGGCGTCTCGCCCCTCGCTCGTAGCCGAGGCCGAGGTCACCAGGGCGGGCCGCCCGCCCCAGAGGAAGCGGCGCGACGCCGCGGGAAGGAGGAAGTGATGGCCGCCAGGAGCGACCCCAGGATCCACCGACTCCCCGATCGCCGCGACGGGAGCCCGCGCTGGCAGGCGCGGTGGTGGGGCGCCGACGGCCGGCAGGGGAAGAAGACGTTCTCCTCCCTCGGCGAGGCGCGCGCCCACCTCCTGGCGGTGGATCGGGCGAAGGCGCAAGGCACCTACGTGAACCCCGCCCTCGGCCGCCGCCGCCTCGAGGACTACTTCGCGTCGTGGATCTCGGCGGCCTCCCTCGAGGAGGCCACGCGCGAGCTGTACTCGGGGACCTTCGCCCGCCACATCCGGCCCTCCCTCGGCCGGTTCCAGCTCGCCGCCCTCTCGCGCGAGACCGTGAAGAGCTGGGTGGCGGAGCTCGGCGAGCGAGGGGTGGGGGCGCGCACGATCGCCGTGGCCCACCAGATCCTGCGCCGGGTCCTCGCCGAGGCCGTCCGCGACGGGGTGCTCGCGACGAACCCCGCCGCCGGGGTGGAGGTCCCGCGGAGCGAGCGGCGGGCGATGCGTCCGCTCTCGGCGCGGGAGGTCGCGGCCCTCGCCGAGGCCGTGCCGGGCAGGGACCGCGCCCTCATTTTCGTCCTCGGGTACGCGGGCCTGCGGATCGGGGAGGCCGCGGCGCTCCGCGTGGGCGACGTGGA
>DATLZM010000288.1:0-4346 GCA_035573995.1 Actinomycetota bacterium | reverse complement strand
GGCGGCGCGGTGGTGGGGAGGGTGCCGACGGGCTCCCGCTACTACGGCACCCCGATCGTGGCCTGGGTGCTCCGGGTCGCGCAGGGGGGGAGGTACGGGCTCGTCCAGGTCCCCTACGAGCCGCGCCGCGTCCTCGGCTGGATCCCGCTCCGCGGCCTGCGCGCCGACCGCACCCGGGTCGCGGTCCGCGTCGACCTCTCCCGCCACTCGCTCGTGGTGCGGCGCGGGCCCGCGGTGATCCTCCGGGCCCCGGCGGCGACCGGCGCGCCGTCCTCGCCGACCCCGCCCGGCCGCTACTTCGTGACCGACCGCGTGGCGTTCCCGCCGGGCCACGTCTACGGGACGTTCGCCTTCGGGCTCTCCGGGATCCAGCCGAGGCTGCCGGCCGGCTGGTCGGGCGGGGACCAGCTCGCGATCCACGGGACCGACCAGCCGTGGACGATCGGCCGGTCGGCCTCCGCCGGCTGCCTCCGGGTCTCCGAGCCGGTGCTCCGGCGCCTCCGCCGGCTCCTGCGCCTCGGCACCCCGGTCGTCGTCCGGCCCTGAGCCCGCTCGGGACGCGCGGGTCCGGGGCCGGTCCGCGCCGCTCAGCAGGTGAGGTGCAGCGCGGCCGCCGTCCGGGCCGGGTCGAGCTCGCCGAAGCGGCGGACGGCCTCCTCGGTGGGGAGGACCTCGACCTCGACGCCGCGTTCCCGGAGCGCGCGGAGCGCCGCCGGGTCGGGCCGCATCCGGCCGGCCGCCCCCGTGCCGACCACGAGCCGCTCGGGCAGCTCGTCCAGCACGTCCGCCAGGTCCTCCAGGACGAGCGCGTGGCCGTCCTTCCGCCACCAGTTCGCCACCACCCGCCCGGGGAGCACGATCACGTCGCGCGTGTGCTCCTCGCCGTCGACGAGGACCCTGCCGAACCGGTACCCCTCGAGCCTCGCCATCGCCCGTCCATGATGCCGCGCGCTCACAGGTGGCTCCGCAGGTCCCACAGCTCCGGGAAGAACCGCCGGTCGAGCGTGGTCCGGAGGTAGGCGACGCCGCTCGAGCCGCCCGTGCCCCGCTTCGCGCCGATCTCGCGCTCCACCATCAGCACGTGCCGGTACCGCCAGAGGGCGAAGGCCTCGTCGTGGTCGAGCAGGGCCTCGGCCAGCGCGAACGCGTCCGCGAAGGCGGGGTCGCGGGCCATCCGGAGGAGGCTCCGTCGCCTGGCGTCGGCGTCCCCCGGCGGCATGGGGAGCCCCCGGGCCTCGAGGAACGCGACGAACGCGTCCCAGAGCGTGGGCTCGGCGAGGCGGCGGGCCAGCCGGTCGCGCTCCTCGGGCGACGTCTCGACGTCCGCGAGGTGGCGGGGGTCCTTCAGGCCCGAGAGGCACTCGATCTCGCGGAACTGCGCGGACTGGAACCCCGAGGCGGGCGCGAGGCTCGCCCGGAACGCCAGGAAGTCCTGGGGGGTCATGGTCTCGAGCACCTCGATCTGCTCGAGGAGGACCCGCTCGATCGCGTGGACCCGTCGGAGGTAGTGCCGGGCCCGCTCGCCGTCGCCCGCGAACATCCGCTCCCGGGCCGCCTCCAGCTCGACCACGATCTCCTTGAACCAGAGCTCGTAGGCCTGGTGGACCACGATGAACAGGTGCTCGTCGTGGGCCGGGGGGTCGCTCCGGAGGACCTGGAGCGAGAGGAGCTCCGGGACGCGCAGGTACTCGCCGTACGTGAGGAGCCCGTCCGCGGCTGGCGGGGTGAGCCGGCCCATCCGGCGGACCCGGCCCGCGGGGGGGCGAGGCTCGTCCATCGACCGTATCCTAGGCCGCCGTGGGACCCCAGCGGGACGGCGCCGAGGGAACGTCCGGCGGGGCGGAGCGCCCGGAGGGCGGACCGCCCGTCGTCGGCCCCGTCGATGCCCTCCGGGTCCCCCGCTTCGCGGGCCCCGCCACGTTCGCCCGCCTCCCCCGCCGGGACGAGGTGCCCCGCTGCGACGTGGCGGTGCTCGGGATCCCCTTCGACTCCGGGGTGACCTACCGCCCGGGGGCCCGGTTCGGCCCCCACGCGGTCCGGGCCGCCAGCCGCCTGCTCCGCGCCTACCACCCGGGGCTCGGGGTCCACCCGTTCGCCCAGCAGCAGGTGGCGGACGCCGGGGACGTCGGCTGCAACCCGTTCGACATCGGGGAGGCCATCTCCCAGATCGAGCGGGCGGCGGAGGGGGCCCTCGGGGGCGCCGAGCGGTTCCTCGCGATCGGCGGCGACCACACCGTGGCCCTCCCCCTGCTGCGGGCGGTCCGCCGCCGCCACGGGCCGCTGGCCCTGCTCCACTTCGACGCCCACCTCGACACCTGGGACACCTACTTCGGGGCCGCCTACACCCACGGCACGCCGTTCCGGCGGGCCTGGGAGGAGGGCCTCCTCCTCGAGGACCACGCGGTCCACGTGGGGATCCGGGGCCCGCTCTACTCCCCCGGGGACCTCGAGGACGACGCCCGGTTCGGGTTCGCGGTGGTGGGGGCCTTCGAGCTCGACCGGATCGGGGTGGGGGGCGCGGTGGAGCGGATCCGGGCCCGCCTGGGGGAGGCGCCGGTCTACGTCTCGGTGGACATCGACGTCCTCGACCCGGCCCACGCGCCGGGCACCGGGACCCCGGAGGCTGGCGGGCTCACCTCCCGCGAGCTCCTGGGGATCCTCCGGGGCCTCGCCGGGGTCCGGATCGTCGGGGCGGACGTGGTCGAGGTCTCCCCGCCCTACGACCACGCCGAGGTGACCGCGACCGCCGCCGCCCACGTGTGCTACGAGCTCCTCGCGCTCATGGCCCGCTCGCCGCGCTGAGCCTCGGGGTGACGCCCGCGGCGCGAGCGGGCAGACTGTCCGGGTGGCCCACGTCCGGTACGCGTCCCGCCCCCAGGTCGACCGGCCGGTCCTGGTGTGCGCCTTCAAGGGGTGGAACGACGCCGGCGAGGCCGCCTCGCTCGCCGCCACGTACCTGATCGAGCAGTGGGGCGCGGAACGGTTCGCCGAGATGGACCCCGAGGACTTCTTCGACTTCCAGGTGAACCGCCCGACGGTCCGGGTCGTGGAGGGGATGACGCGCGAGCTCGAGTGGCCCCGCACCGACCTCCACCTCGCGAGGCCCGGCCGCGACGTGGTCGTGCTGCTCGGGACCGAGCCGAACCTCCGGTGGCGGACCTTCGCCGGGGAGCTGCTGAGCGTGGCCCGGGACCTCGGGGCGGAGCTCCTGGTGACCCTGGGGGCGTTCCTCGCCGACGTCCCGCACACGCTCCCCTCGCCGGTGAGCGGGTCGGCCTCCGAGCGCGGCCTGCTGGAGGGCCTCGGGGTCTCCCCGACCCGGTACGAGGGGCCGACCGGGATCGTCGGCGTGCTCCACCACGAGGCGCGGCACGTGGGGCTCCCCACCGCCTCCCTCTGGGCCGCCTCCCCCCACTACCTCCCGCAGACCACGAACCCCAAGGCGGCGCTGGCGCTGCTCGCGAAGCTCCGGGGCCTCCTCGGGGTCGGCCTCGACCTCGACGCGCTGGAGGAGGCGGCCCGTGGCTGGGAGCGGCGGGTCCGCGAGACCGTCGAGGAGGACCCGAAGCTCTCCGCGTACGTCCAGCGGCTCGAGGAGGCCGCGGTCCTCCGGGAGGACGTCGGCCCGGAGCCCTCCGGCGAGGACCTGGCGGCGGAGCTCGAGCGGTTCCTCCGCGAGCAGGGGAACGGCGAGCGGTAGCCCGCCGGCTCAGGCCGGGACCGGGAAGGGCTCGTGGCCCTCGGCGCAGCGCGGCCAGGGGTGCGCCCGCTCCCACGCCGCGGCGAGGTCGAGGAGGGTCTCGTCCGCCCACCGCGGCGCCGTGAGCTGGAGGCCGAAGGGGACCCCGTTCGGGAGCCGGCCGGCCGGGAGCGAGATCGCCGGGTGGCCGGCGAGGTTCTGCGACGAGCAGTTGTAGACGTCCGGCGGCGGCCCCGGGGCCTCGGAGCCAGGGAGGGGGCCCTCCGCGAGCCATCCGGGGGCGGCCAGGGTCGGGGTGGCGAGGACCGCGTCCTCGCCGAGGAGCACGTCGAGGTCGCGCGCGTAGGCGATCCGGCGGTCCCGGGCCGCGAGGTACCCGTCGATCCCCACGCGCAGCCCGGCCTCGAGGAAGGCCCGGGTGGCCGGGTGGACGCGGTGGAGCTCACGCTCGGCGCGCTCGCGGCCCAGCCAGGCGACGAGCTCGGGGCCGGTGAGCGTGAGCCAGTCCAGCTCCGGGTCCCCGCCCCGGTGGATCTCGCCCGGATCCACCGGCTCGACGGGGAGGCCGAGGTCCCGCTCCAGGCGAAGGAGCGCGGCCTCGAAGGCGGCGGCGACCTCCGGGGGCAGCGGGCCCCGGTCTACGGTG
>DATLZM010000287.1:0-6960 GCA_035573995.1 Actinomycetota bacterium | reverse complement strand
CGTCCGCTCGGCGCGATCCTCCGGGCGCTCTCGGCGCCGCCGCCCGGCGTGCCCGTCCCGGCGGGCGAGGTCCGGGCGGCCCTGACCGCGCCGCGGGCCGCCGCCGGGCTCGAGCTGGTGGCCACCTTCCTCGGCCCGGATGGCCGGGTCGAGGCCCGCGCCCTGGGATCCCTCCGACCCGGCCGCCAGACGCTCCGGGCGGGGCCGGTGGGCGGCGGGCGCCTGCTCTCGCTCGCGCTGCGGGCCCCCGGGATCCCCGACCTCCCCGCCCGCCTCGTCCTCGCCGTGCACCGCCTCACGGTGGGCGGGGAGGACGTGGGGCTCGAGGGCTTCGAGCCGCTCCGGTGGCGGGGCTCCGACGGCGGCACGTCGGGCGGCTCGAGCAGCACGATCGTCGAGATCGAGCCCGGGGCCGGCCACGTGGTCGGGGGCTTGGTCGCGCCCTCCCCTCCGCTCCCCGCCGTCGTCTCCCCCGAGGTGCGGGCGCAGCTCGGGGACCGCTTCGAGCTCGGCTTCGGGGTCCAGCGCGTCGCGGTGGAGGTCGTGGCCGAGGCCCGCGCCTTCCCAACGGTCACGCCCGGCGCGCCGTTCGTGGTCCTCCCGGCCCCGGCCGTGCTGGAGCGCGCCGCCCAGATCCCCGAGCCCGGGCTCGAGCTCAACGAGGTCTGGGCGAGGGGGCCCGACCCGCGTCCCGCCCTCCGCCGGGCGGGGATCCGCGTCGGGGGGATCCGACGGGCGGCGACGATCGAGGCCCGGCTCGCGCAGCTGCCCGAGAGCCTGGCCGTGGGGATGCACTTCACGGCCGCCGCGGGCGGCCTCGGGCTGGTGGTGATCGGCGTCGCGGTGGCGCTGTCGGTCGCCCAGCGACGGCGCGAGTTCGAGTTCGCGGCGTTGCGGGCGATGGGGACCGAGCCGGGCCGGATCGCGCGCGCGATGGCCCTGGAGCAGGCCGTGCTCGTGGGCTACGCGGCGCTGGCCGGGGGCGGGCTGGGGTGGGCGATGCTCCGGCTGATGATGCCGATCCTGGGGCGGAGCCTGGCGGCGCGCTTCCCCGAACCCGTCCTCACGTTCGACGTCCCGACCCTCGCGGCCGCGGGGATCGCCATCGCCGCCTCCACGGCGGCGGGCCTCGCGGTCGCGGTCCGGGCCGTGCTCCGCTCCTCGGTGGTCGGCGTCCTCCGCGGGGAGGCGGAATGAGGGCCGGCGCGGAGGCCGTGACGCTCGCGCGACTCCGCCACGTCTACAAGGTGTACCGGGTCGCCGACACCGGGGTGGTGGCCCTCGCGGGCGTCGACCTGGACCTCGCGAGGGGGGAGTTCCTCGCGGTGGTGGGGCCGAGCGGCTCGGGGAAGTCCACGCTCCTCAACCTCCTCGGGGGGCTGGACCGGCCCACGGCGGGGGTCGTCGAGGTCGACGGCCGGGACCTCGCCCGCCTGGCGCCCCGGGAGCTCGCCGCGTACCGGCGCGAGCGCGTCGGCTTCGTCTGGCAGGGGACCGCCCGGAACCTCGTCCCCTACCTCACGGTCCGCGACAACGTGGCCCTCGCCGCCGTGGCGCGCGGGGTGGTCGTCGCGGCCCGCCGCGGGAGCGTCGACGAGCTCCTCGATCTCGTCGGCCTGCGGGACCGGGCGCGCCACCGGCCCGCCCAGCTCTCGGGGGGCGAGCAGCAGCGGGCGGCCGTCGCCGTCGCCCTGGCGAACGCGCCCGACCTCCTCCTCGCCGACGAGCCCACCGCCGAGCTGGACTCGGCGTCGGCCGCGCGGGTGCTCGACGTCCTGCGGGCGGCCAACCGGGACCTCGGCACCACGGTGGTGATGGTCACCCACGACCTCACGGCCGCGGCGCGGGCCGACCGCACGATCCGCCTCCGGGACGGAAGGCTCGTGGCCGAGCCCCTTCCCCTCGGCGCCGTGTCCCCAGACGGGAGGATCCGCCTCCCCGACCAGGCGCTCGCCGCGATCGGGGACGGGGAGCTCGAGGCCGAGGTCCGGGGGAACGAGGTCCGGATCCGGCCACGGGACCCGGGCATCCCCGGGGGGCACGCTCGGCACCGCTGGACGGGCGGCGCGGGGGGCCGGTGATGGGTGGAGGGCGGCGGTCCGGGGTGGGCCCGCGCCGGGGGTCCGACGGTCCGATCCTCGCGGCCCGCGGGATCGTCCGGACCTACCGTGGGCCGAGCCTGGTGGCGGCCGTCAGGGGCGTGTCGCTCGCGCTGCGCCCGGGGGAGTTCGTGGCGCTCGTGGGTCCCTCGGGCTCGGGGAAGACCACGCTCCTCGGCGTCATGGCGGGGCTCGATCGGCCGGACGAGGGCGAGGTGACGTGGGAGGGGCGGCCGCTCGACCGGTTGGAGGGGAGGGAGCACCTCGAGCTGCGCCGGCGGGGGATCGGGGTCGTCTTCCAGGGGTTCGGGCTCCTCCCCACGCTCTCGGCGCTCGAGAACGTCGAGCTCCCGCTCCGCGTGGCCGGCGCCCCGGTCGACGAGGCCCGGGCCCGGGCCGAGGCCTGGCTCGAGCGCCTCGGGCTCGGGGACCGGCTCCACAACCGGACCTTCGAGCTCTCCGCCGGCCAGCAGCAGCGGGTGGCGGTGGCCCGCGCCCTGGTCCCGGAGCCCCGGGTGGTGCTCGCCGACGAGCCGGTCGCCGAGGTCGACGCGGAGGCCGCGGAGCTGGTGCTGGACGCGCTGTGGGAGGTGGCGCGCCGCGGCGGGGCGGTGCTCGCCGCCACCCACGACCCCGAGGTCCTCCGGTACGCCACCCGGGTGGTCCTGTTCCGGGACGGACGGGTCGAGGCCGAGGGGACCCCCGCCGAGGTCGCCGGCCTCCTCACCACCGACTGACGCTCAGAACCTGAGCGCCGCCCAGGCGTCCTCGCCGGCGGGGACGGTGGCCCGCGGGGGGAGCGCCCGCCTCGTGCGCGCGGTTCCGCCGCGGCGGCCGAGGAGCCGGGCCAGCGCGCCGCGGGGGCGGGCCGAGCGCGCGACGGCCTCCGCCGTCGCCTCCGCGATCCGCCGCTGGTGGTCCAGGGCGCAGGGCACGTGGGACACGACCGGCGAGAACACCCCTACCCCTCCCCCGGGAGCAGCCCGCGGAGGTCGACCTCGGGGTCGGCGAGGGCCGCGGGGTCGGGACGGACCTGGGCCCTGATCAGGGGCAGCGAGCGGCGTGCGTCCCTCGGCCAGGCCACGGTCACGGTCGAGCGGAGCACCCCGTCCTGGAGGAGGAACGCGGCGAAGGACCGCTCCTCGAGGCTCCCCCGGACCACCATCCGGTCCCAGCTCGTGGCGATCCCCGCCACCTGGATGTTCACGTCGTACTGGTCGGACCAGAACCAGTGGGGGTCGTCGAAGACCTCCTCCGCCCCGAGCATCGCCCGGGCCGCGGCTTCCCCCATCTTGATCGCGTTGTCGAAGTGCTCCACCCGGACCTCCCCGAACACCGGGTGGTCGTGGAGGACCACGTCGCCGGCGGCGAACAGGTTCGGGACCGGCGAGCGGAGCCTGGCGTCGAGGTGGACGCCGCCGTCGATCGGCACGCCGGTCCCCTCGAGCACCTCGGTCGCCGGGACCGTCCCCACGCCGACCACGCAGAGGTCGCCCTCGAGGCGGCGCCCGGCCCGGGTCACGACGGCCTCGAACCGTCCGTCGCCCTCGAAGCGCTCCGCCGCGTCGCCGAAGACCATCTCCACGCCGTGGTCCCGGTGGATCGCCTCGAGCACCCGGCCGATCTCGGGGCCCAGGACCCGCTCCAGCACGGTCCCGAAGAACTCCACCGCGACGACCTCCAGGCCGAGCTGGCGGAAGGAGGCGGCGAGCTCGGCGCCGATGAACCCCATCCCCACGAGCACGACGCGGGAGGCGCGCGCCGCGGCCTCCCGGATCCGGTCGCAGTCCGCGACGGTGCGGAGATCGAACACCCCGGGGAGCTCCGCCCCGGGGACCGCGAGGCGCCGGTTCCGCGAGCCGGTGGCGACCAGGACCCGGTCGTAGGCGATCCGCTCCCCGCCGGCCAGCACGACCTCGGACGCCGCGACGTCCACCCGCTCGACCCGGGTCCCGAACCGGGTCTCGATCCCCTGCTCGGCGTACCACTCGGGCGGCCGGACGAAGCCCTTCTCGAGCGGCTGCTCCCCCCGCAGGTACTCCTTCGAGAGCGGCGGGCGCTCGTAGGGGGGGAGCGGGTCCTCCCCCACCATCACGAGGCGCCCGTCGAACCCGCCCTCCCGGAGCGCCGCGGCGGCGGAGGCACCGGCCAGGCTCGCCCCGACGATGGCGAAGGTGGGCATCCTCGGCACCGCCCGCGCTACACCGCCACCTGCAGCTCGCCGCCCTCCTCCCGGACCTCGAAGGTCTCCACGGGCTCGGCGGCGGGGCCCTCCAGGACCTCGCCCGTCGTCACGTCGAACCGGCTGCCGTGGCACGGGCACTCGATGGCGGTGCCGTCCAGCTCCCCCTCGGAGAGCGAGCAGTGGGCGTGGGTGCAGACGTCGTCGAAGGCGTAGAGCGTGCCGCCGACGTTGGCGATCGCGACGGTCCGGTCGTCGACGACGTAGGCCGCGACCTCGCCCTCGCCGACCTCGCCGGCCTCGCCGACCCTCACGAATCCCGCCATCTCGTCCCTCCTCCTCTCGTCGCGCGCGTCGGCGCCCGGCCCCCGGGCGCCGACCCGACAAGCTTACGCCGGAGCGCGGCTCCGGGGGACCCACGCCGGGCGCCCGGTCCGCGACGCGCCGGCCGCGGGTCGCGAGGACCGGAGCCTTGCCGCTCAGACCACCTCCGGGAGCCCCAGCTCCCGGGCGATCACGAGCCGCTGGATCTCGCTCGTCCCCTCGCCGATCTCGAGGATCTTGGCGTCCCGGTAGTAGCGGGCCACGGGGGTCTCCTCGATGAACCCCGCGCCCCCGAAGACCTGCACCGCGTCCCGCGCGCAGCGGACCGCGGCCTCGCTCGCGTGCAGCTTCGCGAGCGCCGCCGCCGCCGTGTACGGCCTCCCCCGGTCCCGGAGCCAGGCCGCCCGGTAGGTGGCGAGCCGCGCGGTCTCCACCGCCACCTCCATGTCCGCCAGCTTGAACTGGACGCCCTCGAAGGCCCCGATCGGCCGCCCGAACGCCCGCCGCTCCCGCGCGTAGGCCAGCGCCGCGTCGAGGCAGCCCTGCGCGAGGCCGACCGCCAGGGCGGCGGTCGTGATCCGGCCCCCGTCCAGGACCTCCAGGGCCTGGGCGAGCCCCCGCCCCCGCTCGCCGAGGAGCGCGTCCGCCGCCACCCGGCAGCCGCGGAACGCGACCTCGCGGGTGTCGCTCGCCCGCCACCCGAGCTTCCGGTACGGGCGGCCGACCTCGAGGCCCGGCGCGTCGGCGGGGACCAGGAACTGGGAGATCCCGTGCGACCCCCGGTCCGGGTCGGTCACCGCGGCGACCACGAGCGCGCGGGTGAGGGGCGTCCCCGCGTTCGTGATGAACGCCTTGGTGCCCTCGAGGACCCAGCCCCCGCCCTCCGGGCGGGCCGAGGTGCGGATGGCCGCGGCGTCGGAGCCCGCCTCGGGCTCGGTCAGCGCGAAGGCGATGAGGGCCTCGCCGCGGCACAGCGGTCCGAGGTAGGCGCGGCGCTGCTCCTCGGTCCCGAACCGGAGGATCGGCATCCCGCCGAGCCCGACGGCCGCCGCCAGGGTGATCCCGACGGACTGGTCCACCCGCCCCAGCTCCTCGACGGCCAGGCAGAACGTGAGGAGGTCGGCGCCCTGCCCCCCGTACTCCTCGGGGAACGGCACGCCGAACAGGCCGAGCTCCCCCATCGCCCGGACCACGTCGAGGGGGAAGCGCTCCTCCCGGTCCGCCTCGTCGGCCCGGGGACGGACCACCTCCTCCGCGAAGGCCCGGACCGTCCGGCGGAACTCCTCCTGCTCCGGGGAGAGGTTGAACTCCACGGCCGTGGCCCGGCCCTAGCCCTCGACCGGCCGGAAGCCCGCCACGTCGAGGATCGAGCCCCGTCGGCGCTCGGGCGGCTCGAGCACCGCCTCCACCCGCATCCCGACCTCGAAGGCCGTCTCCTCGGCCTCGAGCACCCGGTGGAGCAGCACCGCGTCGGCCCCGTCCAGCCGGACCAGGCCGTACACGACCGGGACCTCGAGCGGGCGACCCTCGTGGTCGACGTACGTCACGGTGAACGACTCGAGCACCCCACCGGGCCCGACCTCGACCTCCGAGCCCGAGAGGTCGGCGAAGCACCGCTCGCAGAACAGGCGGGCCGGCACGTAGGTGTACCGACAGGCCTCGCAGCGCGCGCCCAGGAAGGCGCCGCGGTCGCGGAGCGCCTGGAGGAAGCGCGAGCCGGCCACCCCCGCGGTGTAGCGGTACCGGAACGGGAAGGCCCCCGGCCACGTGCGGACCTCGGGCGCCCGCTCCAGCATCAGCGCTCCCCCCGCGGGCGGAAGTGGAGGACGTCGAGGATGGAGCCGGCCCGCTCCGCCTGGGGCCGCCAGACCGGCTCGACCGCCATCCCGATCCTGACCTCCTCGGGCCGGACCTCCCCGAGCTTGTGCAAAAGCCCCCCGTCCGAGCCATCGAGCGCGATCACCGCGGGGATCTCGGGCTCCTCGAGCGGGCGCATGTCCCACGACACGTGACAGATCGAGAAGGTCTGGACCACGCCGGTCCCGGGGAGCTCCACCCACCGCGTCGTGGGCCGGAAGCACCGTTCGCAGAACATCCGGGGCGGCACCAGGACCCGGTCGCACGACGGGCAGGCCCGGCCCAGGATCCTCCCCTCCTCGAGCCCGCGGAGGAACCCCCCGACCGCGACGCCCGCGTCCCAGGCGTAGGCGGTGTTGAGCTCGTCGTCCACGGCGAACGGGTCGGAGAGGAACGCCTCGGCGGAGAGCCCGTGGCCGGGCGTGACGAGGGGCGGCGTCCCGAGCGCGGCGTCGGCCACGGCGCCCGCCGGGCTCCGGCCGGGCGGGACGGCGGCCG
>DATLZM010000286.1:0-11748 GCA_035573995.1 Actinomycetota bacterium | reverse complement strand
GCCCACATCTCGGCCCGCTCCTCCTCCCCCTCGTGGTCGTAGCCCAGGAGGTGGAGGACGCCGTGCACGAGGAGGAGCCGGAGCTCGGCGGCGAGGTCCGGGTTCCGCCGCCGCGCGTAGGCCGGGGCGATCACGACGTCGCCCAGGAGGAGCGTGCCGTCCTCGTCCTCCTCCCCCATGGGGAACGCGAGCACGTCGGTGGGGCCGGCCTCGCCCAGGAACCGCTCCCGGAGCTCCGCCATCTCCCGGTCCTCGACCAGGGAGACCGAGAGCTCGGCCCGCGGTACCCCCTCGGCCACCAGCACCTCGCGGGCCAGCCCCGCGAGGGCGGCCTCGTCGACCGGGAGCCGCTGGCGGTTGGAGATCAGGATCCGGGGATGGCTGCCGTCGTCGTCGCTCATCGTTGCCCGGGCCTCACTCGCCGGCGCGGGCCCGCTCGCCGTAGACGCGGTAGGCCTCGACGATGTCCTGGACGATCTTGTGCCGCACGACGTCCCGCGCGCCCAGGTGGACGAACTCGATCCCCTCGATCCCCCGGAGGATCTCCTCGACCACCACGAGCCCGGAGCGCTGGCCCGCGGGGAGGTCGATCTGGGTCACGTCGCCGTTCACCACGGCCTTGGACCCGAACCCGAGCCGGGTGAGGAACATCTTCATCTGCTCGGGCGTGGTGTTCTGGGCCTCGTCCAGGATGATGAAGGCGTCGTTCAGCGTCCGCCCCCGCATGTAGGCGAGGGGGGCCACCTCGACCGTCCCCCGCTCCATGAGGCGCGGCAGCGCGTCGGCGCCGGTCATCTCGAAGAGGGCGTCGTAGAGCGGGCGCATGTACGGGTCGATCTTCTCGTAGAGCGTGCCGGGGAGGAACCCCAGGCGCTCCCCGGCCTCCACGGCCGGGCGGGTCAGGATGATCCGGGAGATCGCCCGCTCCTGGAGGGCCTTCACCGCCGTGGCCACCGCGAGGTAGGTCTTCCCGGTCCCGGCCGGCCCGATCGCGAACGTCACCGTCGCCCGGCGCATCGCGTCCACGTACCGCTTCTGCCCGAGCGTCTTGGGGGCGATCCCCTTGCCCCGCCGGGTGGAGAGCAGCACGTCGCCGAGGACCTCGGAGGGCCGCGCCTCCTCGCCCTTGACGAGCTCGATGGTCTGGCCCACCGAGGCCTCCGTGAGCTCGTGCCCCTGTTCCAACAGCGTGATCAGCTCCTCGAAGAGGGTGGCGACGCGCTCGACCTCCTCCCTGGGCCCCGAGATCGTGATCTCGTTCCCCCGGACCAGGATCTCGGAGTCGAACGCCTGCTCGATCAGCTTGAGGAAGCCGTCGTGCTGGCCGAGGAGGGCCACCATCGGCTGGCTGCCCGGCACGAGGATCTTCACCTGGCTCGTGGCGTCCGCCAAGCGTCCGTCCCTGGGTGGCGCCCCAGCCCTCCCATCGCCTCCGATCGATGCCATCCTACCGCGGCCGCCGGGCCCGGAGGCCCCTCCCCGGCGGGCGACCGCACCCCGGACCGACCTCGCGCTCGCCACCCGGCTACCCCGGCGGCCAGCCCATCCGCCTCCCCCCGAGGAGGTGGAAGTGGAGGTGGTGGACGGACTGGCCGGCGTCGGGCCCGACGTTCGTGACCAGGCGCCATCCCCGCCGGTCGATCCCCTCGGCCCTCGCGAGGTGGACGGCGGCCTGGAGGAGCTCCGCGAGCATCGGGCCGTGGCGGTCCTCGATCTCCGCGACCGACGCCAGGTGCTCCTTGGGGATCAGGAGGACGTGGGTCGGCGCCTTGGGGTTCGCGTCGCGGAACGCGACGACGCGGTCGGAGACGTGGAGGATCTCGGCCGGCTCCTCCCGCGCCGCGATCCGGCAGAACACGCAGTCGCGCCCCACGGACCGTCGATGCTAGCGCCTCACGACGCGGGCCGGCGGAGGCGGGCCCGGACCGGGCGCCCCGCCGCGCCCTCCCCCCGGAGCTCCGCCAGGCGCTCGAGCAGTCGGCGCTCCTCCCTCCCCAGGTCCCTCGGCACCTCCACCTCGACCGTGAGGAACAGGTCGCCCCGGCCGCGCCGGTGGAGGTTCGGGACGCCCTTGCCGCGCAGCCGGAGCACGGTCCCCGGCTGGGTGCCGGGCGCGATCCGGACCCGCTCCACGCCGTCCAGGGTCGGGACCTCGACCTCCGCCCCCAGGGCGGCCTGGGCGAACGAGAGCTCCAGGACCCCGTAGAGGTCCTGGCCCCGGCGCTCGAAGAGCGGGCTCGGCTCCACGCGGAGCGCGAGGTAGAGGTCCCCGGGCGGGCCCCCGCCCCGCCCCGCGTGGCCCTGCCCGCTCACCCGGAGCTCGAGCCCATCGGCCACCCCGGGCGGCACCTCCACCACGACCGTCTCGCGGGCCGCGACCCGCCCCTCGCCGCCGCAGCCCGCGCAGGGGGCCGCGAGCTCCTCGCCGGTCCCCTCGCAGGCTCCGCAGGTGCGGGCGGTCATCATCGTCCCGAACACGCTCCGGCGGACCTCCTGGACCTCCCCGGTGCCCCCGCAGGTCCGGCAGCGGCGGGTGCCGGTGCCGGGCTCCGCCCCGGTCCCCCCGCAGCGCTCGCAGACCGCCAGGCGTTCGACCTCGACCTCCCTGGTCGTCCCGAACGCGGCCTCCTCGAACGTGAGGGAGAGCACGGCGTACAGGTCGTCGCCCCGGCGGGCCCGGGTCGGCCGGCGACGCTGCCGGGGCCGGGCGAACCCCCCGGTGCCGAAGAAGAACTCGAAGATGTCCTGGATGTCGCCGAAGGGGAAGCCGGGCGGGCCCCCTCCCTGACCGAACAGGTCGTACTGGCGGCGCTTCTCGGGGTCGGAGAGGATCTCGTAGGCCGCGGTGACCTCCTTGAACCGCTCCTCGGCGTCGGGGCGGTCGCTCACGTCGGGGTGGAGCTCCCGGGCCAGACGACGGTAGGCCCGCTTGATCTCCTCCTGGGTGGCGTCCCGGTCGACCCCCAGGATCTCGTAGAGGTCCCGGGTCGCGGCCATCGCTCGAAGGCTAGGCGCCGAGTTCGGTCGCGAGCTCGGAGAGCCGGCGGGCCACGGCCCGCACCGTGGCCATCGCCGTGAGGTAGTCCATCCTGGTCGGGCCCACGACCCCGATCGTACCGAGCGGCGTCCGCCCCGCGCCGAACGGCGCCGCCACCAGCGACGCGTCCCACTCCCCGGTGGCGGGGTGCTCCGCGCCGATCGTCACCGAGACGTCGCCGAGGGTCCCGGCCTCCCGGAGGAGCCGGAGGAGGGAGGACTCGCGCTCGAGCGCCTCGAGCAGCCGGCGGACCGTCTCCCCCCGCCAGTGGGCGACGTCCTCGGCGAGGTTCGCCACGCCCGTGACGAGGACGTGCGGCTCCGCGGCGCGCTGGAGCTCCCCGAGGGCCTCGGCCACCGAGCGGAGCAGCTCCCGCTCGCCCTCGGGGGCCTCGGCCGCCATCCGCAGGGCCAGGGCGCTCGCCCCGGCGAGGGTCTGGCCCCGCACCGCCGCGAGCTTCCGCTCGACCTCGGCCACCGTCCCCTCCGAGAGGTCGCGGGGGCGGTCGAAGACCCGCTTGTCCACCCGGCCGTGCTGCCCGACCACCAGGACCATGAGGGCCGAGCCCATGTCGATGAGCTCCAGGCGGATGATCGGCTCCTCGGCGATCGAGGGCGGGACGGCCAGGCCCGCGTACTGGGTGAGCCGCGAGAGCAGCCGGGTCGTGCCGCGGAGCACGTCCTCGAGGTCCAGCATGGTCTCGGCGAAGAACCCGGCGATGGCCCGCCGCTGCGCCTCCCGCAGCCGGAGCGCGCCCGGGAGCTGGTCGACGTAGAAGCGGTAGCCGAGGTCGGTCGGCACCCGGCCGGCCGAGGTGTGGGGGTGCGAGAGGTACCCCAGCTCCTCCAGGGCCGCCATCTCGTTCCGGATCGTGGCCGCGGAGACGCCCAGGCCCGCCCGCTCCGCGATCGTCTCGCTCCCCACGGGCTCGCCGGTGCGCACGTACTCCTCGACCACGGCCCGCAGGACCGCGGCCTTGCGGGGACCCAGCTCCGTGGTGCGTTCCGCCATCCACCTATGTTTAGCACTCACGGAGGCTGAGTGCTAACAGCCCGCGAAGGGGCGCCGGAGGGGCCCCCGGGCTCGCCGCAGGGCCTCCTCCCCCGGGCCGTCAGCCTCTGGCACGCTCGGCGCGTCATCTCGGTGGGACCGGACGAGGGGGCTCCCCTGGACGAGGGGACGATCAGGGCGTTCCTGGCGCAGGAGTACCCGCGGATCGTGGGAGCGGTGGCGCTCGTCGCCGGGAGCCGCCCGGCCGCCGAGGACGCGGTCCAGGAGGCCCTGGCCCGGGCCTGGGAGCGGTCCGAGCGCGGCGAGACGATCGGGTCCCTGCCGGCCTGGGTGACGAGGGTGGCGATGAACCTGTCGAGGAGCGGGCTGCGGCGCCTCCGCGCCGAGCTCCGGGCCCGGGAGCGGCTCGTCGCCGCCCCCTCGGAGCCCGGGACCGCCCAGGCCGACGCCCGGGTGGACCTCGGACGGGCCCTCGCCGCCCTCCCCCGCCGCCAGCGGGAGGCGACGGTTCTCCGCTACCACCTGGGGATGGACGTCGCCGAGATCGCGGACGCCCTGGGGGTCTCGGAGGGCACCGTGAAGACCTCGCTCCACCGGGCTCGGCGGGCCCTGGCCGCCGCCCTCGGGGTGGAGGAGGACGAGGAGGAGGACGCGCGTGTCTCGCCTCGATGAGCTGCTCCGCGATGAGCTCCCGCGGCTCGCGCCGAGCCCGGGGCACGAGGACCCCTTCGAGCGCGTCCGGCGCCGGAGGCGCCGTCGGCGGCTGGTCCGCCGGATCCAGGCGGGAGCCCTCTCCGTGGCGGTCGTCGCCGGGACGATCGGCGGGACGTACGCGCTCGCCAGGGTCTTCGCCACCTCCCGCACGCGGCCGGCCACCCCCGGCCCCGGGAACGGGCTCATCGTGTTCTCCGCGCGCTCGGAGCGGGGCGTCCACCTGCTCGCCATCCCGCCGGAGGGTGGCGAACCACGGCAGCTCACCCCGCCGGGCGCGGCCACCTACACCGATGCCGCCGCCTCCCCGGATGGACGGACGATCCTCGTGGTGCACACGATCCCCTCGATGCAGGACGGCCGCGCCGTCCTCGCCACGGTGCCGGTCGAGGGAGGCTCCCCCACATGGCTCACCGACCCGATCGTGGTGAGCGATCCCGCGTGGTCGCCTGACGGACGCCGGATCGCGTTCGCCGGCTCCCCGGGCGGACCCTACGGGATCTACATCCTCGACGTGGCGACGGGCGGCTTCCGGCTCGTCCCGGGGACCGACGCCATCGACGTGGCCCACCCCACCTGGTCCGCCGATGGGACCCGCATCGCCTTCCAGGCCTCCTCCGGCGCCAGCCAGGACCAGGGGCCGTGGGACATCTACGTCGCGCCGGTGGCCGGGTCCTACGACGTGACCGAGACTCCCCTCGCCGGCCAGGGGTTCGAGGATCTCGTGAACATCACGGCGACGCCCGAGGTCTCGGAGACCTCCCCGGCGTGGTCCCCCGACGGAGGGTGGATCGCCTTCTCGGTCGACGGCCGGCCGTACCTGATGCGCCCGGACGGGTCCGACCGACGCGACCTCTTCGCCATCCTCCCCGGTGACGTTCACCCGCCGGCGGACGATCTCGCCTGGTCGCCCGATGGGCGGTTCCTCGCGTTCAGCGGTACCACCGGCGAGGGCGAGGACTTCACCTACACCTTCCGCCTCGAGGACGGCGCGATCGACCTCGTGGGACGGGGCGAGGATCCCACCTGGCAGCCGCTCCCGGCCGGGGCGCGCTCCCCGGCGGTCGAGCCAAGGCCGAGCCTGGACGACGGGCTGGGGCGGGACGTGGGCCTCCCGTTCCGGCTGTGCCACGTGGAGGGCCTGCGCGGGATCGACCTCGCAGGCGACGGGACCGAGGGCACGGCGTGGACCGGCGCGCCCCTCCGCGAGGACGGGTCGTGCCCGGAGGGGCTCGAGGAGACGATCGTGGCCGCCGACGTGACCGGGGACGGGCTCGCCGACGCCTGGTGGGGACCGCTCGAGCACTGCGTGATGTGCGAACCGTGGGACGCGACCGACCTCGACGCCGACGGGGACGAGGAGCTCGTCGTGCTGGCCCAGGCCGCCAGCACGCCGCAGTTCCTCCTGTTCTCGGTCCGGCCGGGCCCCGAGCTCGCGCCGGTCACGGTCGCGGCCCCCGGGCACGGGCCGGCGGGCCTCCGCCCAGGCGAGCCCCTGTCGATCTGGACCGGCGGGGACGAGGGGTTCGAGGGAACGGTGGCCTGCGAGGGCTATCCGGAGGACCCCGTCCTCGTCGTCGCCTGGGCGTACCACCCGGTGGAGGGCCCGGGCTCGGGGACCGAGGAGGTCCACGTCGCGAGGCTCGCGCTCCAGCCGGACGGCACCGTCCGGGTCGTGGACGCGATCGATACGACCCAGCCGGTGGGCGACCCGCTGCCGCCCCCGTTCGGCTCGGACGGCCGGGCCTGCGGCGTCGACCTCCAGCCGTTCGACTGACCGGCCCCGCGTCAGCCGGCGAGCGCCAGGACGAGCTCGTTCAGGAGCAGCATCCCCCGCTCGGTGGGGACGACGTAGCCGTTCGAACGCGCGAGGAGCCCCCGCGCGAGGAGCTCGGCGGCCGCATCCGCCGGGACCTCCGAGGCGGGGAGGCCCCGGGAGGTCCGCAGGCGCAGGAGCGCCTCCTCGAGGCGCCGCTCCTCCGGCGTGAGCCGCTCCTCGCCGCCCAGCGGGAGCCGGCCGGCCTCCACCGCCGCGAGGTACGCGAGCGGCGGGCGGAGGTTCCACCACCGGCGGTCCCCCCGCGCGGAGTGGGCCCCCGCGCCGAGGCCCAGGTACGGCCGGCGCTCCCAGTACCCCAGGTTGTGGAGGCACTCGGAGCCGGGCCGCGCCCAGTTCGACACCTCGTAGTGGCGGTAGCCGGCCCCCCGGAGGAGCTCGCAGGCCAGCTCGAACATGTCGGCCTGGAGGTCCGGGTCGGGCGGCGGCACGAGCCCCGCCCCCACCTTCCGCCCGAGCGGCGTGGCCGGCTCGATCGTGAGGGCGTAGGCCGAGACGTGCTCCGGGCCGAGCTCGATCGCCTCCTCCAGGGTCCGCCGCCAGGAGGCGAGGCTCTCGCCGTGCGCCCCGTAGATCAGGTCCAGGTTCACGTTCCCGAACCCGGCGGCCCGGGCCGCGGCGAACGCCCGCCGGACGCTCCCGGGCCCGTGGACCCGCTCCAGCGCCTCCAGCACCCGCGGGTCGAACGACTGCGCGCCGATCGACAGCCGGGTGACGCCGCCCGCCCGGAGCGCCGCGAGCGAGCGCTCGTCCACCGTGTCGGGGTTCGCCTCCACGGTGACCTCGGCCCCGGGCTCCACGTGGAACCGCTCCCGGAGGTGGTCGAGCACGCCGAGGAGCCAGGCCGGCTCGAGCGTGGTCGGCGTCCCCCCGCCGAAGAAGACCGAGACGAACCGCTCCCCCGCCCAGCCCGGCGCGGCGAGGTCCGCCTCTCGCCGGAGCGCGGCGACGTAGCGCCCCGCGAGGTGCCCGAGCCCCGCGTAGGCGTTGAAGTCGCAGTACCCGCAGCGGGTGAGGCAGAACGGGACATGCACGTACAGACCGCTCGGGGTGACCGCGTCGGGGGCGGCGGGGGCAGGCCGAGCGGTGGTCGGGCGGGGGTCGGGCCGCGAGGCCTGCCCCCGCCGCCGATCCCGTCGAGGGCCCCGCCCGGCCGTCATCGCGCCTCCGTCCGCCGGTCCACCCGGAGCGCCGCGATGAACGCCTCCTGGGGCACGTCCACCTTCCCCACCCGGCGGAGCCTCGCCTTCCCCGCCTTCTGCTTCTCGAGGAGCTTGCGCTTGCGGGTGACGTCGCCGCCGTAGCACTTGGCGAGGACGTCCTTCCGCTTGGCCTTCACGGTCTCCCGGGCGATGACCCGCGAGCCGATCGCGGCCTGGATCGCCACGTCGAAGAGCTGGCGCGGGATGAGCTCCTTGAGCCGCTCCACCATCCGCCGGGCGTAGGGGTAGGCCTTCTCCCGGTGCACGACGGCGGAGAACGCGTCCACCGGCTCGCCGTGGAGGAGCACGTCGACCCGGACCAGGTCGGCGGGCTCGTAGCCCCAGGGCTCGTAGTCGAGCGACGCGTAGCCGCGGGTCCGGGACTTCAGTTGGTCGAAGAAGTCGAAGATGATCTCGGCGAGCGGGAGGAGGTAGTGGAGCTCCACCCGCTCGGGCGAGAGGTAGCGGAGGTCCATGAGCTCCCCCCGCCGCGACCGGCACAGGTCCATCACCGGTCCCAGGTGCTCCTTGGGGGTGATGATCGTGGCGAGCACGACCGGCTCCTCCACCCGGTCGTAGGTGCCCGGGGGCGGCATCTCGCTCGGGTTGTGGACGACCGTCACCCGGTCCCCGCGCACCACGTGGAACTCCACGTTCGGCGCCGTCGCGATCAGCTCCAGGCCGAACTCGCGCTCCAGGCGCTCCTTCACGATGTCCATGTGGAGGAGCCCGAGGAACCCGCAGCGGAACCCGAACCCCAGGGCCTTCGAGGTCTCGGGCTCGAACACGAGCGCGGCGTCGTTCAGCCGGAGCTTCTCCAGGGCGTCCCGGAGCGCGGTGTAGTCGCCGCCCTCGGCGGGGTAGAGCCCGCTCCAGACCATCGGCTTCGGCTCCCGGTAGCCCGGCAGCGGGTCGCGGGCCGCGGCCTTCCCCGCCGCCGTGATCGTGTCCCCCACCTTCGCCTGGCGCACGTCCCGCACCCCCGTGACCAGGTACCCGACCTCCCCCGGCCCCAGCTCGGCCACGGGGACCGGGTCGGGGGCCATCACCCCGGCCTCCTCGGCCTCGACCTCGAGCCCGACGGCCATGAAGCGGATCCGGGACCGCGACCGCAGCACCCCGTCGACCACCCGGACGTAGGCCACGACCCCGCGGTAGGGGTCGTAGGCGGAGTCGAAGATCAGCGCCCGGAGGGGGTCCTCGCGGCGGCCGCGGGGCGGGGGGACCCGGTCGATCACGGCCTCGACCAGCGCGGGGACGCCCTCCCCGGTCTTCGCCGAGACCCGGAGGACGTCCCCCTCCGCGCAGCCCACGAGCTCCGCGAGCTCCCCCGCCACCCGGTCCGGGGCCGCCTGCGGGAGGTCGATCTTGTTCACGGCCGGCACCACGACGAGCCCCGCGTCGCGGGCCAGGTGGAAGTTGGCGAGGGTCTGAGCCTCTATCCCCTGCGCCGCGTCCACCAGGAGGATCGCCCCCTCGCAGGCCGCGAGGGACCGGGAGACCTCGTAGGTGAAGTCCACGTGCCCGGGGGTGTCGATCAGGTTCAGGACGTAGGGCGTGCCCCCCCGCTCGTAGGCCAGGCGGACGGCCTGGGCCTTGATCGTGATCCCCCGCTCCCGCTCGAGCTCCATCCGGTCCAGGAACTGCTCCCGCATCTCGCGTTCGGGGACGGCGTGGGTGAGCTCGAGGAGGCGGTCGGCCAGGGTGGACTTCCCGTGGTCTATGTGGGCCACGATGCAGAAGTTCCGGATCAGGGAGACCTCGGTCACGCCCGGCCATCGTACGGAACGCCGAGCCGCCGGGCCGCCGCTGGTAGACTCGCACGCCGTGGCGAACATCAGGTCCCAGATCAAGCGGAACCGCCAGAACGAGCGCCGGAGGCTGCGGAACCGGTCGGTCCGGACGGCCCTCAAGACCTTCGCCAAGAAGGTCCGGGCGGCCGTGGCCGACGGCGACCTCGAGCGCGCCGCCGAGGCCTACCGGGTGGCCGCCTGGAAGCTCGACGAGGCCGCCGCCAAGGGCGTGATCCACAAGCGGGCCGCGGCCCGACGCAAGTCGCGCCTGGCCCGGGCCCTCGCCAGGGCGGCCCGGCCGCCCGCCGAGGCCCAGGCCTCCTGAGGCTCAGTCCCCACCGGCGATCGCCGCCACCAGCGCCGCGAGCACCACGTCCTCCGGCGCCCCGGACTTGAGCGCGCGGTCCGCCTCCACGACCTCGGCGTGGATCGTCGCGAGCTCCTCCATCCGGAACCGCCGGGCCTGGTCGCGCAGGCGCCTGGCCTGCCACTCGAACCGCAGCCCCGCGGCCCTGGCGAGCTCCGCGGGCGGCATCCGCTCGGGGAGCGCCCGGACCCGCACCAGCTCGCGAAGCCGCGCGGCGATGCCCCCGACGACGAGCAGCGGGTCGCCCCGGGCCTCGAGCAGCGAGCGGAGGGCGCGGATCGCCCCCGGCAGGTCCCTCCCGAAGGCCCGGTCGCAGAGGTCCCAGACGTGCTGCTCCCCGAGGCCGCGGAACTGGCGGAGGACCAGGTCCCGGCCCACCCGCTCGCCGGGGAAGGCCGACCCGAGCTGGCGGACCGCCTGGTCGAGCGCGCCGGGGTCCTCGCCCACCGTCTCGACCAGCGCCTGGGCGGCGTCGGGGGCGAGGTCCACCCCGGCTCCCCGGGCCCTGGCCAGGACCCACGCGGCCAGGTCCTTCCGCGGGACCCGGACCTCGCGGACCTCGCCCACCCCCTGGACCAGGCGGACCAGGCGGGCCGGGGGCTTCCCCCGCTCGGGGACCGTCGCGCACAGCACGAGCCAGGCGTCGGGGGACGGCGCCGCGAGGTAGGCGGCGAGCTCGCGGTGCGCCGCCTCGGGCAGGGCGCGGGCCTCGGTGACGAGGAGGGCCCGGCCCTCGCCGAACAGGGAGGGGGTGGCGAGGTCGGCGAGCTCCCCCCCGGCCCAGGCGCCGCCCTCGACCTCGCGGGGACGGACCCCTCCGAGCGCCTCGAGCGCCGCCTCCCGGAGCAGGAACGGGTCCTCGCCCCAGAGGAGCAGCACGGGGGGCGGGCGCCGGGGACGGGTCACGGGTCGGCGGGGATCACCTGGTCGCGCTCGATGCTAGCACCCGTCCCTCCCCGTCGAAGGTGACCACCACGTCGCCGTCGCGGTCGGTCCGGAGGACGCGGGCGCCCTCGGCCCGGAGCGCCGCGAGGACCTCCGGGGCGGGGTGGCCGTAGGGGTTGTCCTCCCCCACGCTCACCACCGCGACCTCCGGCGCCACCTGCGCGAGGAACGCGTCGAGCGAGGTGTCCCCGCCGTGGTGCGGCACCTTGAGCACGTCGGCGCGGAGCGTCCGGCCCAGCCCGAGGAGCAGCTCCTGGGCCGGCTCCTCCGCGTCCCCGGCGAACAGCACGACGTCGTCGCCCCGGGCCAGGCGGATCACGAGCGAGTCGTTGTTGGGGTCCGAGTCGGTCCCGACGAAGCAGGCCGCGGGCGAGAGCACGTCCAGCACGAGGTCGCCCACGACGATCCGGTCGCCGGCCCGCGGGTGGAGGATCCGGACCCCCGCCCGGGAGATCGCGTCCAGGAGGGCCGCGTAGGACGGCGCGTCGGCCGGGCACCCCGGCTCGAGGACGAGCCCGACGGGGAACCTGGCGAGGACCGCGGGGAGCCCCTCGAGGTGGTCGGCGTGTGGGTGGGTCGCCACGACCAGGTCGAGCCGGCGGACGCCGAGGGCGGCCAGCTCGGTGGCGACCTCGCGCGGGTCCGGGCCCCCGTCCACCAGGACCGTCGCCCCGCCCGGCGAGCGCACCAGGGCGGCGTCCCCCTGGCCGACGTCGAGGAACCGCACCGTGAGCCCGGCCGGGGGGCCCGCGCCCACCGCCCGGGTCCAGATCAGGACCGGGGCGAGCGCGCACAGGGCGATGGCCGCGGGCCGGGGCAGGCGTCGGCGCGCGCGGACCCACCAC
>DATLZM010000285.1:0-11314 GCA_035573995.1 Actinomycetota bacterium | reverse complement strand
GACCGGCCCCGCCCCCGGCGCCAGGGCGCGAGCGCCCGGAGGACCCCGGCCGGGGGCCCGAGCCGCACCTCGACCCGCTCCGCCCGCCGCTCGACCCGGCGGTCCACCCCGCCCACGAACGTCCCCTCGAGGAACGTGCCGGGCTCGTGGGTGGCGCCGACCGACAGGCGGCCCGCCCCGTGGCGGAGCACCACCCGGCCGGCGGCGGCGCCGTCCAGCGGGACGACCTCGACCGCCACCTCGCCCCCGGGCCGGCCCACGGCGAGCCCGGAGAGCGCGATCCCGAGGCCGACGGCGATCAGGAGCACCGGCCACACCGACAGCTCGCGCTCCACCACCCCCAGGTCCTGGAGCAGGAAGAGCGCGCCCACCGCGATCAGGACGAGGGGCCAGGCGAACCCGTCCTCCCGGAGGGACCCAGCGGCCAGCCGGTCCACGAGCATCGCGGCGCCGAAGACCAGCACGAGCAGCGGCCACACCCGGACCTCCCGGCTCACCACCCCGGCGTCGCGGAGCAACAGCAGGACCCCGGTGCCGATCAGGGCGACCGCGACGAAGACCGAGCCGCTCCTGCGCACTCCCTCCTCCCTCGACGGCCGAACGATACCCCGCCGGCCGGGCTCGCCGGACCGCCAGGAGCTACCCGACCACCCGGAGCATCCCCCCGTCCCGCTCGACCCGAGCGCCGAAGGGCCGGCACGCCTCCCCGAGCCTCCGCTCGATCCAGGCGTCGTCCTCGCCCTCCGCGACCCGGGTGTAGCAGTACTCGAGGCGGAGCGGGAGCCCCTCGACGCACCGCGGGCCGCCCGGCTCGAGCTCCACGAACCAGAGCAGCGACAGGTCGTTGCGGAGCACCGGGTCGACCGCGTAGTCGTCGAGGAAGTCCCCGAGGTCGAAGAGCACCCGCCCGTCCACCCCGTGGAAGACGTGGGCCGAGTGGCCGGCCACGAGGTCCGCCCCGGCCTCGACCAGCGCGCGGGCCGCCCGTCGGACGTGGGGCACGGGCTCGGGCGTCATGTTCGGCCCCCAGTGCGGCGTGACCAGCACCGCGTCCGCCCGCTCCCGCGCCCGCCGGACCGCCTCCGGGAGCCAGGCCGGGACGCCCGACCACAGGTCGGCGAAGGCCACCCCGGGCCGGTCCGGCCCGGCGGCGAAGTCGGCGGGGTGGTCGGTGACCCCGAGGACCGCGAGGCGGAACCCCTCCGCCTCGAGCACCGCGGGCTCCCGGGCCGCGGCCTCGTCGGGCCCCGCGCCCACCGCTCGCACCCCGGCGGCGCGGAGGTGCTCGAGGGTGTCGAGGAGCGCCTCCTCGCCGAAGTCGAGCGCGTGGTTGTTGGCGAGCGTCACGCAGTCGACCCCGAGGTGGACGAGCGTCCGCACGGCGATGGGCGGCGCGCGGAAGAAGAACGGCTTCCCCGGGCGCCGCCAGGGCTCGCCCCGCTCCGAGATGCAGCACTCGAGGTTCAGCACGAACAGGTCCGCGGACCGCGCCGCCTCGACGACCTCGGGCGCGACGAGCCCCTCGGGCGGCGTCCCCAGCTCCAGCTCGCGCGCCACGCCGCGCCCGAGCATCGTGTCGCCGGCGAGGGCGAGGCGGATCCCCATCCCGACCCCAGCGTGGCACAGTGGTCCCCGAGGTGACGACCGAGCCCCGGCCCGTGGAGATCCCCGCCGACGGTCTCGCCCTGCCCGGCGACCTGGCCGTGCCCGAGGGGGCCGGGGGCGTCGTGGCCTTCGCCCACGGGAGCGGCTCGAGCCGCCTCTCCCCCCGGAACCGCATGGTCGCCGAGCGGCTCCGCCGGGAGGGGATGGGGACCCTCCTCTTCGACCTCCTCACCGAGGAGGAGGCGCTGGACCGGCGGCTCGTCTTCGACATCCCCCTCCTCGCCGAGCGGCTCCTCGCCGCCACGCGCTTCCTCCGGGGGGAGCCCTCGACCGCCGGGCTCGCCCTCGGCTACTTCGGCGCGAGCACGGGGGCGGCGGCCGCCCTCCGCGCCGCCGCCGAGCTCGGGGAGGGGGTCCGGGCCGTCGTCTCCCGGGGCGGGCGGCCCGACCTCGCCCGGGAGGCGATCCCCGTGGTCAGGGCCCCGACCCTCCTCGTGGTGGGCGGCGACGACCCCGTGGTCCTCGAGCTGAACCGTGAGGTGCTGCCGCTGTTCCGCTGCCCCGCCCGCCTCGAGGTGGTCCCGGGCGCCACGCACCTGTTCGAGGAGCCGGGCGCGCTGGAGCGGGTGGCGGACCTGGCGGCGGACTGGTTCCGCGCCCACCTCGGGGCCGCCGCTCCCTCGGCCTGAGCCCCGTCGGGCCATGGTCGTACACCTGCATGTGTAGAAAGGTGTATGCTCGCCCGCGTGGGCAGGACCAACGTGGTCGTGGACGACGAGCTCATCGCCAGGGTGATGCGGCTCTACGGGCTCCGGACCAAGCGGGAGGCCATCGACTTCGCCCTCCGCGCCGTGGCCGGCGAGGCGAGCCCCCGCGACATGCTGGACCTCGCGGGGACCGGCTGGGAGGGCGACCTCCGGGCCATGCGCCGCTCCCGGCTCGGGCGACCCGGGTGATCGTCGCGGACACCTCGGCGTGGGTGGAGTTCCTCCGGGGCAGCGGGCACCCGACCGCCCGGATCCTCACGGAGCGCCTGGAGCGCGGGGAGGAGGTCGCCCTCACCGAGGTGATCGTGATGGAGCTCCTGGCCGGCGCCGCCGCGGAGCAGCTCCGCCCGCTCCGGAGCCGGCTCGTCGCCTTCCCGCTGCTCCGCCTCCGGGGCCTCGCCGACTTCGAGGAGGCGGCGGCCATCTACCGCACGTGCCGGGAGGCGGGGGAGACGCCGAGAGCCCTGAGTGACTGCCTCATCGCGGTCCCGGTGATCCGGGCGGGCGCCACGCTCCTGCACAACGACGCCGACTTCGAGGCCATCGCCCGGCACACCTCCCTGCGGACGTACCCGCTGCCGTGACGCGGCGCGGATGAGCCGCCGGCCGGGCCTCGAAGGCCCCGTGCTATCGTCGCGGGAACGCGATGGATCGGCAGGGGACCGACCTGAGGCGGCAGCGCTGGTACGGCCTCAAGGCGCCCGTGAAGCGGTTCCTGTCGTGGCGGGCACCCCACCTCGTCCTCCGCCAGGTGGCCCGGATCGCCGGCCCGCGCGACGCGATCGGCCGCCTCCCGGCCCCGGCGAGGCTCCGCGAGGTGGAGGGCCGCGTCGGGGAGCTCCGGTTCGTGATGCTGAACCCGGCGCGCTGCGAGATCGCGAAGGAGCTGTACTGGGGCGACGGACGACGCCCCCGGCCGCAGGACGCCGTCGCGCTCGAGGTCTTCGCCGCCCTCGCCCGCCGGGCCCAGGTCGTGCTCGACATCGGCGCCTACACCGGCCTCTTCTCGCTCGTCGCGGCGGCCGCGAACCCCGAGGCCCACGTGCACGCCTTCGAGATCGTCCCCGAGGTCTACAAGGCGCTCCTCGACAACCTGGTCCGCAACGACGTGCTGCCCCAGGTGACGGCGCACCTCGAGGGGATCGGCGAGCCGGGGCTCGAGATGCGCGTCCCGACGGGGGCCGGCGGGTCGGCGCTCCCGTCCTTCTACTCCAGCCGGATCCGGTTCGATCGGGGGCCGCGCGTCCGGTTCCGGTCGTTGGACTCGTTGCACGGCGAGCTGCCCCAGGGGCGCACGCTCCTGAAGGTGGACGTCGAGGGCACCGAGGAGGCGGTGTTCCGCCACGGGCAGCGGTTCCTCGCCGAGCGGCGGCCGGACATCCTCTGCGAGGTCCTCGCGGGGGTCGCCGACCCCCGCCGCCTGGAAGCGCTCCTCTCCCCGCACGGGTACGGCTGGTTCTTGGTCGGCGACCGGGGGCTCGAGCCGCGCCCGACGATCGAGCCGCACCACCGGTTCCGGGACTGGCTCTTCACGACCGAGCCAGCCGACCACCTCGCGGCCCAGGGGCTGCGCTTCCCGGGGTGACCGCGGTCCGCGGAGGGCAAGCGAAGCCGTCCTGCCAGAACCAGGGCCTGGGCCGGGCGAGGACCGGTTCCCCGGTTCTCAGCAGCTCGCTCACGGTCACGAAGCGATAGCCCACTCGCTCCAGGGCGGGGAGCAGCCGGGCCAGGACCTCCAGCGTCGCCCGTCGGGGGTCCTCCGGATCGTCCGACCCGAGGGGGGCATCGTGGAAGAGGAGGATGTCGCCCGGCCGAACCTCGGACGAGAGCCACCGCACCGCTTCGCCCGCCGAGAGACCGAGTCCGTCCACGAGGTGATCCACGGCGACGGACCAGTGGACGGGCCGAACCCCCCATGCACGCATCGCTTCGGCCTGCTCCGGCAGGAAGGACCCGAAGGGCGCCCGGAAGAGCGAGGACGTGCCGAAGGAGGCGAGCGCTCGTTCGGTGCGATCGAGCTCGACCCTCATCTGGTCGGGTGAGAGTCGGTCGATGCGTCGATGCGACCACGTGTGACCCGCGATCTCCATCCCACGCTGGGCCTCCTCGGCGACGAGCCCTGGATGCCTAGACGCCTTCCGCCCGATCACGAAGAAGGTGGCACGAGCTCCGAAGCGCGAGAGCAGATGGAGGACCGCAGGCGTGTAGCGAGGGTCGGGACCATCGTCGAAGGTGAGCGCGATGACGAGCTTCCGGGTGACGACCCGGCAGACGGGGAGATCGCGTGACTCGAACCGGCGATCGAGCAGGTGGATCGCTTCGAGCCCCGCGAACGTGGACAGCGCAAGACCCACCCCGAGCACCGTCAAGGCCGCCGACCGACGGCTCATCGAATCGCCGCCGGTCCGTGACCCGGTTCCGCCCACCGATCCATAGGATCGAGCGAATGCAGCCCCGTCCTTCCCGCCTAACCCGATCCTCAGGGGAGCCGACGAACTACACGGCACGGCCCTTCGCAGCTGGGGTCATGCCGTGCATGTGTAGGACTTGGTCGTGCTGGTAACGGCTGTTCCTGGGAAATCGTGTCGATTTCCATTGTAGTGAACATGCCAACCGTCGGCCTGGCCCCGGAACACCCACGTCCCAGCGGGCAGCCCATCGTTGGAACAGGTGATCGTCTCGGATCCCGAACATGTGTTTTGGTCTCGGCAGATGTTCGCTGGGGCCGGTGGGTTGACATCGTGCCATGCGCCCGCGCTGTCTCGGTACTGGCAAACGAAACTCACACCCACCTCGGCCATGGCGCTCGTGCCTTCGACGTCGTTGAACCCCCCACACTTAATCGATGTGCTCGAAGGCTTGCTTATGCTTGCGGTCACGGTCTGTGTCAGCGCATCGGCAACTCCGACGTAGGTCAAACCAACCAAGATCGCGAGCCCACCCACCAGGGTCGCCCTACGCATCTCGAACACCTCCAGATCGGTTTCTCCTCCAACTCCCGAGGAACGACAACCGTTCCCCGCGGGGACCGACAACTGGTTAGGCCGCCAGGTCGCCTGGGCTAGTCCGTTTCCTCCGACGCCGTCGCCTTCTCGCCCGTGACATGAGTGGTCCGACGGCCGCAGCTACCCCCAACCTAAATCACCGCCTCCCTCCATAAATCCCCCCTTCCGGGAACGAAGCGCCGCCAGAACCATAGACAGAGAGAGAGAGAGAGAGAGAGCAAGTCCCCACTTCGGGGGACACCCGATCGCCCGACGGCCGACCGTCAGGGTGCCCAGCGACCCGGCGGCGATCGTGGTCCACGACCCTGGCCTCGGTGCCCGGCGTCGGGGGCCCGACAGCTGCGACTCCGACTTCGAGGCCATCGCCCGGCACACCTCCCTGCGGACGTACCGGCTGCCGTGACGGCCACCAACGCCGGGCGGCTCCGGGGCCTGGACGGCGGATCAGCGGCGGACGAGCGGTCGGGCGACCTCCCCGGCGAGCTCCAGAATCGCCCCGTTGTCGCTCACGAGGGGGACACCTCGCTCCTCGGCCACCGCGACGTAGGAGGCGTCGTACGCGGCGAGGCCGCGGGCGACCCACGCCGCGACCCGGTGGATCCCCGGTTCGACCGGCTCGAACCCCAGCGCCTCCAGGTTCGTCGCCAGATCCAGCAGGGCCCGCTCGTCCCAACCCCACCGGCGGCCGGTCACGTTGAGCAGCTCGAGGTACAGGAGGGAGGGGACGATGATCTCCAGCTGCCCCGCGAGGTACTGCTCCCGCAGCACCCGGGCCTCGGCCTCGCCGGCCTCGTCGGTGGGCGCGAACCACTTCAGGACGACCGACGCGTCGAGGACGACCTCGGTCACCTGGAGTCCCGGTCCGCGCGGACCGCCGCCGTGCCCTCCTCTGGGGCACCGCGCTCCCGGAACAGGGCGTCCAGGATGGCCGCGGCCCTCCGGGCACGGGGGTCCCCTCCCCGGCCCCGCGCCGCACCGAGCTCCCGCGCCGCCAGGCGGCTCAGGTACGCGCTCCGGCTGAGCCCGGCGCGGCGGGCCGCTCGGTCGATCCGGGCGAGCAGCTCATCGTCGATGAAGAGCAGGACCTCCGCCATGCAGGCAGCATATCCCGCATATCCGACGGCTCAGGAGGTGTCCTCGGGCACCGGACCCCGGGAAGAACCGGGGTGTGAGCCCGGCTCAACCCAACCAGGTCAGGGCTCGGCCGTCACCAGCCGCACGCGCGCGACCGAGTCCCGGTAGTGCTGGACCCAGATCGTCTGGGTCTCAGGGTCGAACGCGTACGACTGGCCGAGCATCTGCTCGAACGCCTCCTCGTCCTCGACCCTGCCCACGGCATCCACGGTCCCCGAGGGATCGAGGTGCCAGATCGACCGCCCGGCGTCACCGTTCGGCGTGGACACGAGCCAGGCGCCGCCCATCCCATCCGGCACGAACGGGCCGGTGCAGCAGCCGGCGCCGAGCCGAACCGGGTCGTCGAGGTGCATCGTGACCGGATCGAACCGCTGCGCGCCCTCCTCCGTCCGGAGCCAGACGCCGTCCCCCTGCACGACCGGCGTGAACACGATGGCCGGCACGTCGACCCGGTCGCGGAGCGCACCGGTCGCCGGGTCGAACGCGTAGAGCGACCTGGCCTCGATCGGGCCGCGCGACCCGGGCTCCGTGCCGAGGACCCACACCGAGCCGCCGGCGACGAAGACCGTCTGCGACCACTGGCCTGGGACCGACACGCGCCAACGGGTCTCGTGCGTCGCCGCCTCCACCTTGGCCAGCTCGAGTCCGGGACCGTGGGACTGGAACCCAAGGACGTACACCGCGTCCCCATCTACCCAGAGATCGCCGCCGGTGATCCCGGAGACCCTGAGCTCGTCGACGACGGCGTTCGTCGCGGGGTCGATCCGGCTGACCAGGCCGTCACAGCATCCGCCGTCCTCCGCTCGAGCGGTGCCGACCGTCCACACGCCGCCGCTCCCGACGGCGAGCCCGGCGCCGCCGAAGTCCCACCCGGGGGCCGCACCTATGGGGATCCTGGCCACGACCTCGCCGGTCCCCGGGTCGAGCCGGACCACCTCGCCCCCGCCCGAGTCGTCCTGGCTCGGCGCCGTGACCCACACGCCGCCCTCGCCCACCGCCACCGCGCTCGGGAACTCGGCGACCCCGCGCACCGTGGACACCTCGACGTCCATCGTGGCGGGTTCGGCGCGCGGCGGCGTCGGCGAGGCGCCGACGGGCGACGGCCGCCACGCGATGTCCCCGGCCACCCCGTACCCGGGGGCATCGGCCAGCATGCGGATCCCGCTCCCGTCCGGCCGCATCACGTACAGTGCGTCCTCAGGCGAGTAGTCCCCGGCCGTGGGGTTGCCGACGAAGGCGATGAGCTCGCCGTCCGGCGACCACTCGGCCTCGTAGGCGAACCAGGCGCCGCCCAGGATCATCCGTTCCTGCGACCGCTCGGCGTCCACGACCCGGATGCTCCAGCCCCCGTTCCACCTCGCGAACACGAGGCGGGTCCCGTCCGGCGACCAGCTCGGGGCCTCGTCGCCCCTCCCCTCGCCGCTCGAGACCTGCCGCACGTCCGTGCCGTCGGGGTCCATCGCGAAGATCCGGGGAACCTCCAACATCCCCGATCCCGTCTCGACCCGGACGGTGCGCACGAACGCGATGGCGCCGCCGTCGGGCGACCAGACCGGCTGGTACTCGGGGGCGGGGTCCGTCGTGAGGCGACTAAGGTTCGAGCCGTCCACCCCGATCGCGTAGATGTCGGTGGGACAGCGGAGGTCCGCGCCCGGGGTGCACGGGCCGACGGAGGGCTCGGCCCGGCTGCTCGAGAACACGATCGTCGTGCCGTCGGGGGACCAGGACGGCCAGGCGTCGTTGGCGCCTCGCGTCAGTCGAACGGGGTTGCCGCCATCGGCGTCGGCGACGAAGATCCCGCGCTCGTCCAGGACCGGATCCTGGTAGGCGATCCGCGTGCCGTCCGGGGACCAGGCGATCTGCGCGACGCGGTTGGGCGTCCCGGGGGCGCCGAAGACGGTCCGACGGCCGGAGCCGTCGGGCTCGACCGCGTCGATCCAGCTCGGGCCGTCCCCTCCGCCGACCCGGAAGTAGATCGGCCCGTTCGCCACCGCGGCGTCCGGCGGGAGCGCGGGCGGGGTGCCTGCGACCCCCAGGGTCCGCGCGGCGAGAGCGAGGCCCGCGGCACCCACCGCGGAGGCCAGGAGGATGATCGCCGTTCTGCCAGCCACGCTTCCCCCGCAGGGAACGACGGGCCGCGCGGCGAAGCGGTTCCCCGACCCTCCCTCGATCGGCCCGGGCCGGTGGCTCAGGCGAGGGTCGGCATCCAGGCCGGGCGGCGGGCCTCGTAGGCGGCGATCTCGGCCTCGTGCTCGAGGGTGATCGCCACGTCGTCCAGGCCCTCCAGGAGCCGCCGGCGGGCGTCCTCCTCGATCCCGAAGCCGGCCACCACCCCGGCCCCGCGGACCTCCCGGGCCTCGAGGTCCACGGTGAGCTCGAGGCCCGGGTCGGCCCGGACCGCACCCAGGAGCCGCTCCACCACCTCCTGCGGGAGCACCACCGGGAGCACCCCGTTCTTCAGGCAGTTCCCGCGGAAGATGTCGGCGAAGGACGGCGCGATCACCGCCCGGAACCCGGCCTGGGCGATCCCCCACACCGCGTGCTCCCGGGAGGAGCCGCAGCCGAAGTTCGGGCCCGCGATGAGGATCGTGGCGCCCCGGTAGCGGGGGTCGTCGAGGGGGAAGCCCGGGTCCTTCCTCCGGTCGGCGAAGAGGAACTCCCCGAAGCCCGTCCGCTCGATCCGCTTCAGGTAGCGGGCGGGCATGATCTGGTCGGTGTCGACGTCGGGGAGCCCGAGGGGGAGGGCCCGACCGGTGTGGACCCGGAACGGCTCCACCCCTCACACCTCCCTCGGGGGCAGCTCGTCGGGCGTGCCGAAGCGGCCGAGCACTGCGGTGGCCGCGGCCACGGCGGGCGAGACCAGGTGGGTCCGCCCGCCCGGGCCCTGGCGGCCCTCGAAGTTCCGGTTCGAGGTCGAGGCGGACCGCTCGCCGGGGCGGAGGATGTCGGGGTTCATCCCCAGGCACATCGAGCACCCCGACTCCCGCCACTCGAAGCCCGCCTCCTTGAACACGCGGTCGAGCCCCTCCTCCTCCGCCCGCAGCTTGACCATCGTGGAGCCCGGCACGACCATCGCCCGGACCCCGGGGGCGACCTTCCGCCCCGCCACGATCCCGGCCGCGAGGCGGAGGTCCTCGAGGCGGCTGTTCGTGCACGAGCCGAGGAACACGACGTCGGGGCGGATCTCCCGGATCGGGGTGCCCGGCTCGAGGCCCATGTAAGAGAGGGCGCGCTCGGCGGCCTCGCGCTGCCCCGGGTCCTCGAAGGAGGCGGGGTCCGGCACGACCCCGTCGATGGGCACCGTCTGGGCGGGGTTCGTGCCCCACGAGACGTAGGGTCGGAGCTCGCCCGCGTCGATCACGACCTCCCGGTCGAAGGAGGCCCCGGGGTCGGTGGGGAGCTGCCGCCAGTCGTCGAGGGCCCGCTCCCAGTCGCGGCCCTTCGGGGCGTAGGGCCGGCCCTCGAGGTAGGCGAAGGTCGTGTCGTCGGGGGCGACCATCCCCGCCCGCGCGCCGGCCTCGATCGACATGTTGCAGACGGTCATCCGGCCCTCCATCGACAGCGACCGGATCGCCGACCCCCGGTACTCGACCACGTGGCCGACGCCCCCCGAGGTCCCGATCCGCGCGATGATCCCGAGGATCACGTCCTTGGCGGTGACGTCCGGCGGGAGGTCGCCCTCGACGGTGATCGCCATCGTCCGAGGGCGCGCCTGGGGGAGGGTCTGGGTCGCGAGGACGTGCTCGACCTCGCTCGTCCCGATCCCGAACGCGAGCGCGCCGAACGCGCCGTGGGTGCTCGTGTGAGAGTCGCCGCAGACGATCACCATCCCCGGCTGGGTGAGCCCGAGCTGGGGGCCGATCACGTGGACGATCCCCTGGCCGGCGTGGCCCCGCGGGAACAGCGTGATCCCGAACCCCCGGCAGTTCCGCTCGAGCGCCTCCATCTGCCGGCGGGAGATCTCGTCCTCCACCGGGCCGGGGGTGGTGGGGACGTTGTGGTCCATCGTGGCCAGGGTGAGGTCGGGCCGGCGGACCCGGCGCCCGGCCATCCGCAGCCCGTCGAAGGCCTGGGGGCTCGTGACCTCGTGGACCAGGTGGAGGTCGACGTAGAGCAGGTCGGGCTCGCCCTCGGCGCGCCGGACGACGTGCCGCTCCCACACCTTCTCCGCGAGGGTCCTCGGCTCGCTCACCGCTCGTTCACCGCCCGATCACCGCTATCCCGCGTATTCCATATCTCGGAACTCAGTACCATGAAGCGGGCATGCGCAGGATAGCAGAGCGCGGCGGCGGGGGGAACCGCGGCGGCGGGAACCGCGGCGGCGGGGGGAACCGCGGCGGTGCGCCGAGCGGGATCGGCGCGGCGAGCGGCGTCGGCGTCCTCGACCGCGCCGCGGCCGTCCTCGACGCCGTCGAGGCCGGCGCCCGGACGTTCACGGAGGTCGTGGAGGCCACGGGCCTCCCCCGGCCCACCGCCCACCGGCTCCTGCGGGCCCTCGTCGCCCTCGGGTTCCTGGTCCACGCGGAGGGCCGGGGCTACCGGCCCGGTCCCCGCCTCCTGCGCCTCGCGGCCTCGGCGCTCCGCGAGCTCCCGCTCCGCGACCTCGCGCATCCGGCGCTCGAGCGGCTGGCCCGCGGGACCGGCGAGAGCGTCCAGCTCTACGTCCGCTCGGGCGACCGGCGGGTCTGCGTGGACGCCGTGGAGTCCGCGCACGAGCTCCGGACCATCGTCGAGGTCGGCGCCGCACTCCCGCTCACCGCGGGCTCGGCGGGGAAGGTGTTCCTGGCGTGGGCGGAGGACGCC
>DATLZM010000284.1:0-15732 GCA_035573995.1 Actinomycetota bacterium | reverse complement strand
CCGGCTCGCCCGGGGGCTCGGTCTCCGCCTGCCGATCCAGCCGGCCACCGGCTACAGCGCGACGCTCCCGGCCGGGGAGGGCCTCCCCCGGACGCCGGTGATGGACGAGGACACGCGCGTCGTCGTGCTCCCGCTGGACGGCCGGGTGCGGTTCGCGGGGACCCTCGAGCTCGCGGGGTTCCGTCGGGTGCCGGACCCGGTGCGGGCGGGCGCCGTGCTCCGGGCCGGCCTCCGGACGCTCCGGGAACCCCCGCCGGCCCGGGACGCCCGGCCGTGGTTCGGCTTCCGCCCGCTCATGCCCGACGACCTGCCCGCCATCGGCCGGGTGCCCGGGGTCGAGGGCGTGCTCGTCGCCACCGGCCACGGGACGCTCGGCTTCACCCAGGCCCCGGCCACGGGGAAGCTGGTCGCCGAGCTCGCGGCGGGGAAGCCCCCGTCCCTGCCGCTCGAGCCGTTCCGCCCGGATCGACCCTCCTAGGGCGCCGCCCGGGCCGGGCGCGAACGACCGCGCCGGGGCAGCGCCCGGGCGCCCTGGGAACATGGGCGCGTGCGGGAGGAGGCGCGCAGCGGGGTCCGGGCCTCGCGCTCCGGGGCGGCAGCGGTGCTCGCGGCCGTCGCGATCTGGGGCGTGGTGAACGTCCTGATCAAGCTGTCCCCGCTCCCGGCCCTCACGTTCGGCGCGAACCGGCTGTGGATGGGGACCGCGCTCCTCGCGCTCGTCACGCTCGGCACGGGCCGGCGGATCACCCCGGCGATGCTGCGGGCGTCGGCGCCGGGCGGGATCCTCCTCGGCGCCGAGATGGCCCTCTGGTTCTCGGCGGTGAAGCGGACGACCCTCGCCGACGCCGCGGTGATCTCGGCCCTCCAGCCGGCGCTCGTGCTCCTCGCCGCGGGCCCGCTCTTCGGGGAGCGGGTCACCGCCCGCGACGTCGCCTGGATGGGCCTGGCCACCGCGGGCGCCGTCCTGGTCTCGGTGGGCTCCTCGGGGACGCCCGCCTGGAGCCTCTCCGGGGACCTCCTCGCCGCGGCCTCGCTCCTCGCCTGGACGGGCTACTTCCTGGTGTCGAAGCGCGCGCGGCGCACCGTGCCCCCGCTCCAGTACATGGCGGTCGTGTTCGGGGTGGCGGCGCTCCTGATGACCCCGCTCGCGGCGCTGGCCGGCCAGCCGCTCCTCGTGATCAATCGCCGCGACCTCCTGATGCTCGCGGTCTTCGTGGTCGGCGCCTCCTCCGGCCACGTCCTCCTCTCCTGGGCCCACGCGTCGGTCGACGTCTGGGTCTCCTCGCTCCTCACGCTCCTCCAGCCTGTCGTGGCGGCGATCGCGGCCCGCGCCTTCCTCGGGGAGCCCATCACGCCGCTCGCCGCGGCCGGGGGCGCCGTGGTGATCGGGGCCCTCGCGGCGATCGCGCGCCGGGCGGCCGTGATCGGCGAGCCCGAGGAGGTGCCCCCCGCCGAGCCGCCGCTCTGAGCTACGGGCTCCGGCCCGGCCCCCCGGGACCGCCCTCCGCGCGGCGCCGGAGCCCCAGGGCCCATCGCCTCCTCGGCGGCGGAGGCGCGGGCGCCGGGACGGCGTCGCTCGGGAGCAGGTCCACCGCGTAGGCAGCGAGCAGCCCCCGCTCCACCGGCCCCGGGTCGAGGAGGGAATCGACGAGCGGCCCGGCGTGGTGGGCGCAGAGCGAGACCAGCTCGCCGGTCGCGAGGAGGCTCCGCCAGCCGGTGGCGTGGAACAGGCCGCCGACGGTCCCCGGGGTCCCCTCGGCCAGGCAGCGCGCGCAGGCGAGGCGCAGGCGCTGCGGGTAGGCGTGCTCGGCCCGGTACCCGCCCTCGTGCTCGACCACCCGGCCCCAGAGCGCGACGGTGCCCACCACGGAGGGGCGGGCCCGGGCCGCCCCGCGGAGCTGCGAGGGCTCCTTCCAGGCGTAGATCCCGCAGACGCAGGAGGCCCCCGGCGCGGGGCCGTGGTTCACGTGCCGGAGGCAGTGCGCGTGGAACGGCGACCGGCGGGGCCAGGGGTCCTCGTCCTGGGTGAGCGAGCGGAGCGCGTACCCGTCGATCGTGGGCTGGAGCCGCCACGCGCGCCACCCGATGACCGGCTCGGCGACGAGCTCCGCGGCGAGCTCGGCCCGCCGGGCCTCGGACAGCCAGGCCCACGTCGGCGACCGCACCGCGCCTCCCCCCCGATGGTACGCCCATCCGCGGACGGCGGTCGCGGCTATATTCGCTGCCGTGGGACGCTCGGCCGGGGGACGGGAGGCAGCGCGCGACGCGGGCTGCCCCGCGACGGCGGCCCTCCAGGTCCTCGGCCGGAAGTGGACCGGCGAGATCCTCTGGGCCCTCCTCGATGGCCCCCGGCGGTTCACCGAGATCCTGGCCAGGGTGCCCGGCCTGAGCGACCGGGTGCTCTCCGCCCGGCTGAAGCAGCTCGAGCGCACCGGCATCGTCACCCGGCGGCAGTTCGCCGAGATCCCCCCGAGGGTCGAGTACGCGCTCACCGCGAGGGGTCGAGACCTGGCCCCGGTGCTCGAGGCCATGACCCGCTGGAGCCGCCGCTGGGCGGTCCGGCCAGCCACCTGACTCGCCGGCCAGCCGCTTATCTGGCTGCGGTCGCTATCATCCGGATAGTAGGCGGTGGTCGACGCTCGGGGGCGCTCGCCGGGCGAGGCAGCGACGCCCGGGGGGAAGGAGGAGGCATGAGCGACGCGGCCGGGATCGTGTTCCTCGTGGGCAGGGTCGTCTTCGCCCTGCCGTTCCTGACCACCTCGATGTTCCACCTGCGCCAGGGGGCGCAGGCCGAGGGCTACGCGAAGTCGGTCGGCTTCCCGTTCCCCGGCCTCGCCGGATGGCCGGCGGGCCTGTGGCTGGTCGCAGGGGCCGGCTCGATCGCGCTCGGGGTCTGGCCGGACCTTGGGTCGCTGATGATCGCGCTGTGGGCGATCCCCACCATCCTCTGGTTCCACCCGTACTGGAAGATGGAGGGGGAGCAGCGGATGACGCAGCAGCTGCTCTTCCGGCGCAACGTGATGTTCCTCGGGGCGGCGCTCGCGCTGTTCGCGGTCTTCGCCTCGCTGGGCCCGCAGGCCCCGTTCACGCTGGTCGACCCGCTGTTCCGGTTCTGAGCGACCGGCGCCCCGGGGGCCCGGCGCTCCACGGGAACGTCGGTGGGGGGCCGTAGCATCGGCCCGTGCAGGCGAGGCCGGTCGAGCTCACGGCGGTCCAGCGCCGGGCCCTGGAGCGCCTGGTGCGCGCGGGATCCCGGACGGCGCCACCGGACCTCGCCGCGCGGCTCCGGGCGCGCATCGAGCGGGGGCTCGAGGGGCTCGAGCTCCCCGAGCCGCTGTTCCTCGGCAAGGCGGCGCTGAACGACCGCGACCGGTGCGAGGGCACGTTCGCCTCGCGCCTGGCCGGGGAAGGGCCGCCGTTCGCCCACTCGCGGACCACGGCGCTCGGCGCGCTCCTCCACCGCGCGATCGAGGTCGACGTGGGGGCCCGGGACGAGCACGACCCGCACGCGGTCTGCCTCCGCTCCGCCGAGCGCCTCCTCGAGGACGACCCCGCCTTCGCCTCCTACTGGCGCGAGCTCGATCGGCTGGAGCAGGACGAGCTCCTCGCCGAGGCCGTCCGGCGCCTCGCGCTGTTCCGCGGGACCTTCCCCCCGCTCCGGGAGCTCCGACGCGAGCTCGCGCCGGTCTCCGAGCTGCCCGTGCGGGTCGAGCTCGCGGGCGGCGCCCTCGTCCTCTCGGGGCGGATCGACCTCGTGCTCGGGAGGCCGGAGCCGGGGAGGGCGACCCGGGTCGCGATCGACCTCAAGAGCGGCGGGGCCTACCCGGAGTACCCCGAGGACATGCGGTTCTACGCGCTCCTGCTCACGCTCCGGTTCGGGGTGCCGCCGGCGCGTGTCGCGACCGTCTTCCTCGAGTCCGGGGAGTGGCAGGCGGAGGACGTCGGGGACCTGGTGCTCGAGCACGCGGCCGACCGCGTCGTGGCCGCCGCGCGGACCGCCGCCTCCCTCGCGGCGGGCGCCCCGCCCGCCCTCCGGCCCGGCCCGTACTGCGGCTGGTGCCCCCGGGCCGCGGGCTGCCCGGCGCTCGCGAGGGATGGGTCAGCGTAAGAACGAGCGTATGTTCACCCCGGGGAGCGCCTCCGGGTCGTGATCGACGAGGAACTCGACGCCGCCCTCGCGTCCGACGGCGAGTTCGCGGCCGCCGGGCCCGTCGAGCTCCGGCCCTGAGGTCGCCCTCGGCGGACCTTTGTCGCCCCCCGCGCGGGTCGCCTATCGTGCGCGGGACGCCGCGGCCCGCCCGGCCCCCGGGCGCGGCCGGAGATCGATCCGGGAGGGGTGAGAGCGTGGCGAAGGACCTGTACGAGATCGGCGAGATCCCGCCGGTGGGGGAGGTCCCCCCGAGGATGCACGCGCAGCTCGTCCGGCCCGAGCGCTACGGCGAGCCCGAGCGGTCGATCCAGGACGAGGTGATCGACGTCCCAGAGATCGGCCCCGACGAGGTGCTGGTCCTCGTGATGGCGGCCGGGGTGAACTTCAACAACGTCTGGGCGGCCCGCGGGGTCCCGGTCGACGTCACCAAGACCCAGGCCCGCTGGGGCGAGCCCACCGACTTCCACATCGTGGGCTCCGACGCCTCGGGGGTGGTCTACGCCGTGGGCGCCGAGGTCACGAACGTGAAGGTCGGGGACCACGTGGTCGTGCACGCCGCGCAGTGGGACCCCGACGACCCCTGGGTCCTCGCCGGGAACGACCCGGGGCTCGCCGCGAGCTTCCGGGTCTGGGGCTACGACACCTGCTGGGGCTCGTTCGCCCAGTTCACGAAGGTCCAGGCCCACCAGTGCCTGCCGAAGGCCGAGCACCTCACGTGGGAGGAGGCCGCCGCCCCCACCCTCACCGGCGGCACCGCCTACCGGATGCTCCACGGCTGGCCACCCCACACCGTCCAGGAGGGCGACGTCGTGCTGGTCTGGGGCGGCGCCGGCGGGCTCGGGTCGATGGCGATCCAGCTGGTGAAGCTCGCGGGGGGCCTGCCGGTGGCCGTGGTCTCCTCCGACGAGAAGGGGGAGTACTGCAAGAAGCTCGGCGCGGTGGGGTACGTGAACCGGAGGAACTTCACCCACTGGGGCATCCCGCCGCGGTGGGACTCGCCCGGGTGGAAGGACTGGCTCGAGGGGGCCAAGGCGTTCGGGAAGGCGATCTGGGACGCGCTGGGGGAGCGGCGGAACCCGAGGATCGTCTTCGAGCACCCGGGCCAGGACACCATCCCGACCTCGATCTTCGTCTGCGACCGGGGCGGGATGGTGGTGATCTGCGCGGGGACCTCCGGCTACGACACGGTGGTGGACGTCCGCTACCTCTGGTACCTGCAGAAGCGCTACCAGGGCTCCCACCTGTTCAACGACGAGCAGGCCCGGGCGTTCAACGACCTGGTGCGCGAGGGCAAGGTCGAGACGACGCTCGGCGGCGTCTACCGCTACGAGGAGACGGGCCGGGTCCACCAGCTGATGGGCGAGGGGAGGCTCCCCGAGGGGAACGTGGCCGTCCTGGTCTCGGCGCCCCGCCCGGGCCTCCGGGACCTCCCGGCGTAGAGGGGCCCGAGGTGCTGCCCTGGTCCCGCGATCTCGTCGGGCGGATCGACGAGCACGAGGTGGAGAGCGAGGCGCTCCGGGGGAACCCCCTGGGCGACCCCCACGTCCGGCCGCTCTGGGTCTACGTGCCGCCGGGCTACGACGACGAGCCCGACCGTCGCTACCCGAGCGTCTACGTGATCCAGGGGCTCACCGGCCAGCTCGACATGTGGCGGAACCGGAGCGCGTTCCGCCCGAACTACCCCGAGCTCGTGGACGAGCTCTTCGCCTCGGGGGGCGCGCCGCCCGCCCTCGTCGTGTTCGTGGACTGCTGGACGAGCCTGGGCGGCTCGCAGTTCCTCGACTCCCCCGGCACCGGCCGCTACCACACCTACCTCTGCGACGAGGTGGTGCCGTGGGTGGACGCCCGCTACCGGACGCTCCCCGGGCCCGAGCACCGCGGGATCCAGGGGAAGTCGAGCGGCGGCTACGGGGCGATGGTGACCGCGATGCTCCGCCCCGACCGCTTCCGGGGGTTCGCCACCCACGCCGGGGACGCGCTGTTCGAGGCCTGCTACCTCCCCGACTTCCCCAAGGCGGCCCGCGCCCTCCGCGACCACTACGGGGGCTCGTTCGAGCGGTTCTGGGAGGACCTCCGGAGCCGCCCGGCGATGTCGAAGGAGCACGACGCCGTCCTGCTGAACGCCTACTGCATGGCCGCCTGCTACTCGACCGACCCCGACGGGACGGTCCACCTCCCGTTCGACCCGGCCACCGGGGAGCTGCGGGAGGAGGTGTGGCGCCGGTGGCTCGAGAAGGACCCGGTCCGGATGGTGCCGCGGTACGCCGAGGCGCTTCGCTCGATGCGGGCGATCTACATCGACGCGGGGACCAGGGACGAGTGGTACCTCGACCTCGGGGCCGAGGCGTTCCGCCGGGCCCTCGAGGCGATCGGCGTCACCGACGTCCGCTTCGAGCTGTTCGACGCGGGCCACATGTCGATCGAGTACCGCTACCCGCTGAGCCTCCGCTACCTGGTCGAGCGCCTCTCGCCGTAGCCGACGGGCGACGGTCGCTCAGCCCTCCTGCACCAGCTCGACGAGCACGCCCTCCATGCCCTGCGGGTGCACGAACGCGATCGTCGTCCCCCGGGAGCCGCGACGGGGCGCCTCGTCGACCAGGCGGAACCCCGCGGCCCGCAGGCGCTCGAGCTCCCGGGCGACGTCCGGGACGCGGTAGGCGACGTGGTGGACGCCGGGCCCCCGCCGCTCGAGGAACCGGCCGACGGGTGTGTCCGGGCCGAGGGCGCCGAGCAGCTGCACGTAGCCGTCGCCCAGGCGGAACAGCACCTCCTCGACGCCTTGCTCCTCGACCCGCTCCCGGTGGACCGGCTCGGCGCCGAGCGCGGCGCGGTAGCGCTCCACGGCGGCCTCGAGGTCCCGGACGGCGATCCCCACGTGGTCGATCCGCTCGAACACGCTACGGCCCCCCCTCGAGCGCGGGCTGCAGCCGGCGCATCAGCTCCACGGCCCGGGCCACCTGGTAGTTGGGGAGCGTGAGGGCGGCGGCGATCGCGGCCACCGCTCGGGCACGCAGGTCCGCGGGCGGGGCCGCGCCGGGCGCCGGCGTGGTGGCGTAGAACTCGACGAGGTCGAGGAACTGGGCCAGGGAGGGGACGAGCCTCCCGCGTTCGTACGCGTAGATCGTCTGGCGGGCGGCGGGGCAGCCGGGGGTCGCCGTGGCCAGCTCCACCGAGCGGTACCCGGCGGCCCGACGGACGTCGCGCAGGAGCGCCCCGACCGCCCGGCGCTCCCGCTGGCCGACCTCCGCGAGCTTCTTCCTGGCCATCCCGGCGCGAACCTTAGCGGCTGGGGCGTCCCGCGGCGAGGCGAGCGGCCCGCCCGCGTGGTGGTCCGGGCCGTGGGACGGAGGGGACCCCCGCCGAACGGCCGATGTGGCGGGAGGCCCCCCGGGGTAGGATGCGGCCGAGGGAGGCGCGCCGTCCGGGGGATGGGCCGGCGGCCGCGGGCTCGGAGGGACGCGTGGAGAAGGAGAGGGCCACCGCGCTCGTCGGGGGGAGCGAGCTGCTCCGGGCCGGCCGGGCGGACGTCTTCCGGATCCGGGAGCGGACCCGCCGGCGCCGGGTCCTCCGGCTGGTCCTCGCCCTCGGCCTGGTCGACGGCTACCTCTGGTGGCGCTACGCGACCGAGAACCCGATCCGGCTGCCCACGCTGCCGCGGGAGTTCGTCTGGTACCTGCCGATCCTGTTCCTGATCCTCGCGATCGGCCTCATGGCCCTGCTCCCGTTCTTCTCGGGCCGCTCGCCCCACCTCCTGGTCCGGCCCGAGCAGATCGAGGTGGGCCTCTCCGAGGTCCGGGGGCTCGACGCCCAGGTGGACGAGGTGCTCCGGACCCTCGACGTGTTCCTCGGCTACGCGACGTTCCGCGAGGAGCTCGGCGGCAACCCCCGCCGCGGGGTGCTCTTCGAGGGCCCGCCGGGCACCGGCAAGACCTTCCTCGCCAAGGCCATGGCGAAGCAGGCCGGCGTGCCCTTCCTGTTCATATCGGCCCCCGCCTTCCAGTCGATGTGGTTCGGGATGACCGCCGCGCGGATCCGCTCGTTCTTCCGGGCCCTCCGGAGGGCGGCGCGGAAGGAGGGCGGCGCGATCGGGTTCATCGAGGAGATCGACGCCATCGGGATGGACCGCGGGGCCCTCGCGGCGAGCCCCGCCGAGGGCGGGCTCGGGCGGGCGGTCGCGAACACCGTCTCCGCCGGGACCGGGGGGATGGTGAACGAGCTCCTGATCCAGATGCAGTCCTTCGACCAGCCGCCCCTCTGGGACCGGGTGCGGGGGCGCCTGGTGCAGTGGGTGAACGCCTACCTCCCGGCCGACCGCCAGCTCCGCGTGGGCCGGCCCACCTACAACAACATCCTCCTGATCGCGGCCACGAACCGGGCGGAGAACCTCGACCCCGCGCTCCTCCGCCCCGGGCGGTTCGACCGCCGCCTCTACTTCGACCTCCCCACCAAGCAGGGGCGGCGGGACCTGATCGACTTCTTCCTCGCGCGCAAGGCCCACGCGCCCGAGCTCGACGACCCCGCGGTGCGCGACCGGCTGGCCCACGACACGTTCGGCTACACGCCGGTGATGATCGAGCACCTGTTCGACGAGGCGCTCCTCGTGGCGCTCAAGGAGGGACGCCGGGAGATGACCGCTGCCGACGTCTACGAGGCGAAGCTCACCGAGGAGCTGGGCTTCAAGCAGCCCGTGGTCTACACCGACGCCGACCGGGCCGCGGTCGCGACCCACGAGGCCGGCCACGCCACGGCCGCCCACTTCCTCGGGCGGGGCCGGCGGCTGGAGGTGCTCTCGATCATCAAGCGCCGCCAGTCGCTCGGGCTCCTCGCCCACGGCGACGAGGAGGAGCGCTTCACGCGTACCCGGAGCGAGCTCGAGGCCCAGATCGCGATCGCCCTCGGGGGGCTCGTGGCCGAGGAGCTGTTCCTCGGGGAGTCGGGGACCGGCCCGGCCTCGGACCTGGCCGCGGCCACCGAGATCGCCGCGAAGATGGTGGGGGCGTTCGGGATGGCCGGCTCCCTCATCTCCTTCGAGGCGATGGCGGAGGGGCCGGTGGGCCGACGGAACCTGGTGGCCCGGGTGCTCGCCGACGAGGCCGGCAAGCGCGCCGTCGAGGACCTCCTAGCCGCCCAGCGGGAGCGGGTGGCCGAGCTGCTCGAGGAGAACCGCGACGTGGTGGAGGCCCTCCGCGACGCCCTCCTCGAGCGCGACGAGCTCGTGGGCGACGAGATCCGCGAGGTGATCGAGAAGGCCCTCGCCGACCGAGCCTGAGCGGGGGATGATCCGCTCCCCGATCCGGGGCCGGCCTGCCGGGCGCGGACGGCCCTGCGCGGAGCGGAGGGGGAGGCCACGGCGAGGCTGAGGGGGAAGTTCCTCTCGGAGTGAGCCCGATCACTGCGCGTCGAGCGCCGTCGCGCTAGCGTCCGGGGCATGAGCGCCGCGACCGTCGCTCCCTCCCGGGCCGACCGCGGCACCCGACCCGAGCCGCTCCGGCGGGAGGACCACCCCAGCCCGGACCACCTGGAGGCGCTCGACGGGCTCGATCGGGCCCACGCTCGGGTGGGGGAGGCCCAGCTCGGCTTCCTCGCGGGGGTGGCCCGGGCGGAGGGGTCGGTCCGCCCCTCCCAGGAGGGGTTCCGGAGCTTCGTCCACCTCGTCTCGTGCCGCTACGGGGTGCCGTACTGGAAGGCGCAGCGGATCGTGGGGGCGGCCCGGGCCCTGCCGCGCCTGCCCCGGATCTCGCAGGCCCTGGCCCGCGGCGAGCTCTCCCTGGACAAGGTCCTCGAGCTCGCCCGGTTCGCCACGCCCGAGGACGAGGAGGGGCTCGTCCGCTGGGCGAAGGGCGTCGCCGTGGCCGCGGTTCGGGTCCGGGCCGACCTCGCCACGCGGCCGAAGGCCGAGGTGGACCGGGAGGCCCACCGCGGCCGCCGCCTCGAGTGGTGGTTCGACGGGGAGGGCCGCCGCTTCGAGCTCTTCTGCGCGCTCCCGGCCGCCGAGGGCATGGCGGTGGCCCGGGCCATCGACCACGTCGCCCGGCGGATCCCCCCGCTCCCCGGGGAGGAGGGGGCCGACTTCAACGACGCCCGTAGGGCCGACGCGCTGGTCGCCCTGGCGCGCTCCCACCTCGCCCGCGCCGGCGGGGTGGACCGGCCCACGGTCGTGGTCCACGCCCGCTGGGACACCCTCACCCGGGCCAGGCCCGGGGCCGAGCTCGAGGGGGGCACGGTGGTCCACCCCGAGACGGCCCGGCGCCTGGCCTGCACGTCCCGGGTGGAGATCCTCTTCGAGGACGGGGATGGGCGGGTGCTCGCCCGGGCTCGCCGGCGCCATCCCCCGCCCTGGATGGTTCGGGAGCTCCATCACCGGGACCGGGGCTGCGTCTTCCCCGGCTGTGGCCGCCGGGCGCACGTCGTGGTCCACCACCTCAGGCCCTTCGGTCGGGGCGGCCCGACCACGCTCGAGAACTGCTGCCTGCTCTGCGTCTTCCACCACGTCCTCGTCCACGAGCTGGGCTGGGGGCTGCGGCGGACGGGAGGTCGGTTCGTGTGGATCCGCCCCAACGGGATGCCCTACGAGCCAGGACCATCGCCCCCCCTGACGACGCCGGCCCGCCGCCGGTCGGCCCGCCGCCCCGGCGCGGCTCTCCGCCCCCTACACTGCGCCCGTGGACCCCGGGGACGAGCTCGTCGACGTCGTGGACGAGGAGGATCGGGTCACGGGGGTCGTCACCCGCAGGGAGATGCGCGCCCGCCGGCTCCGCCACCGGTGCACCTACGTCCTGGTGACCGACGGGCGTGGGCGCCTCTACGTCCACCGGCGGACCGATGACAAGGACGTGTTCCCGGGGATGTACGACGCGACCGTGGGCGGGGTCGTGCTCCACGGGGAGTCCTACGACGAGGGCGCCCGCCGGGAGCTCGAGGAGGAGCTCGGGGTCGTCGCCGAGCCCCGGTTCCTCTGGAAGCTCCGCTACGACGGCGCCGACGGCCCGGCCTGGGGCGCCGTGTACGAGGTGGCCTGGGACGGGCCGGTGCGGCCGCAGGAGAGCGAGATCGCCTGGGGGGCCTTCCTCCCGCTCGCGGAGGTCCGGGCCATGGCCCGGGAGCTCCCGTTCTGCCCGGACGGGCTGCTCGTGCTGGAGCGCTGGCTCCGGGAGCGCGGCCCGGACGAGGGGCCGGGGCTCACCCGCCGCGGATCTGGGGCAGCACCTCCCGGGCCAGGCGCTCCCGCTGCTCCGCCCGGTCCCCCGAGAGCCAGAGGTTCAGGCAGGTGAACCCCATCGCGAGCAGGCCGGCGAGCCGCTCCGTGACCTCCGCGGGCTCCCCGGCCACCTCCCGCTCGGGATCCTCCGCCGGCCCCCCGCCGACCCGGACCCGGACGTTGTAGGCGTAGGCGATCGTGTCGGGGTCCCGGCCCGCCCGCTCGGCCCGCTCCCGGATCGCGCGGAGCCTCCGCGCGGCCTCCTCGGGGGGGAGGTAGGGCATCGACGGGATCCAGCCGTCCCCCTTGCGCGCCACGAGGTCGAGCCCCCGGGGGCCGTAGACGCCGAGCCAGATCGGGATGGGCCGCGCGGGCTTGGGCTCGAGCCGACCCTCCTCGAGCTGGAAGTGCCGGCCCCGGTACGTGAGGGCCGGCTCGCGCCACAGGCCGCGGATCACGTCCACCGCCTCCTCGAGCGCCGCGAGCTTCTCCCCGGCGGGGCGGACGGCGACGCCGAAGCCCCGGGCCTCGCGGTCGCTCGCGCCCGCCCCGAGGCCGAGGACGAGCCGGCCGCCCGTGAGCCGGTCCAGGGTCTCCGCCATCTTCGCCACCACGGCCGGCGGCCGGTAGGGCAGGCCCAGGACGTTGGGGCCGAGCCGGATCCGGGACGTCGACGCGCCGATCCAGGCGAGGAGGGTCCAGGTCTCGAGCGAGGGGTGCGGCCCCTCCAGGTGGTCCCACACCGTGACGAGGTCGAACCCCAGGGCCTCGGCGTGGCGAGCCTCACCGACCGGGTCGGACCGGCCCGTGGCCGAGGGGATGACCGAGACGCCGAACCACGGGGGCACGCGCCGAGTCTACGCGGGGGCCGTCGTAGACTGGCGGGGTCGAGACCCGAGGAGGATGGCATGCCCTCCGTCATCGTCGCCGGGGCCCGGACCCCGATCGGGAGGTTCGGCCAGGCCTTCCGGGACCTCTCCGCCGTGGATCTCGGGGCGGTGGCCATCCGCGAGGCCCTCTCGCGGGCGCGCGTCGACCCCGCCGAGGTCGACTACGTGATCATGGGCCAGGTGCTGCAGGCCGGCGCGGGGCAGATCACCGCCCGCCAGGCCGCGGTGGCCGCCGGTATCCCCAAGGAGGTCCCGGCCATCACGATCAACAAGGTCTGCCTCTCGGGGATGAACGCGATCGCCCTCGCCGACCAGCTGATCCGGGCCGGAGAGGTGGAGCTCGTGGTCGCCGGCGGGATGGAGTCGATGTCCCGGGCCCCCTACCTGATCCCGCGGGCCCGGTTCGGCGAGCGGATGGGGCACGCCGAGCTCGTGGACTCGATGATCCACGACGGCCTGTGGTCCACCTTCACCCGCCAGCACATGGGGGAGAGCTCCGACGCCGTGAACGCCGAGCTCGGCATCACGAGAGAGGAGCAGGACGCCTGGGCGGCGCGGAGCCACGCCCGGGCCCACGAGGCCTGGGAGTCGGGGCGGCTGGCCGAGGAGGTGGTCCCGGTCGAGGTCCCCGGCCGGAAGGGGGAGCGGGCGGTCGTGGAGCGGGACGAGGGGATACGCCCCGACACCACGGTCGAAGCCCTGGCTCGGCTCCGCCCCGCCTTCAGCGAGGGCGGCACGATCACCGCCGGGAACGCCTCCCAGGTCTCCGACGGGGCCTGCGCGGTGGTGGTCACGACGCAGGAGCGGGCCGAGCGGCTCGGGGTGGCGCCCCTCGCCGAGATCGTGGCCCACGGGATGTCCGCGGCGGGCTTCGCCCACCTCCACACGGTCCCCGCCATCGCCCTCGAGCACGCGCTCAAGAAGGCGGGGCTCGCCGTCCCGGACCTCGGCCTGCTCGAGGTGAACGAGGCCTTCGCCGCGGTCGCCCTGAACGTCACGCGGGTCCTCGGCTTCGACGAGGCGCTCGTGAACGTGAACGGCGGCGCGGTGGCCCTGGGCCACCCGATCGGCGCGAGCGGGGCCCGGATCACCCTCACGCTCGCGATGGAGATGCGCCGGCGGGGGGTCGACCTGGGCGGGGCCGCGATCTGCGGGGGCGGCGGGCAGGGCGACGCGCTGGTCCTGCGCCGAGTAGTCTGAGATGGACTAGCCGGGCCATGGACGCCCCGCGGTTCGAGCTTCCGGAGGAGCTGGAGGAGTTCCGGCGGCTGGTCCGCGAGATCGCCGAGGAGAAGATCGCGCCGCGGGCCGCGGAGATCGACCGGACCGACGAGTGGCCCGAGGACCTCTACCGCCTCCTGGTCGAGAACGAGCTGATGGCCGTGGGCTACCCGGAGGAGTACGGCGGCTCGGGCGGGGGTTCGCTGGCGTTCGGGGTGCTGATCGAGGAGCTGTCCCGGGCCTCGGCCGGGCTCGCGCTCACCCCGCTCGTGGCGCGCCTGGGGGCGATCCCGGTGATGCTCGCGGGGACCGAGGAGCAGCGGCGGTGGGTGATCGGCGGCATCTGCCGGGGCGAGCTCCTCATGTCCTACGCGCTCACCGAGCCCGGGGCCGGCTCCGACGCCGCCGCGCTCGCCACCCGGTACGAGCGGACCGGGGACGGGTTCGTCCTCACCGGCACGAAGCGGTTCATCACCGGGGCCGGGGTCTCGCACCTCTACGTGGTGTTCGCCACCCGCGATCCGGCGCTCCGGTCGAGGGGGATCTCGGCGTTCCTCGTCCACCGGGACGACCCCGGGGTCTCCTTCGGCAGGCCCGAGCACAAGATGGGGATCCGCGGCTCCCCGACCCGCGAGGTGATCCTGGAGGGCGCCCGGATCCCCGCCGACCGGCTGATCGGGGAGGAGGGGGAAGGGTTCGCGTACGCGATGCGCACCCTCGACCGCTCGCGCCCCACGATCGGCGCGCAGGCCCTGGGCATCGCCCAGGCCGCCTTCGACCTGGCCCTCCGCTACGCCACCGAGCGCCAGCAGTTCGGCCGGCCCATCGCCGAGTTCCAGGGGATCCAGTTCATGCTGGCCGACATGGCGATGGGGATCGAGGCGGCGCGCCTGCTCGTGTACCGGGCCCTCGCGGCCTGCGACGCCGACGACCCCCGCACGACGTACCTGTCGGCGGTGGCGAAGTGCACGGCCTCGGACGTAGCGATGCGCGTCACGACCGACGCGGTGCAGGTCCTCGGGGGCTACGGCTACATGGCCGAGTACCCGGCCGAGCGGTACATGCGGGACGCCAAGATCACGCAGATCTACGAGGGGACGAACCAGATCCAGCGCGTCGTGATCGCCCGGGAGCTCCTCCGCGCGCTGGGGTAGGGTCGGGCGTCAGTCGGCGGCCGCCTCGGGCTCGGCCGCGGCGATCGCCTCGCCCCGCTCGCCGGCCGGCGTCCGTTCCGGGAGGAACACCTGGAACGACGACCCGCCGCTGGGCCGGCCCTCGACCCGCGCCCACCCCCCGTGGAGGTCCGCCAGGCGCAGGACCACCGGCGAGAGCGCGGCGTCGGAGGACAGCTCCTCGTCCTCCACCGCGATCAGCGCGCCGCCGTCCGCGGGCGTCACCCGGACCCAGATGTGGCTCCCGGGGCCGGTGCGGTTCACGGCGCCGGCGAGGAGGGCGGTCACGATCTGCTCGACCCGCACCGGGTCGACCGAGAGGACGAGCTTCTCGCTCCGGATCTCCACGTTCCGCTCGGCCTCGACGTCGAGCTCGTCGACCACCCGGCGGACGAGCGCGTCGAGGTCGGTGCGGCGCCGGCGGAGCTCCACGGCGCCCCGGGCCAGGCGGTCGGCGTCGACGAGGTCGTGCACCACGTGGTCCAGCTTCTTCGCGTGCGCCTGCAGCTTGCGGAGGAGCCCCTGCTGGTCCTCGGGGTCGTGGGTGTGCTTGAGGGCCAGGGTCACGCCGAGGATCGCCGAGAGGGCGTTCTTCGCCTCGAGCGAGAGCGCCTTGACGAAGGGACCCGCGGCGCGCCGGTCCTCGAGCGGACCCTCGCCCGCCTGAGGGACCTCCTCCCGGCGGGCGCCCTCGCCGCGGCCGTCCTCTCGCCGCGGCTCCCCGTCGCCGCGGAGGGCCTTGAGGGCCTCCTCCATCTTGCTCCGCCGGAGCTGGGCCTGGGCCTCCTCGAGCTGCCCCCGGACCTGCTCGAGCTCCCGCTCGGCGGCGCGGGCCCGCTCCTCGGTCGCCTGGAGCCGCTCGCCCGCCCGCCGCAGGCGCTCCTGGGTCGCGGCGAGCGCCTGCCCCAGCTCGGAGGCATCGGCGCCGGCCTCGACGGCGGGCGGCCGGGCCCGGAGCTCCTCCAGCTCGAGCTCGAGGCGCGCCGCGCGCTCCTCGGCCCCCCGGAGCTGCCGCGCCGCCTCGGCGAACCGCTCCTCGGCCAGGCGGGCCCGCTCCTCGGCCCGGCGGAGCCGGGTCTCGGCCTCGGGGTCGGGGCCGGG
>DATLZM010000283.1:0-10755 GCA_035573995.1 Actinomycetota bacterium | reverse complement strand
GCGAAGCGGACCTTCACCACGATCCGCACCGCAGGGCGCCCCTCGGGGGCGAGCTCCCGGGCGAGCTCCCGCGCGAGGCGGGCCACCTCCCTGCGGACCTCGGCGGGGTCCTCGATGTCCTCCTGGTAGGTGTGCTCGATCCCCCGTCCCTTCGGCACGGAGGGCTCCGCGCGCACCGGCGTCGCGTCCTCCCCGGTCGCGAGGAGCCGGAGCCAGGGACCGGTCCGGGGGCCGAACGCCCGGGCCAGGAGCCCCTCGTCGGCGCGCGCGAGCTGGCCGACCGTCCGGATGCCGAGGGCCTCGAGCTTCCGCGCGGTCTTCCGCCCGATGCCCCAGAGCGCGTCGGTGGGGAGGCCGTGCATCACCTCCGACCACTCCGCCCGGGTCAGGCGGAACACGCCCGCCGGCTTGGCGAAGCCGCTCGCGAGCTTGGCCCGGAGCTTGGTGTCGCCGACCCCCACCGAGCAGCGGAGCCGGGTCCGCTCGAGCACCGCCCGCTGCACCTCCCGAGCGAAGGCCTCCGGCTCGTCGGTCTCCACCTCCATGAAGGCCTCGTCCCAGCCCGCCACCTCGACGACCGCGGGGAACGAGCGGAGCGTCGCCATCACCTCCCGGGAGGCGGCGAGGTAGGCCTCGGCGTCGACCGGGAGGAACACGGCCTCGGGGCAGCGCCGGTGGGCGGTCCGGAGCGGCATCCCGGACCGGATCCCGTACTTCCTCGCCTCGTAGTTCGCGGTCGAGACGACCCCGCGCTTGGTGGGGTCGCCCTCCCCGCCCACGACCACCGGCCGTCCGGCGAGCTCCGGGCGGCGGAGGATCTCGACGGCGGCGATGAACTCGTCGAGGTCCACGTGGAGGACGAACCGTCCCACGGGCCGAAGCGTAGGCCGCCCGCCGGTCCTCCCGCCCCCTCCGGGTCCGGCCGGACGCGTGTACCTTGCCCTCCGTGCGCGTCGCGCGGATCGTGGACCTCTCGCTGGTCGTGGACGACCGGACCCAGGTCTACCCCGGGGACCCCGTCCCCCGGCTCCGGCCGGCCACCCGGATCGAGACCCACGGCTACAACGTGCTCGCGGTCTCGCTTGGCTCCCACACCGGGACCCACGTGGACGCGCCCTACCACTTCCTCGAGGCGGGGCCGCGCCTGGACGAGCTGGACCTCGGCCTGTTCGTCGGGCCCGGCGTGGTGGCCGACGTCCGCGGCCACGCCCCGCGCACGCCCGTGACCTGGGACGAGCTGGCGCCGGTCGCCGAGCGGCTCGGGCCCGGGGTGATCCTCGCCATCCGGACCGGCTGGGCCGAGGAGCGCTACGGGACCCCCGAGTACCTCGACCACCCCCATCTGGATCCGGCGGCCTGCGAGGAGGTGCTGGCCCGCGGGGTCCGGACCGTCGCGATCGACGCGCTCTCCCCGGACCCCACCGGCGACCCGGCCGCGGACTTCGCCTGCCACCGGCTGGTGCTCGGGGCCGGCGGGGCGATCTGCGAGAACCTCACGAACCTGGGGGCCGTGGACTTCCCGGACCCGCTGCTGGCCCTCCTCCCGATCCGGCTCGGGGGCGACGCCGACGGCGCGCCGTGCCGCGCGGTGGCCCTCCGGCTCGAGCCCTAGGCGCCCCGCTCCGTGGCCCCGTCCGACCTGCGCGCGCGGACCGTCGTCCCCGCCGCCTACTCGACCGGCAGCTCCCGGTAGGCGGCGGAGATGTCCACGCCCCGCGCGGCCTGGACCGCCTTGGCCACGAAGTAGATCACGAGCCCCGAGACGAAGATCCCGATGTTCAGCCAGACCAGCTCGGGCCGCCCGACGAGCCCGGCGCTCGGGTCCGTGAGGAACGCCCACCCCATGATCACGAGCGCCACCACGGAGAGCGCGCCCACGATTGAGATCACCGGGACCCCGCCCACCCGCCAGCGGACCGGGGAGGCCTCGAAGACCTGCGGGAGCCGGTAGGGGAACGCGATCGCGGCGACGGAGACCACGATGAACCCGAGGATGTAGCCGAAGATCCCGACGAGCGTCGCGAAGTACGGGAACGTGACGAACGCCCAGAGCGCGACGACCGAGCCGGCCCCCACGAGCACCAGCGCGTTCACCGGCGTGTGGTAGCGCTCGTGGACCGAGGCGGTCCACCGGGGCATCACGCCGTCGAGCCCGTAGGCCAGGAAGTTCCGGGAGGCGTTCGCGAGCTGCCCGGGCAGCCACGTGTAGCTCTGGAAGACGAACGGCAGGAGGATGAGGAGCGCGAGGATCGTGCTGCCCGAGCCGAACGCCGCGACCTGCGTGAACAGGAGCCCCTGGGTCCCGGCGAGCTGCCCGAACCGCTCGAGCCCGACGGCCTTGTCGGCCAGGCCGAGGAGCACGAGCAGGTAGGCCGTGGCGATGATCGCGGCCGCCGGCATCGACCAGAGCTGGAGCCGCGAGGCCCGCTTCACCTCCCCGCCGATGTAGGCGGAGGACTGGTTGAACACGAGGTTGATGTAGATCCAGGTACCGGCGAGGAGCGTCCACTTCAGGCTGAACGGGCCGCCGGTCGCGACCCCCGCCTCCGCGGCCGCCTGCCCGAGGCCGCGCAGGACGTCCTCCCCCAGGCCCGCCCCGAGCGAGTCGAGGATCGCGGCCCGCGACCGCAGCAGCCACACCAGCGCCGTGAGCGCCAGGCCGATGAGCGAGAAGAAGAACAGCGCGTTCTGGAGGCGGAAGAAGAACCGCATCCCGCGTGCGAAGGCGAACACGAGGAACGCGATCAGCAGGGTCCCGGTGATGAACGTGCCGACGTCCCCCACGAACCAGTTCCCGAGGTCGACCATCCACCCGATCCCCGCCATCTGGCCGACGGTGGAGAAGAGCGGCGCCAGGCCGAACTGGGCGAAGAAGGCGGAGGGGACCCCGCCGTAGATGAACCACCACACCGTGCTGTTCCAGTTCGACATCATCCCCAGCGCCGGGTGGAGGATCCGCGAGACCCACACGTAGTCCCCGCCCGAGCGCGGCATGGCGGCCGAGAGGAACGCGAACACGAGGCTCGTGGGGATCACGAGCAGGAACGTGAGGACCGCGGTGAGGTACAGGTTCGCCCCGGGGTAGAAGGCGGTCGAGAACAGGAACACGAACGCCGCCATGAGGCCGAGCGAGACGAAGTTGATGTTGTAGATGAGGACGTCGAGCGTCCCGGCCTCGCGCACCAGGCCGGACGCTCGCCGCTCGAAGGCCACCGGACGCGCTGCCGCGTCGTCCATCCTCCCCTCCTTCGGTCGCTGCGGCGGGATGCATACCACGGCCGCCCCGCGGGGTCGATGGACGGAGCGCGCAACGCCCCCGGGCTGCGCTGGCCGTCCCGGCGCCCGCCCCGTCGCGGAGACCGCTCCTCCGCGCTCTCGGCGGAGGAGGGGGGCGGGCCGCCCGCCCGCCCCCCTCCGGAGCCTCCCCCCGGGTCGGCTCGCTAGCCGCCGCCCGGGATCTCGCCCGTGTAGCGGAAGATGAACAGGCCGAAGTCCCGGTCGCTCGCCAGGATCAGCCGGTTCCCCTCCCGGTCCTCGGCCAGGGCCACGCCCCAGAAGTTGTTGCCCGCGGGGTCGATGTAGTGGCCCACCTCGACCGGGTTCGACGGGTCGGTGATGTCGACCACCCGCAAGCCCCCCGCGTACCAGGAGAAGTACGCGAGCTTGTCGTCGTCGACGTTCGGACCACCCTCGTTCGGATCGCCCCGGGGCACCTCGACCTCGTGGACCGTGAGGTCGCCGAAGCCGACGGAGAAGTCGGGGTCGGTGGTCTCGGGGATCGTGACCTGGCCGACCTCGACCGGGCTGGCGGGCGTCGACGTGTCGAGCACTCGCGCGTAGCCCCACCCGTCGAACCGGGAGGCCGCCTCGATCCTCGGGCCGAGGGTCCCGACCGCCGGCTCGTTCGGTGCGGGCGAGGGGTAGGGGAACGTGTAGTCCGGCGTCGTCCCGAACGCCTCGTGCATGAACCGGTGGCCCACGCAGAGCCCGGCGGCGGTCCCCAGCACCGGGGTGCCCTGGCCCCCGCAGATGAACGCGTCGGGGAAGGCCCCCCCGACGGCGCCGGCGTGGTGGTTCGCCACGATCACCGCGTCGTAGCCCTTCTCCTCGCCCATGCGGACCTTGTCCGAGAAGAAGCAGGCGTCGTGGGGGTGGTTCGGGTCGCCGACCGGGCCCCGCTGGAAGACGATGATGGCTTCCTCGTCCGCCCCGAGCGTCCCCAGGACCGACGGGTCCGGCACCTCGGCCGCATCGTCGGGGCAGCCGTACCCGCCGAACACCGTCGGGCCGTTGATCTTCCCGTCGGGGAAGGTCGACACCGGGACGGTCCAGCCGAACTCGCCGGCGGCGAAGACCTGGCCGGCGAGCGGGCCGTCGAGGACCTCGATCGGCAGGCGGAACGGGCTGAAGTCCTCGTCGGTCCCGACGAACACCGAGCCGTCCGAGTTCCACTCGCCCTGGTGGGCGTTGCCCTCGGGCGGGCAGGCCGTCCCCACGACCGGGTCGCAGGCCGCGTAGTCGAAGTCGCCGACGATCACGGGGTTCTCGGGGTCCGTGACGTCGACGTCGATCCAGCCGGCGTCCCAGTCGGAGACCATGAGGTGCCAGGAGCCGTCTGGCCGCTGCAGCACGTCGAGGTCGTGGGCGAACTTCTCGTTGCCGTAGGCGTTCACGTTCACGCCCGGGAGCTCGGTCTCCGAGAGCTTCACGGGGTTCCGCGGGTCGCTGATGTCGAAGAGGTCGACGTCCTCGAGCTCCTCGTTGTCGATCAGCGCGGCGTACACCCGGTCACCCGCGTCCCAGGCGATCGCGCTGTGCGACTCGTTGGCGCGGTTCCCGTGGAGGTCGAAGTCACCGAACCCGTCGACCAGGACCTTGATGCCGGTCGGCTGCGTGATGTCGTAGATCGTGATGCCGCCGGGCATGTTCTTGGGGTTCCCGCTCGCCCGGCACCACTCGTTGCTCGCGACCAGGATGTCCCCGGTGAACGCGTCGGTGTCGACGTGGAGCGCCTGGACCCCCTCGGTCCGGTATCCGAACCCCGAGCTCGCGAGGAACCCGACCCGGCGCGGCTTCGTGGGGTCGCTGATGTCCACGACGTGGATCCCGCCGGTCTCGCACTTGGCCCCCCAGTCGCCGAGGTACGCGTACCACCGCCCGTTCGGCGCCTGGAGCGCCGACACGTCGCTGATGTCCCCGACGAAGCTGGTGAGCCGCAGCTTGCCGACCAGGTCCACGTTCACCTGCGATCCCGGGAGGTGGCCCTCGGTCGGGCCGTGCTGCGTGTGGTGCTCGTAGAACACGTCATCGTTCGAGTAGTCGGGGGGAGCCCCCCCGCCCGCGACCGCTGGTACCAGCCCGAGGATGAGGAGCAGTCCGGAACCGAGCACCAGCGCGCTGGTCCCTCGTATCACACGTCTCATCGCGTCCGGTCCTCCCCTCTGGCCGCCGCTCGTACGCGGCGGAGGTCCGCCCAAGGCTCAGGTCGCCGCCGGGCATGCGGCGCACCGGCGCCGGGCGGCGGCCCACGTCCGGACGCTCGTGGCTCGGTCACTGCCAGCCCCTCCGGCGGGCCTCCCCGGGGCCCGTCCCCAGCGCTGCCAGGACCCCTCAATCGTTCCCCGGGGCCGCGGAGCGCGCAACACCGCTGGTCAGGGGCCATCTGGGCACGCCCTCGGGGTCCGTCCGCGGCCCGGAACCTCCCGCCGTGGCCGCGGTCAGGCAGCAGAGAGGTCGAGCCCGCGGGAGACGGTCCACGGCTCCCCCAGGACGCCCGCCTCGCGCGCACGTAGTATCCGGGACCCGACCGAGGAGGGACCGATGGCGCGCGTGGACCTGGCCGACGCCGAGGTGGTGGACGCGCACACCCACCCCTACCGGCTCGAGGAGCTGCTCGAGCGGGGGTCGGAGGGGTTCGACACGAGGATCACGTTCATGGGGGAGTCGTTCGCCTCCTCGTCCAAGCTCGACCCCGCCCTCTGGCCGCTCGCCGACCGGTACGCGGACTCCACCGTGCTGGCCATGGCGCTCCGCCGCTGGCTCGCCGAGCACCTGGGCTGCGAGCCCACCCGGGAGGCGGTGACCGCGGCGCGCGACGCGGCGCTCCGGCGGGACCCGGTCGCCTACACGCGCGGCCTCCTCGAGGCCGAGCGGATCGTCGCGATCCTCTCCGACGACGGCTACCCGCAGCCGCCGGTCCCCCCCGAGGAGTTCGCCGCCGCCACCGGCACGGCGGTCCACCGGGTGGCGCGGCTCGAGCCATGGATCCTCCAGCACCGGGAGGGCTCGTTCGACGACCTCGTCCAGGGGGTCGAGCACGAGGCGACCACGGCGGCCATGGACCCGAGGGTCGTGGCGTACAAGTCGATCATCGCCTACCGCTCGGGCCTCGACGTTGGGGAGCCCTCGGCCGCCGAGGCCGCCGAGGCGTTCTCCCGCTGGCGGGCCGAGGGGTTCCCGGAGGGGAGGGGACCGGGGAAGGTCGTCCGGGACTTCCTCCTCCACCGCGCGCTCGACGTGGCCCGCGTGCACGACCGCCCGTTCCACATCCACTGCGGCGCCGGGGACCCCGACATCGACCTGGCCCACGCGAGCCCGGTCCACCTGTTCCCGTTCCTCGTCCGGCACCAGCACCAGCCGATCGTGCTGATCCACGCGGGCTACCCGTGGGTCCCGCAGGCCGCGTACGTGGCCTCGGTCCTGCCCAACGTCCACCTCGACCTCTCCGAGCTCGTGCCGTGGGGCTGGTCGATGGTGGAGTGGGCGCTCGAGGTGATCCTGGGGACGGCGCCGGCGGCCAAGGTGATGCACGGCTCGGACGAGGCGGGGGAGCCCGAGATGTTCTGGCTCGCGGCCCGCCTGACCCGGCGCTCGCTGGAGCGGGTGCTCTCGCGGTTCGTCGAACGCGACGACCTCACCCCGGCCGAGGCCGACGCCTTCGGACGGGCCGTGCTGGCGGGGAACGCCCGCCGCCTCCACGGCCTCCCCGGCTGATCCGGCCGCTCCGGTGCCGGTTCAGTACTTGAGGAAGTGGTTCCGGAACTGGGCCTCCTGGTCCATCGCGGCGAACGCCTCGTGCTCGGAGCGGCGGACGGTGAGGTACGAACGGGCCAGCAGGTCGCCCATGGCGCCCGTGAGGACGGGATCCGCCTCGAGCTCCTTCGTCGCCTCCGCGAGCGAGGTCGGGTAGCGGCGCACGCCGCGCGCGGCCCGCTCCGCCTCCGGGAGCGTGGCCGGGTCCACCTCAAGGGGCTCCGGCGGTCGCAGGTCCCGCTCGATCCCGTCCAGGCCCGCCGCGATCAACCCGCCGAACGCGAGGTAGGGGTTGCAGGAGGCGTCGGCCGGCTTGTACTCGAGGTTCGTGGAGGCCTCCTCGAAGCCCCAGAACGTCGAGGGGACCCGGATCGCCGCCTCGCGGTTGTCGGGGCCCCAGCAGACGTAGGCCGAGCTCCAGTGCTGCGGGAGCAGCCGCTGGTAGGAGTTGAACGAGGGCGCGGTGAGGGCGAGCAGGCCGGGGAGGTGTTCGAGGATGCCGGCGATGAACCGCTCGGCCGTCGCCGAGAGCCCGAACCGCCCGCCGGGGTCGTGGAACAGGTTGCGCGCCCCGTCGGTGCTCCAGAGGCTGAAGTGGATGTGCCCGCCGTTGCCGGCCTGATCCGGCCAGGGCTTCGGGGCCAGGGACGCGACGAGGCCGGATGCCGCCGCGACCCCCCGGATCGTCTCCCGCACGAGGATCTGGGTGTCCGCGGCCCGGAGCGCCGGCAGGTGGGCGACCGAGATCTCCTGCTGACCGTGCCCGAGCTCGGCGTAGTACTGCTCGAGGGCGATCCCCTGCCGCTCCAGCGCGTCGACGATCCGGTCCATCACCTCCTGCGCCGCCGCGAGACCCACCGTCGAGAAGCAGAGGCTCGCGTCGATGGGCGCGAACCGCCCGTCCTCCGCGCGGGCCAGGCTGAACTCGTTCTCCACCGCGCATCGCAGCACCATGCCGTGGTCCGCGAGGCGGGCCTCCATCCGCTTCAGGAAGTCGCGGGGGCAGGCCTCCCACGGCGCGCCGTCGAGCCGTCGCATGTCGACGACCATCGCGCCGCTCCGCGGGGCGTAGGGGAGGACGACGAACGAGTCGGGGTCCGGCACCAGCCGGATCTCGCCCACCGGGCCCATGCCCTCGACCGGCTGGAGCTGGTCCAGGGCGTTCATCGCCTGCATCGCCACGGTCAGGCCGATCCCGGTCCGGATCCGGTCGGCCAACCGCCCCACGTGGGTCGTCTTCCCGCGGATGACACCGCCGTTGTCGCAGTAGAGGAACCGGACCAGCCGGACCCCGGCCTCCTCGCAGCGGGCGACGACCTCCTCCGGCGTCACCGCTCCATCACCCCGACCCGGCGGGCCCCGTGCCCCCGAGGGCCTCGCCCAGGATCTCCTGCTCCGTCCTCCCCTTCCTGGTCAGCTCCGAGATCGCGTAGACCGCCACCCCGATCACGAGCGACACCAGGACCACGAGGGAGACCCAGGTGTTCCACTCCGCCGTCGTGGGGAAGCCCCCCGGGTACCAGGGGCCGGTGAAGATCCAGGCCGCCGCGAGCACGTCGGCGGCGACGCCGACCACGGCGCAGAGGTACAGGAACCACCGGGGGACCTGTCGCACCTCCTCGAACTTCTCCGGGTACCACTTCCTCACGAAGTGCACGTCGGCGAAGAGCAGCACCATCGAGGCGCACCAGATCACCGTGAGGCCCGCCAGGAGCGAGAAGTAGGGCTTGCCGACGTCGCCCCCGGCGGCCTGCCCGAAGACGAAGTACATCACGATGGTGATCAGGGCGGCCAGGACGGTCTGGAGCCAGACCGCGTTGGCCGGCACGCGGTTCCGGTTCACCTGGCCGATCTGGTGCGGCAGGCGTCGCTCCAGCCCCGAGACGAAAAGCAGCCGCGCGAACGAGTAGTTGTAGATCGCCGTGTTCGACAGGAAGAACCACAGGAGGATGAGGGCGACGATGTTCCCCAGCACCTCGCCCATCGCGTTGGCGACGCCGAGCGGGCCGCCCGTGAGGTAGTCGTAGCCCTCCGGCACGCCGACCGCCACCATGTTCGCCCACGTGGTCCAGAGGTAGGCGGCCATCACCACGATGGGACCCCAGAAGAGGTACTTCTTGATCGCCTCGTCGCTCTTGATCTCGACCCCCATGTTGAGGGGCACCTCGATGCCGAGGAGGGCGAGGACCGCGAACGAGTACGCGGTGAGGTTCGTGTAGCGGAACGGGTTCCAGGCGTCCGCGGTGAAGGGCGTGGCGGAGGGGTTGCCCCGCCACAGCCACACCAGCCCGGCGAGGCCCATGACGAAGATCGCCGCGGCGTAGAAGACGAACTGGAAGTTCACGTAGTTCTGCGAGACCCGCTGCCGCAGCACCGAGAGGAACGCGGAGAACGCGATCACCGCCAGGATCACGATGCCCTGCTCCCAGCTCTGCGACAGGCACGCGAAGTCGCAGATGTACCGGGCGTAGGCCACCACGAGGGAGCCGGCCACCACCATCACCAGGGGCCCCGGCCACCACGCCAGGAAGCCGGCGAAGAACCCCCAGAACGGGCCGAGCGCCTTGTGGGTCCAGACGTAGAGGGAGCCCTCCTCCGGGAACATCCGCCCCAGCTGGGCGGTCACGAACGCGCCGGGGATGAGGAACGTGAGGAACGAGAGGATCCAGATGATGAACATCGATGGGCCGTTGGGCGCGAGCCCGGCCGAGTTCGTGATGAACAGGACGATCCCGACGAAGACCACGACGAGGTCGAACGCCCCGAGCTGCTTGGTGGTGAGGAGGACCGGGGCCAGTCGCTCGGAGATCATCGCCCGCTGGTCGCGCGCCGCCATACGCCACCCCCCCCGGACGGCGGGCGTCCCCGGCCCGCGGGCCGGGGCTTCCGCCCGCAGCCAGCACGGATCCACGGGAATCCTGCGGCGTCCCCTCCCGGATGTAAAGGGCCGCCGTGGCCCTACCATCGAGGTGTGCGGCGGGGCAGCTCCACCGTCGTGGTGCTGGTCGGGGAGGTCGACGAGGCGCTCCTCGCCGAGGTCGACCGTCCCGCCAACGTCACGGTCGTCCGCGCCGACGACCCCGGGGTCGAGGCGGCGATCTCGGCGCTCGCCGAGGCCTCCGGGCGGCAGGCGCCGTTCGTCCTGGTCGCGGGCGATCCGCTCGCCGCCGTCGCCGAGGGCTGGCGGACCGCCTGGCGGCCCGGGGAGGCCGGGACCGCGGCGTTCGAGGAGGCGGCGGGCGAGGCCCTCCTCGCCTGGCGGGCCGGGCGGTTCGAGCTGCCCGACTACTACCTCGTGGTGGCCCGGGAGCCTGCGGGAGGCGACGCGGAGCCTCCGTCGCCCCACCCCGACGACTTCCACCTCGGCGTGCTCCGGACCGAGCGGCCCTCGCGCGTGGTGGCGGTGCCCGCCGGGGAGGCCCGGGTCGCCGCCCTCCGGGTCCTCCGCGCGCTCCGCCGGCTGCCGGTGGGGCCCTGGTGGCCGCCGCTCGACCGCCTCGTGGAGGCCGCGCGCACCTTCTTCCCCGGCCGCCTGGCGAGCTGAGGCGAGCGCCGGCCGCGGGGCCGGGGTGAGCTCCGCCGGGAGCAAGGAGCGTTTCGGCCGAACGGGGGGCGCCCGTCCGGCCCATCGAGCCGCGCCCCGGCTGCGCCGATACGGCTCCCGTGGGACGGTTCGAGGGGAGCCTCGGTCGGAGGATCCGGTGGGTGGCGGCCGCGGCGCTG
>DATLZM010000282.1:0-9716 GCA_035573995.1 Actinomycetota bacterium | reverse complement strand
GGTTGAGGGCACCTGCACCGTGAGCGACACTGAGACCTGCACCGGGCTCACCTCCTTGCCCCTCGAGGGCCTATCCGTTGGGGTGAGCCTGGTGCCTCCTCGGGCCCGTTCCAAGGAACCTCCCTCGGGACGCATCCCCGTGACCGCGTCGGGTTGACGGCCGGGGCCGGGGCCGCCACGATGGGCGGGCCCATGCCGACCTCCGAGGCCGACCAGGTCCCGAACGAGATCGAGTGGAGGGGCCGGACCGGTCCCTTCACGCTCCTCGTCACCCCCGGCGTGTTCCAGCCGACCCACACGAGCCGCACCATCGCCGACGCCCTCGAGATCTCGGCCGAGGACACCGTGGTCGACGTGGGGTGCGGGAGCGGGGTCCTCTCGTTCGTGGCCGCGCGCCTGGGGGCGCGGAGGGTCGTGGGGTGCGATCTCTCGCCGGCGGCGGTGGAGGCGGCGCGGCTGAACGCCCGCCGGCTGGGCCTCGAGGCCGTCACCGAGTTCCGCGAGGGCAACCTCCTGGAGCCGGTCCGGGACGTCCGGGCCACGGTGCTGATCGGCGACGTGTCCGGGGTCCCCGACGAGATCGCGGAGGTGGCCGGCTGGTTCCCCGACGGGCGGGCCGGTGGGCCGACCGGCGCCGAGCTCCCCGTCGCGATGCTCGAGAGCATCGGCGACACGCTCGCCCCGCGGGGGCGCCTCTACCTGCCGACCGGGACGATCCAGGACGAGCGGCGGGTGATCGAGGCCGCGCGCCGGGTGTTCGGCGAGCGGAACATGGAGCCGGTCCTCGAGCGCGAGTTCCCCCTCCCGGACCTCGTGGCCCGGTCGGTGGCGATCGCGCGGCTCATGAAGGAGGGCCTGCTCAACCTCCAGCGCCGGGGGAGCCGGCTCCTCTGGCGGCTCCGGATCTGGCGCTGCGTCAGGCCCTGACGCCTCGCTCCCCGGGCTCGTCGGGCCGGAGGGAGGCGACCGCCTCCACGCGGTAGCCCGCCGCCCGGAGCGCCTCGGCCCCGCCGCGGTCGATGGCGAGGAGGATGGCCTCGACCCGCGCCCCCTCCGCCTCGAGGGCCCGGGCGGCCCGGAGCACCTGGGCGCCCGTGGTGCTGACGTCCTCGAGCAGCGCGGCCCGGGCGCCCGGCGGCACGACCCCCTCGACCAGCGCCCGCGTGCCGTAGGCCTTCCGCTCCTTCCGCACGATCGCGATGGGGAGCCCGGTCTCGAGGGCCACGGCGGCGACCAGGAGCATCGCCGCGCCCTCGGGCGCGGCGAGGAGCGTGACCTCGGCCGGGAGGAGCGCGGCGACCGCCCGGGCCAGCTCCCGGAGCAGCCCGGGGTCGGTGAGGAAGCGGAACTTGTCGAAGTAGACCTGCGAGCGCCTCCCGGAGGAGAGGACGAAGTCCCCGCGGAGCTCGGAGGCGGCGACCAGCCGGCGCGCGAGGTCGCCCGGATCGGGCCCGCCCGTCGCCGGCGCGCCCGTCCCGGCGCCATCCGACCCACCGGCCGTCCCCGGCCCGACCGACTCCCGCCCACCCGACATCGGGGCGTAGCATAGGCGCCCGATGGACCGGACCTGGCCGCTCCTGCGGCGCGCCTTCCTCGCCCTGGACCCCGAGGTGGCCCACCGGCTCGTGATGGGGCTCCTCGCGCTCCCGCTCCCCTGGGCCCGGCTGGGGGGCGCGCCCCGAGACGAGCGGCTGCGGACCGAGGTCGCGGGGGTGCCGCTCGAGAACCCCCTCGGCCTCGCGGCCGGCTTCGACAAGGGCTGCGCCCGCCTCGGTGCGCTCGGCGCGCTCGGGTTCGGCTACGTGGTGGGCGGCACGATCACCCGACGGCCCCGGGAGGGGAACCCGCGCCCGCGGATCGCGAGGTACCCGAGCCGGCGCTCGATGACGAACGCGATGGGGCTCCCGAACCCCGGGGCCGCCGCCGCCGCGGAGCGCCTCCTCCGCTCGGCCCGGACCGCGCCCCGGTGGGTGAGCCTGGCCGACGAGGCGGTCGAGGACGTGGTCGTCGCGCACCGCCTGGTCGCGCCGCTCGCGGACGCCATCGAGCTCAACGTGAGCTGCCCCAACGTGGGGTGGGGGAGGGACCGGGACGAGGAGGCCCACCTGGCCCGCCTCCTGGCCGCGCTCCGCCCGGAGCGACGCGTGCCGATCTTCGTGAAGCTCCCGCCGTTCCGGGCCGCGCGGGAGCGGGAGGCGGTCCTGGCCCTGGCCCGCGTGGCGCAGGAGGGCGGCGCCGACGGCCTCACCTGCTCGAACACGCGCCCGGTGGCGGACCGCAGGCTCGCCGGGGGCCGCGGCGGGCTCTCGGGCGCGGCCCTCGCCGCCGACACGCCCAGGATCGTGGCCGAGGTCCGGGAGGCCACCGGCGGCGCCCTCCCGATCAACGCCTGCGGCGGGATCTTCGAGGCGACCGACGCCCTCGCCTGCCTGCGGGCGGGCGCCTCCACGGTGCAGATCTACACCGCCCTGGTCCTCGACGGCCCGCGCGTCGTGGGCCGGATCCTCCGCGGCCTCCTCGAGGAGCTGGGCGCGCGCGGCGCGGCCCTGGCGGACCTGGTCGGAGCGGCGTGACGCCCGGCCCCCCGTGCGCCGCTCCGGTGGGTTGCGATCGGCCATCGCTTCGTGGACGATCATCGGATCCTTGAGCCGATCGGAGCCGCCCGCGGTGCAACCGACGATGCAGCGTGAGCGCGCGCGCCCGGAGGCGGCGGCCGAGCCCGCCGTGCGCCTCGAGCGCGTGCGGAAGCGCTTCGGCGACGTGGTCGCCGTCGACGGCGTGGACCTCGAGGTCCGCCCCGGGGAGTTCTTCTCGCTCCTCGGCCCTTCCGGGTCGGGGAAGACCACGTGCCTGCGGCTGATCGCGGGGTTCGAGGCCCCGACCGAGGGCCGCGTGTACCTCGACGGGCGGGACGTCACGGACCTCCCGCCCTACGAGCGGGACGTCAACACGGTCTTCCAGGACTACGCCCTGTTCCCGCACATGACGGTGGCCGAGAACGTGGGCTACGGGCTCATGGTGCGGAAGGTCCCGAGGGCCGAGCGGGCCCGACGCGTCGAGGAGGCCCTCGCCATGGTGCGGCTCGAGGGGTTCGGCGGCCGGCGCCCCTCGCAGCTCTCCGGCGGCCAGCGCCAGCGGGTGGCGCTTGCCCGGGCCCTCGTGAACCGCCCCAAGGTGCTGCTGCTCGACGAGCCGCTCGGGGCCCTCGACCTCAAGCTGCGGCAGGCGATGCAGATCGAGCTCAAGAACATCCAGCAGCAGGTGGGGCTCACGTTCGTCTACGTCACCCACGACCAGGAGGAGGCGCTCACGATGAGCGATCGCCTGGCCGTCTTCAACCAGGGACGCGTGGAGCAGGTGGGCAGCCCCGCCGAGGTGTACGAGCGCCCCGCCACGGCGTTCGTCGCGGGGTTCGTGGGGACCTCGAACGTGCTCTCCGGCGACGCCGCGCTCGCCGTGGCGGGCTCGCCCGAGCCCTTCACGGTTCGCCCGGAGAAGATCCACCTCGTCGACTCGGAGCGAGAGCCCGGGCCCGGCGAGTGCGCCGCCGCGGGGACGGTCCGCGACGTCGTCTACCTGGGCGCGCTCACGAAGTACGTCGTCGAGCTCGACGTCGGCGGCGAGCTGGTGGTCGTGCAGCAGAACCTCGCCACGTCCTCCACCGAGGCGCTCCAGGTCCGGGGCCGGCGGGTCCGGCTCCTCTGGAACGCCGAGCACAACCGACCGGTGGAGGACGCCCGGGGAGGACGGGATCCCGAGGGGAAGGAGGGGGGACCATGAGGGACGGACCGCGCGCGCTCGCGCTCCTCGCGACCGTCGCGCTGCTCGCGGCGGCCTGCGGGCGGGCCGAGGAGGCGCCGGCGGGCGGCGGCGGGACCCAGGGGCCCGAGGTGATCTCGGAGATCGGGCCGACCGAGGGGGAGCTGTCGCTGATCGCCTGGCCCGGCTACACGGAGAAGGGCTGGGTCAAGCCCTTCGAGCAGGAGACCGGCTGCAAGGTCACGGTGAAGTACGGCAACACCTCGGACGAGATGGTGAACCTGATGCGCCAGGGCGGCGGCACCCTCTACGACGGGGTGTCGGCCTCGGGCGACGCGACGAACCGGCTGATCGCGGCGGGCGACGTCGCGGCCATCGACATCGGGATGTTCGAGGACTACGACCAGGTGATGCAGGCGCTCCAGGCGCCGCCGCACAACACCGTGAACGGCGTCCACTACGGCGTGCCGTACATGTGGGGGCCGAACTTCCTCATGTACAACACCGAGGAGGTGAAGCCGGCCCCGACGAGCTGGGACGTCGTGTTCGAGCCGGAGCTCGACGGCCAGCCGAACCCCTACGCGGGCCGGATCACCGCCTACGACAGCCCGATCTACATCGCCGACGCGGCCCTGTACCTCAAGGCCCACCGGCCGGAGCTCGGGATCACCGATCCCTACGAGCTCACCCAGGAGCAGCTCGACGCCGCCGTCGACCTGCTCGCGCAGCAGGCCCCGATGATCAGCAAGTACTGGGCGATCTACACCGACGAGATCGACGGCTTCAAGAGCGGCGACATGGTGGTCGGGACGGCCTGGCCCGTGAACCAGTCGCTGCTCTTGGCCGACGATGTCCCGGTCGCGTCGGTCTTCCCCGAGGAGGGGATGACCGGCTGGGCCGACACCTGGATGATGTCGGCGAACGCCCCCCACCCCAACTGCATGCTGCGGTGGATGGAGTACACGCTCCGGGCCGACGTCCAGACGCAGGTCGCGGAGTTCTACGGCGCCACCCCGTCGAACGCGGCCTCCTGCGAGCAGCTCCGGGCGGACCTGGGCAAGGAGGCCGACGAGGTCTACCACTGCGGCGACGAGGACTACCTCTCGAGCCTCGCGCTGTGGAAGACCCCGCTCGCGGACTGCGGCGACGACCGGGGACAGGCCTGCATGGACTACTCGGTCTGGACCCAGAAGTGGACCGAGATCAGGGGAGCCTGAGCGCGGCGGACCCGGGCCGAGGGGGGCGGGGCGCCCCGCCCCTCTCGGCCGATCCCCGATGGCCGGCGTCGAGCTGAGCGCGCCCGTCGCCCTCCGCCGCAGGGTGGCGGCGGCGCTGTACCGCCGCCCGGCGGTGAAGCTCGCGCTGCTCCTCGCCCTGCCCCTCGGGTGGATGGCGCTCGTGTACCTGGGGGCCCTGGCCTCGCTCCTCGTGACCGCGTTCTGGCGGCTGGACCCGCTCACCTCGACCGTCCAGCAGGTCTGGGGCCTGCAGAACTTCCGGACCCTCCTCGAGGATCCCGTCTACCGGACGATCACGCTCCGGACGGTCGGGATGGCGGCGGCCGTCACCGCGACCGACATCGTCCTGGCGTTCCCGATCGCGTACCACATCGCGAGGGTCGCCTCGCCCCGGACGCGCCAGGCGCTCCTGCTCGCGGTGGTCATGCCGCTGTGGTCGAACTACCTGGTCCGTGTCTTCGCGTGGAAGACGATCCTCGAGGGCGGGGGGATGGCCGACTGGGTGTTCGGCCGCCTGCTCCACCTCCCCGACGTCCACCTCGCGGCCACCAACTGGGCGGTGTGGATCACGTTCTGCTACCTCTGGCTCCCGTTCGTGATCCTCCCCATCGCGACCGCGCTGGAGCGGGTCCCGGCCTCCTACCTGGAGGCCTCCGCGGACCTCGGGGCCCGGGGGTGGACGACCTTCCGCCGCGTCGTGTTGCCCCTCGCGCTCCCCGGCGTGGTGGCGGGGTCGATCTTCTCGTTCTCGCTCACGCTCGGCGACTACATCACCCCGCCGCTCGTGGGGAAGGGGTTCTTCATCGGCAACGCCATCTACAACTACGTGGGGCTCGCGAGCAACCTGCCGCTCGCGGCGGCCTTCGCCGCGGTCCCCATCGCGATCATGGGCGTGTACCTCGTGGTCGCGAAACGGCTGGGGGCCTTCGAGGCGCTCTGATGCGGTCCCGGCACTGGCTCGTGCGGGCGGGGACGGCGGCGGCCCTGCTGTTCCTGTACGTCCCCATCGGGGTCGTGGTCCTCTACGCGTTCAACCGGAGCCGCACCCAGTCGTGGCCGCCGGACCTGTTCACCGCCCACTGGTTCGTCGAGGCCTGGCGGGACCCCGAGGTCCGCCACGCGCTGCTCAACTCGGTCCTCGCGGGGCTCGGGGCGACGTCGGTGGCGCTCGTGCTGGGCTCCCTGGCGGCGTTCGCGCTCCACCGGTTCCGCTTCTTCGGCCGGGAGGCGGTCTCGCTCTTCCTGGTCCTGCCGATCGCGCTCCCCGGGATCGTGACCGCGATCGCCCTGGCGTCGGCGATCGACGTCGTCCGCCGCAGCGGGCTCATCGACTACTCGATCTGGACCATCGTGGTCGGGCACGCCACGTTCTGCGTGGTCGTCGTCTACAACAACGTGATCGCCCGGCTCCGGCGGACGCCCGCCTCGCTCGTGGAGGCGTCGATGGACCTGGGGGCGGACGGGTGGCAGACGTTCCGCTACGTCACCCTGCCCAACATCTCGACGGCGCTCCTGGCCGGCGGGCTGCTCGCCTTCGGGCTCTCGTTCGACGAGATCGTGGTGACGAACTTCACGGCGGGGTCGGTCCTCACGCTCCCGATCTGGATCTTCAACCACCTCCGCCTCCCCCGGGACCGTCCCGTCGTGAACGTCGTGGCGATGGCGGTCATCCTGCTCTCGCTCCTGCCCGTGTACCTGGCCCAGCGCCTGGCCGGGCGCGAGGCCGGCCTCGGCCACCTGGGGGGCGGCAGGGGCTAGGCCGACGGGGTCTCAGGACGCCTGGCGGCGCTCGCGCTCCGGGACCCGCTCGGGCGGGCCGTAGGGCATCGGCACGTACTCGACCGACGGCCGGCGTCCCCTGGGCTGCGGGTACAGGCGCATCAGGTGGCGCACCTCGAGGGGGAGGTCCGCCGAGACCGGGAGCCCGAGGGCCCGGGCCTCCTCCACCGAGATCGGGTAGTCGTGGGTCCACCGACCCTCGGAGAGCGCGTCCGCGAGCTCCTTGGCCCGCCCCTCCTCCATCCCGTTCCCGGTGAGGAGCTCGAAGACCAGGTCGTGGACCTGCTGGCGGGCCTTCCGCGCCACGTCCGCGAGGATCAGGGTCTGGTCGTCGAGCTCGTTGGGGTCCTTCCGCTCCACGGCCGCGAGGATCGAGGCCGCCGGGTACTGGCCGATCTGGGGGTCCACCGGGCCGAGCACGGCCGAGGGCGCCATCAGGATCTCGTCGGCCGCGAGGGCGATCAGCGTGCCCCCGCTCATCGCGTAGTGGGGGACCATCACCGTGACCTTCGCCCGGTGCCGGAGGAGCGCCCGGGCGATCTGCTCGGCGGCGAGGACCATGCCCCCCGGCGTGTGGAGGATGAGATCGATCGGCCGGGAGGGGTCGGTCAGCTCGATCGCGCGGAGCACCTCCTCGGAGTCGTCGACGTCGATGAACCGGGCGAAGGGCAGGCCGAGCAGCGAGAAGCCCTCCTGGCGGTGGATCAGCGTGATGACGCGGGTGCCGCGGGTCCGCTCCAGCCGGCGGATCGCGGCGGCCCGCTGGGCGAGCAGGTAGCGCTGCTGGATCAGCGGCTGGAGGGACATCGCGAGGAGGATCAGCCAGATCAAGCTGAAGACGTCCACGGCGGCATCCTAGCCCAACGGCGCGCGGCGCGGGCGTCCCGCGGCGCGGGTGTCCGCTACAGGTACTGGCCGGGCGGGCGCTGCTGCTCGGGGGGCTGCGGCTGGGCGGGGGGGAGCCCGCGGCGGCGCAGCTCCTCGAGCTGGGCCCGGGCCGCCATCTGCTGGGCCCAGAGCGCGGCCTGTATCCCGTGGAACAGCCCCTCGAGCCACCCGACGAGCTGGGCCTGGGCCACCCGCAGCTCCGACTCGCTGGGCACCCCGGACATGGGCGGGGCGAGGGCCGCGAGCTCCTCCTGCAGGTCCTCGGAGATGGCCTCGCGGAGCTCGGAGATCGATCGGTCGTAGATCTGGCGCATCCGGGCCCGGCCGGCCTCGTCGAGCGAGGTCTGCCGGGTCTCCTCGAGGAGCTCCCGGACCATGTTCGCGATCCGCAGGAGCTTCGCGGGCTCGGTCACGGTCTCCTGCCGGGGCTCCGCCTGGGGACGCGCCGGCGGCGCCTCGGTCGGGTCGACGCGTCGCTCGTCCATCGCCACGGCCCACGTTAGCAGGCCCGTGGAGGCCGGTCAGCCCGGCCCGGCGGCCCCCCGATACCCGAGGCCCGATCCCCGAGGCCCGGATGCCCGCTGGGGGCCCGGTCAACCGGCGAGGCCCTGCAGGAGGAGGGCCTCGGCGAGCGCCGCCCGCTCCACCTCCGCGAGGTCCACGCTCTCGTCCTGCGCGTGGATGTTCGAGCGGTCGTCCATCGCGCCCATGAGGAGGATCTCCGCCCCGGGGAGCACCTCCGCCAGGGCCGGGACGAGCGGGATCGAGCCGCCCGAGCCCATCTCGACGACGGGTCGGCCGTACGCCTCGGCCAGCGCCCGTCGGGCGACCGCGTAGGCGGGCCCGTCGGTCCGGCAGGCGAACCCCCGGCCGGGGTCCCCCCGGGTCACGGCGAACCGCGCCCCCCACGGGACGGCGCGCCGGAGGTGTTCGACGAGGAGGTCGAGGGCCCTTTCGGGGTCCTCGGAGGGGGCGATCCGGAGCGAGACGACGGCCCGGGCACGGTCCACCAGGATGTTCCGGGCGCCGTGCACCGGCGGCGCGTCGATCCCGATGACGTTCACCGCCGGGCGGGTCCACAGGCGCTCGGCCAGGGGGCCCTCCCCGACCAGCTCGACCCCGTCGAGGACGCCGGCCTCCCGGCGGAGGTCGTCCTCGGGCTGGTCCGCGCCCGCCCACGGCATCGAGCCGAGGCCGGGGACCGCGCAGGCCCCCCGGTCGTCCTGGAGGGTGGCGAGGGCCCTGATCAGGGCCATCAGCGCGTCGGGCGCCGCCCCGCCGTACGCGCCGCTGTGGACCGGCCGCTCGAGGGTCCGCACCTCCACGGTGCAGTCCACGACCCCGCGGAGGGTGGTGGTGAGGGTGGGCTCGCCGGTCCGGCGGTTCCCGGAGTCCGCCACGACGACGACGTCCGCCCGGAACAGGTCGCGGTTCCCCTGGATCAGGCGGGGGAGGTTGTCGGTGGTGGCCTCCTCCTCGCCCTCGATGAGGACCTTGACCCCGACCGGCGGGCGCCCCTCGAAGGCGCGGAGGGCGGCGGCGTGGAGCGCGACCCCGGACTTGTCGTCCGCCGCGCCCCGGCCGTACAGGCGCCCGTCCCGCTCCACCGGCTCGAAGGGGGGCGTCGACCAGAGGTCCTCCGGCCCGGCCGGCTGGACGTCGTGGTGCGCGTAGAGGAGCACCGTCGGCGCGCCGGGGGGCGCGGGCGCGGCGCCGAAGACCGCGGGGTGCCCGCCCGGCATCTCGATCAGGCGGACGTCGGGCAGCCCGGCGTCCCGGAGGATCTCGGCGGTGGCCTCCGCGCTCTCCCGCACCGGGGCGGGATCGAAGCCCTCGAAGGCGACCGACGGGATCCGGACGAGCCGCTCCAGGTCGGCCCGGATCCGGTCCCGCTGGGCGGCGATGGCGGCCCGGAGGTCCCCGCTCACGGCCCTCCGCCCCCCGCCCGCGCGCGGCTCGCCTCGGCCCCGGGCGGCCCCTCCCCGTCGTCGCCCGACGCGAGGTACTCGATCGCGGCCCAGATGGTCTTGGAGAAGGGGTAGAAGGCGAGCG
>DATLZM010000281.1:0-2069 GCA_035573995.1 Actinomycetota bacterium | reverse complement strand
TGCTCCGACCCCGCATCGCGGGCCTCGTCCGCCGGCTCCGCGGCGGCCTCTCCCGCCCGCTCCCGCGCGCGCCGGGCCATCTCCCGCACCGCCTCCGCGTGGCCCTGCACGAGCGCCGCGAGGCTCTGGAGGAACTCCCGTTCCCGCCGCACGAACGCGCCGATCGCGCGGCGCTCCTCCGGGCCCACCGGCCCAGCGAGCGCCGCGGCCCGCTCCTCGGCGTCCCGGACGATCCGCTCCGCCTCCCGGCGCGCCTCGGCGAGGATCCGGTCCGCCTCCTCCCGGGCCCGGCCGAGGACCTCGCCAGGATCGTCCCCCGCCGCGGCACCGCGCTCCGCCCGCTCCCGGAGCCGGCGGTTCTCCTCGATGAGCTCCGCCACGGCCTCCGTGAGCTCGTCCAGGAACTCGTCGACCTCCCGCTCGTTGTAGCCGCGGAACGAGAGCCGGAACTCCTTGTCCTGGATGTCCTGCGGGGTGATGCGCGGGACCCCGGGCGGACGCGGGTCGCCCTCCGCCTTCCTCTTCCTCATCCTTCCCCCTCCGGGCGACGGCTCAGCATATCGCCTGCTGCAGGACGGCCAGCACGACGAAGGCCACGATGATCGAGAGGTCGAGCCCCACGGCCCCCATCCGCACCGGCGGGATCAGCCGCCGGAGCGGCGCGAGGACCGGCTCGGTGAGGTCGTAGAGCAGGTCCACGATCCGCCGCACGGGGCCCGAGTACGGCGTCCGGAAGCCCAGCACGTGGGCCCAGGAGAGCAGGACGCGGGCGAAGAGGATCCAGAAGTAGAGCGCGAGGGCGATGCAGAGGAGGCGCGTGACCGGGTTGGGCTCGAGCGCTTGGGCGAGCATGCGCGGCGGGTCCCCGCGCCCTCAGAACTGGTTGTAGAAGCCGCCGCCCGCGAGCCGCTCCCGCTCCTCCGCCGAGACCTCGACGTTCGCCGGGGTGAGGAGGTAGACGCGGTTCGCCACCATCTCGATCTTCCCGTCCAGCCCGTAGACGAGCCCCGAGGCGAAGTCCACGAGGCGGCGGGCGATCGCGTCGTCGGTCCCCTGGAGGTTCATGATGACCGCGGTCCCGCCCTTGAACCGGTCGGCCACCTCGCGGGCCTCGTTGAACCGCTTCGGCTCGGCCTTGTGGATGGAGGTCGCCGCGCTCGGGCGGGCCGCGGGGATGGTCCGGACCGTCCCCTCGATGCCCGCCGGCACCTCCTGGAGCGCCGGGGCCCGGGGGATCCTGCGGAGCTCGGCGGGCTCCGGCTCGGGGGCGGAGACCTCCTCGAGCTCCTCGTACTCGTCCTCCTCGACCAGCCCCAGGTACGAGAGCGTCTTCTTCCACACGCCAGCCATCGGTCCTCCCCTCGTGCCGTCGGCGCCTACGCTCGTCCCCGCCGCCGGGGCCCGAACAGGGCCGTGCCGACGCGGACCATCGTAGCGCCTTCCTCCACCGCAACCTCGTAATCGAGCGACATCCCCATGGAGAGTTCCACGGCCCCCGGGTGCCGCGCGCGGAGCCGGTCGCGGAGCTCCCGGAGCCGGCGGAAGTAGGGGCGGGAGTCCTCGGGCGTCCCCGGGATCGGCGGCACGGTCATGAGCCCCACGAGCTCGACCCCCTCCAGCCCGGCGACCCGGTCGGCGAAGGCCCCCAGATCCTCCGGCGCGACCCCGGCGCGATCCCCGGTCAGGTCCACCTCGATCAGCACCGGCAGCCTCCGCCCCCGGGCCGCCGCGCGCCTCGCCAGGCGCGTGGCCGCGCGCTCCGAGGCCACGGTCTCCACGACGTCGGCGAGCTCCGCCACCTTGTGCGCCGTGTGGCTCTGGAGGATCCCGATGAAGTGCCAGCGGGCCCCGGGGACGGCCGCGCGCTTCGCCGCGAGCTCCCGCACGTAGTTCTCCCCGAGGTCCGTCACCCCCGCCGCGACGGCCCGCGCCGCGACCTCCGGCGGGACCTCCTTCGTCACGCCGACCAGCGTGACCTCGGAGGGGTCCCGGCCCGCCCGCTCCGCGGCCCGGGCGATCCGCTCCCGGACCCGGGCGACGTTCTCCGCGAGGACCTCCGCGCTCACCGG
>DATLZM010000280.1:0-2568 GCA_035573995.1 Actinomycetota bacterium | reverse complement strand
GGCCCCGCGCGCGGTGTCCGCGCCCGCCGAGGCCGGCCTCCCGGCGGCGGGCGAGGCCCGGGCCGTCCCGAGCCTGGAGCGGACCGACCGGGACTTCCAGCCCGAAGACCTGGAGGACCTGGCCCGCCGGGCCCGGGAGGCCGCGCCGCCCACCGCCCAGCAGGGCCCGGTCCCGCGGGCGACGGCCCGGGCCCTGGACTGCGTCCTCCGGGGCTCCGACCTGGCCCCCGACGACCTCATCGTCCGCCTGATCGAGGCTCGGTTCCAGGGCGCCCCCGCCTACCTGGCCGTGGCCCTCCGCGGCCCGGGCGCCGGCCAGCCACCGACCAAGGCGGTGGTCTGGGTGGTCGCGAGGGAGGGCTGCGGGCCCCTCGCCTACTCCCAGCAGGCCCTCTAGCGAACCCCGGCGCGGCTCCCCGGCCCCTGGGCGGCCGGCCGACGGCCCCGGGGAGCGGCCGCTCCGCGGTGGGAATGCCCGGCGGTTGTACGCTGTGGAACGACCCCGTGGAGGTGAGCGGAAGGGCCATGACCGAGGAGCGGAACGTCCTGATCCTGGGATCGGGGCCGGCCGGCTACACGGCCGCCCTGTACGCGGCCCGGGCCGACCTGGAGCCGCTCGTGCTGAAGGGCGTCGACGCCGGCGGCCAGCTCATGCTCACCACCGAGGTCGAGAACTACCCGGGCTTCCCCGACGGGATCCTCGGCCCCGAGCTCATGGAGGCCATGGAGAAGCAGGCGGAGCGGTTCGGCGCCGAGCTCCTCCACCAGGCCGCGACGCGCGTCGACCTGTCCGAACGTCCGTTCGGGATCTGGGCCGGGGACCAGGAGTGGCGGGCGCGGACCCTGATCGTGGCCACCGGGGCCTCCGCCAGGTGGCTCGGCGTGCCCGGCGAGGACCGGCTCCGCGGCCGGGGGGTGTCGGCCTGCGCGACCTGCGACGGGTTCTTCTTCCGGGACCGCGAGCTCGTGGTGGTGGGCGGCGGCGACTCGGCGATGGAGGAGGCGATCTTCCTCACGAGGTTCGCCTCGAAGGTCACGATCGTGCACCGCCGGGACCGGTTCCGGGCGTCCAAGATCATGCAGGACCGTGCGCTCTCGAACCCCAAGATCTCGGTGATCTGGGACACCGTGGTCGACGAGATCCTGGGGGACGGCCAGGTGACCGGGGTCCGGCTGCGCAACGTGAAGAGCGGGGAGGTGCGTGAGTTCCCGACCGACGGCGTGTTCGTCGCCATCGGCCACACGCCGAACACCCAGCTCTTCGAGGGGCAGCTCGAGCTCGACGGCGGGTACATCGTGGTCCGGGAGCCCACGACCCGGACCAGCGTCCCCGGGGTGTTCGCGGCCGGCGACGTCGTGGACCGGATCTACCGGCAGGCGGTGACCGCCGCGGGGATGGGCTGCAAGGCGGCGATCGACGCCGAGCGCTTCCTCCAGGAGGAGCGAGGCTGATCGGAGGGCCGGCCCGCGGCGAGGCCCGGGCCGGACGAGGGATCCAGGGAGGGAGATCGAGGTGGCCATCATCGGAGACGTGACCGACCAGGACTTCGAGGAGCGGGTGCTTCGCTCGCCCACGCCCGTGCTCGTGGACTTCTGGGCGGAGTGGTGCGTGCCCTGCCACATGGTCTCCCCGGCCGTGGAGGCCATCGGGCGGGAGAGCGGGGACTCCCTCGCGGTGGCCAAGCTGAACATCGACGAGAACCCCGAGGCCCCCAGGCGCTTCGGGGTCCTGAGCATCCCGACGCTGATCCTGTTCAAGGACGGGGAGGAGAAGGCCCGGTTCGTGGGGGCCCGCGGCAAGGACGCCCTCCGCAAGGAGCTCGAGCCGCACCTCGCCGCCTGACCCGCCGGGGCGGGAACCGCCGAGGCCGTCGGCCGGTCCCCGGTGTGGAACCGGCCGGACCTGGGAAACTCCTGGCCCGTGAGGATCATCCGCCCCGGCGACGTGGGGGCAGACGTCCGGGACCTCCAACGCCGGCTCCTGGCGCTGGGGTTCCGGGTGGACCCCGACGAGCTCGAGGGCCGCTTCGGGCCCTCGACCGAGGCCGCGGTCCGCGCCTTCCAGGGCCAGCGCCGCCTCCCGGTCGACGGCCTGGTCGGACAGGACACCTGGACCGCCCTCGTGGAGGCCGGCTACGCCCTCGGCGACCGGATCCTGTACCTGCGGGCCCGCCCGTTCCGCGGGGACGACGTCCGGGAGCTCCAGCGGCTCCTGAACGCGCTCGGGTTCGACGCCGGGCGCGAGGACGGGATCTTCGGCCCGGCCACGGACCGGGCGGTCCGGGAGTTCCAGCGGAACGTGGGCGAGCTCGCCGACGGGATCGTGGGGCCCGAGACCCTCGCCGCGATCCAGCGGCTCCGCCCCCACGTGAACGGCCCTAGCCGGGCCGTGGTCCGGGAGGAGGAGGAGGTCCGGACGATGGCGGGGGAGCTCCGGGCGGCCCGGGTCGCGATCGACCCGGGGCACGGCCCCTCCGACCCGGGCTACCGGGGCCCGTCGGGGGCCCTCGAGGCCGACGTGACCCTCGCGGTCGCGCGGGAGGTGGCCCGCGAGCTCGCCCGCCGCGG
>DATLZM010000279.1:0-3397 GCA_035573995.1 Actinomycetota bacterium | reverse complement strand
GCGGCAGACGGCGTCGGGGAACCAGACCGCGTAGCCGATGGGGCCCCACCGCGCCGGCCAGCCCGGGAGCGAGCGGAGGTGCCGGCGGAGGCTGTGCGCGCGGTCCTTGGCGCGGTCGAAGGGATCGTGGTCCAGGGGGTGCTCCCCGCCGGAGCGCGAGACGCTCACCCACCCGTCCCGGGCGTCGTAGCGGAGCTCGCCGCCCTTCACCTCGACGACCAGGGCGCCGTGTGCGGGGTGGGCCAGGACGAAGTCCGCCTCCTCGTCCCGGGCGCCGCGGCCCTCCTCGCGCTGGATCCACCGCACGTGGTGGAGGCCGACCCACTCGTCGGGGAGCGACCGCTTGAGCTCGGAGAACGCCCGCACCTCGGCGGGGCTCCGTCGGAACCGGATCGACCGCGGGTACATCCTCGCCATGGCGCCCTCCCGGACCCCCGCCCGCCTGCGGTTGCCCGCAAGGGTACCCCTCGGCCGCCGCCGCGCAAGACGGGGGCCCTCAGCGCCGCCGCGCGCGGCCGCCGGCAGGTTCGGCCCCGCGCCCCGAGCGTCTCGGCGCCCCCTTCGCCCTCCTGGGCTGGGCGCAGGATCGCTGCGACGTCACTTATCCGACCCCTTCCCGTTCGTGAGGGGGCCAGGGCACCTGGTACGCCCGCTTCGTCCTTCCGTCGAGCACGATCAGGGGCCCTGGGGCCAGTCGGCGCTCGAGCCACAGATGCACCCCGAGGTGCAGGGCCTCGATGTGATCCTGCGCCTCGACGTTCAGGCCCCTGGAAGTGGGGCTGAGGACCAGGCTTATCCCGTGGGCGGTCACGCGACCGCCCCGCACTATCCCGGGGACCCTCACCTCGCGGACCCGGGCACGGTCGAGGACGGATGCGAGATCGGCTGCCAGCTCCCGCGCGATGTAGCCGACGTGGCGTCGACCCACCTCGACCCTGATCGCGTTCCGGTCGTGACGGTTGTGCGGTTCCCGCCGAAGCGACGCCGCGACGGGCACGAGCCACCCAGCGTCACGGGGTGGGCCGGCGATCGCCTGCAGTTCAGCCTGCCTGTACGACTCCCCCCGAACGACCGCGAGGGGCGGCTCCCACGACCTCCACGACTCGGACCGGTCCCAGTCCGGCGGGGTGTCCGGCGGGTGAAGATCAGGGCGCTCTCTCCGCCAAAAGCGCATCGTCCCGGATCTCAGTCCCGTCGCAAGATCAGGACCTGCACGCCGCGCCTCTTCTCCGGCACCCAGGAGTGCGACGCGTGCTCGAGCCGCCAGCCGAGGTCCTCTCCGGCGACCTTGACGTTCGTGAAGATGCCCATGTCGCACCTCCCCCCCTACGAAAGCCGAACGTCCTAGGGGGTTTCATCCGCTCACGCGTCCCCCTGGTCGCACCGCCGCCGCGTGGCAGCGCAGCAGCGACGCATGGCGATGGTCGCCTAGCTCGGAACGCGCGCCAGGATGGTCACGACGATCCGCCGGCCCCGGCCCGATAGCTGGGCGCTCGCCGACACCGTGCAGTTGTCCGGGCGACGGTAAGCCATCGCGATCCTCCGCCTGAGCGGTGTCAGACCGGAGAAGTTCCCATCCCTGGAGCCTGCGCCGAAGCCCCTGGAACAGACCGTCACCCAGGAGACGTCCACCCGCTGATTCGGACGGGCCGCGACCTTGACCCACAGCCTGCGCGGCCTGTCGACGCTTCCGCCCGCCGTCGCCACGGCGTAGTCGCCCCTCCCGATCGCGCGGTCGACGACGATGACGGCCGCCAGGGCTGGCTCGCCCAGCGCCGTCAGGGCCGCGAGGAGGCCCGCGACGATCGCCGCTCGCACGCCTCGCGCTCCCATCGTGCGATGTCCTTGCCCGTCCCATCCTCCATCCGCTCTTGCGCCTTGGTACAACAGCGCCGCGGCCCCGCGCAAGTTCGCGCCGACCGACGCGGTCCAGCGGCGAGCTGCGGAGGATCCAGCCGATCGGGGATCTGGACGAGGGTCCGGACGTCAACGCCAGCCTCGGCCGGTCGCGTGATCGTCGGGTGGCGGAGCAGGGCGGCGTCACGCAGATCTCGGGGTAGCCGATCCCCCGCAGCTCGGTGAGGCGCTCCCCGCGCCAGGCCGAGGAGGGTCTTCACGGCCCCTTCGAACCCGCAGGCTCAGCGGGCTCCCATCTCCTCCGACTCCTGAGCAAGCCGCCGCTGTTCTCGCGAGCAGCGAGCCGATCGAGGCCATCTCGGCGGTCACGAACGCGCGGATAGGTGAGGGCACGCACACCCGGGAGCCAGGCCATCCGCGGGTCGCGGAACCCGACAGAGCCGGGGCGATCTGGAGGGCACGCGGCCGTGTCGGTGCCAGGGGGTAGGGTCGGGAACCCGGGGATCGGGAGGGCCGGCACCCGGTGGTGCCATATGGCTATTCATATGCCATGATGAGACACGTGGCCCGGAGGCAGGTGCTCGTGCAGCTCGACGACGACCTCGTGGAGGAGCTGGACCGCTACGCGGAGCGGATCGGCGTGAGCAGGAGCGAACTGATCCGCAGAGCCGCCGCGGCGCTGCTCGCGGCGTTCGCCGAGGTGGAGGCCGAGCGGGAGATGGTGGAGTCCTACCGCCGCCACCCCGAGGATCCGTCCGAGTTCGCCGCGTTCGAGCGTGTGGCCCTGGAGGCCTGGCCCGAGCCGTGAAACGGGGGGAGGTCTACTGGGCGTCCCTCCCTCCTCCCGCCGGCAGGAGGCCGGTCGTCGTCCTCACCCGGACGCGGGCGATCGCGGTCCGTACGCGGGTCACGGTCGCCCCGGTCACGAGGAGGGCGCGCGGGATCGCGAGCGAGGTCGCGCTCGGCCGCGAGGAGGGGCTCCCCGCGAGGTCCGTGGCGAGCTGCGACAACATCCAGACCATCCGCAAGGAGCTCCTCGAGCCCGAGCCCGCGGGTCGCCTCGGGCGCTCGAAGATGCGGGAGCTCGACCGCGCCATCCGGTTCGCGCTCGGGATCCGATGGTGACGCTCCAGGCCTACGCCTGCCGAGGCTGCCGCGGGTGGCTCGCGGCGCTCCGCGACGAGCTCGAGGGGTAGCCGCCGGCGGCTCCCCCCTTCGTCCCACCGGCCGCGTGGTCGGGGTCGGGATCAGAGCTCCAGCCCGAGTTGCTCCGTCCTCGCTCCGTCGCCGGTCCCGGGCCCGACGACGGCCTCCAGGTCGTGGACCGGGATCGCCCCGGCATCGGCGAGGGCCCGGTTGCCGCGGCCCGCGCCCGGCCCGACCCAGACCAGGACCGGTCCGAGGTTCCTCTTGAGGGCCTCGGTGGCGCCCGCCCAGGTCCCTCCGCGCTCGAGGTCGGCGGCGACGACGAGGGTGCGCTCGGCGAGGGCGTAGATCAGCTTGTTGCGGGCCATCGCGCCTCCCACCGTGAAGCCCGCCG
>DATLZM010000278.1:0-4600 GCA_035573995.1 Actinomycetota bacterium | reverse complement strand
CGACGGTCTCCACGGCTGAGCCCGCGTCGGGTACGGTTGCCCATGGGTCCTCCTCTCCCGGTCGTGGGGAAGGTCTGCAACTGACCCCAGACTGGGGGGAGGACCCTCCTGCTTCAAGCATCACGAGGAGTTACTAGCGCGGGGGCGCATCAGGCCGTCGCGGAGCGGACCCCGTCCTCCAGCGGGGGGAGCTCCGCCGGGCGGCCCAGGAAGAACCCCTGGCCCAGGGGGACCCCCAGGGCCCGGAGGGCCTCGAGCTGCGCCGCGCCCTCGATGCCCTCCGCGATCACCTGGGCGTCCATCCCCGCCGCCACCGGGAGGAGCCCCTCCACGAGGGCCCGGCGGCTCCGGTCGTCCTCGACCCCGCGGACGAGCGCCCGGTCGAGCTTGATGAAGTCCGGCGAGAGCTCGAGCACGTGCTGGAGGCTCGCCCACCCCGCGCCCGCGTCGTCGACCGCGAACCGGGCGCCGGCCCGGCGGAGGGCGTCGAGCGCCTCGCGGAGGGCCGGGTAGTCGGCGACGGGCGCCCGCTCGGTGACCTCCAGCACGACGCGGTGGGCCGCGGCCCCCTCGAGCGCCCGGAGGAGGGCGGGGGAGGTGATGGAGGACGGCGAGAGGTTCAGGAACAGGAGGCCTCCCCCGGGGATCCGTTCCAGGTGCTCGAGGGCGAGGCGGGCCGTCGCGAGCTCGAGCTCGACGAGGGAGCCCACGGTCGCGGCCTCGGCGAACCACTCGTCGGGACCCCTCCCGCCCCCGGGGAACCGGGCGAGCGCCTCGTACCCCGCGACCCCGCCGGTCGCGAGCCGCACGACGGGTTGGAACACGAGCCGCGGGCCGCCGTCCCCCAGGACCCGCCCGATCCGCTCCATCCTCGCGCTGGCCTCCTCCGGATCCAGGTGGGGATCGACGCCCTGGAGGACGTGTCCGGCGAAGGGCATGGGCTCGCCCTCCCGCCCCATGGCCCGGCGGATCGCGTCGACCAGCTCCTCCGGGTCCGCGTCCTTGGTCACGTAGCTCGTGGCGCCCGCCCGCAGCATCTCGAGCACGCTCTCGCGGTCCCGGTAGGCGGAGAGGGCGATCACGCGGACCCCGGGGAGGCGCCGGAGGATCTCCCGCGCCGCCCGGACCCCGCCCCCGCCCGGCATCCGGACGTCGAGCAGCGCCACGTCGGGCCGGGCCTCGATGGCCCGGGCGATGGCCTCGTCGGCGTCGCGCGCCGTCGCCACCACCCGGATCCCGTCCCCGTCCCCGATCAGCCCCACGATGGCCTCGCGGACGGGGAACTCGTCCTCCGCCACCATCACCCTGATGCGGACCATGCCCCTCCTCGGGACCCAGCCGGCGCGCGTCCCATGCCAGTATCGACCCGGAGCGGCGCCGGGGGGATGGGCCGAGCGGGCCAAGCCGCCCTCCCCGGATCCCGCAGGACCCGCCCCGGATGGGGGTCGCCGAGGACCCCCGGGCGTCCCCACCCCCGGCCCTCCCCCATCCGGCCGTCCCACGGCCCCGCTAGCATCCCGGGAACGTCGTCGCGAGGGGAAGCCCCTGACCGTCCTGCAGGCCGTCGTGCTGGGGATCACGCAAGGGGTGACGGAGTTCGCCCCGATCTCGAGCTCCGGGCACCTGATCCTGGTGCCCTGGCTCCTGGGCTGGGGGAGGTTCGCGGACCCCGGCCTGGCCAAGGCCTTCGACGTCGCCCTCCACCTCGGCACCCTCGCGGGCGCCCTCGCCTTCTTCCGCCGCGACGTCGCGACCTACCTGCGGGCCTGGCTCCGGTCGATCCGTCGCCGGCGGATCGCGACCGTGGACGAGCGGCTCGCCTGGGCCCTGGCGGTGGGGACGGCGCCCGGTGCGGTCGTGGGGGCCGCGTTCGAGGACCTGATCGAGCGACGGCTGGGGGCGCCGTGGCTCGTGGCCGCGATGCTCGCCCTCTTCGGCGTCCTGCTCCACGTCGTCGACCGCCGCAGCCGGAGCGACCGGGGGCTCCCCGACCTCACCGTGCGGCGGGGGCTCCTCCTCGGCATCGCCCAGGCCGCGGCGCTCCAGCCGGGCGTCTCCCGCTCCGGGGTCACGATCACCGCCGGGCGGGCGCTCGGCCTGGACCGGACCTCCGCCGCCCGGTTCTCGTTCCTGCTCTCGCTCCCCATCATCGCGGGCGCCGGCCTGTTCAAGGGCCTGGACGTGCTCCGGGGCGGCTTGGGCCCCCACGCCGCCGCCTTCGGCTGGGGGCTCGTGGCCTCGGCGGCGAGCGGGTTCCTCACGATCCGGTTCCTCCTCGCGTACCTGCCGCGCGGCGGGTTTGGCGCCTTCGTCGTCTACCGGCTGGCGCTCGCGGGGCTCGTGCTGGGGCTCATCGCCGCCGGGATCCGCCCCGCGGGGACCTGAGGCCGGCGCCCGCGCCGACCGCTCGTCGCACCAGCCCGCCCGCCGGCCCGAGCCGCCGACCGGACCGGCGCGCCGGGCTCACCGACCGCCGACGGTCATCTCCCCGACGAGCACCGTGGGGATCCCCACCGAGGCGAAGAACCGGAGGTCGTCCGCCACGGCCACCACCGCGCGGAGCATCTCGGGGAGCGTGCTCGCCACGGTCATCTCGCGGAGGGGTTCGGCCAGCTCCCCGCCCGGGCCGATCCGCAGGCCCGTGGCCCCCACCGAGAACTCGCCGCTCACCGGGTTCGCCCCCGAGTGCACGCCCGAGACGTCCTGGATCAGCACGCCCCCCTCGGCCCGCGCGAGGAGCCGCTCTGGCCGCTCCGGTCCGGGGAGGAGGTGGAGGTTCGTCGTCCCGACCCCGGGGGTCGACCGGTAGCCCGCCCGGCGGGCGTTCCCGGTCGAGGCGGTCCCCGCCCGGTGCGCCGTGTACGCGTTGTGCAGGAACCCCCGGAGCACGCCCCCCGCGACGAGCTCGGTCCGGGCCGTCGGCACGCCCTCGTCGTCGAAGGGCGCCGCCGCGGGCCCCGCGAGGAGGCGCCCGTCGTCCACGAGCTCGAACGCCTCCGAGGCCACCCGTTCCCCCACCAGCCCGGCGAGGAGCGAGCGCCCCTTGAGGACGGCCTCGGCGGAGAGGGCGCCCGCCAGGACCCCGAGGAACGAGGAGCCGGCGAAGGGGTCGAGGACCACGGGGAGCCTCGCCGTCGGGGGCTTCGCCGCACCGAGCATCCTGGCCGCCCGGGCCGCCGACTCCCGCGCCACCTCCTCCCACCCCAGCTCGTCGAGCTCCCGCCCGATCCGGAACGAGAACCCCGTCTGGGTCTCGTCCCCCTGCTCCGCGAGGGCCACCGCCGCGCACCAGCAGTCGGTCCGCTCGTAGGCGGCCTCGACGCCGGTCGTGGAGGCGATCGCGACCCGGGAGACGGCGTCCCCGACCTGGGCCCGCTCCACCCTCCGGACCCTGGGGTCGGTGGCGAGGGCGGCCCGCTCGAGCTCGAGCGCGAGGGCGACCTTCCGCTCCGTGGGCATCGCGGCCTGGCCGGCCCGGTAGAGCTCGGGTAGGGGCGCCCAAGGCGAGGGGTCGGGCAGCACGTTGTGCTCGTCGGGCGTGGCGAGGGCCGCGTTCTCCCTCGCCCGGGCCACGGTCGCCAGCACCTCCTCGGCGGTGGGGTCGGCGGCGAAGGCGTAGCCGAGGCGCCCCTCGACGACGACCCGGACCCCCACCCCGCGCGAGGCCGCGGAGGTGAGGCCCTCGACCTCCCCGTCCCGGACCTCCGCCTCCGTCCTGCGCGACTCCTCGGCGTAGGCCTCCACCGCCTCGCCGTCGCGGGCCGCGCCCACCGCGGCCCGGCACAGCTCCAGCAGGTCGGGCCGCTCAGCCACCCGTCCCCCCCACCGTCATCCGCGCGATCCGGAGCGTGGGCGAGCCGTTCCCCACCGGCACCCCCTGCCCGTCCTTCCCGCAGATCCCCTCGCGGGTCTCGAAGTCGTCGCAGACGGCGTCGACGGCGGCCAGGACCTCGATCCCGCGCCCCACGAGGTTCGCGCCGCGGACGGGCGCCGTGATCCGCCCGCCCTCGATCAGGTACCCCTCGGACACGCCGAAGACGAAGTCGCCCGTGGCCGGGTTCACCTGCCCCCCGCCGATCGCCCGGACGTAGATCCCGCGGGGGGTGTCGGCCACGACGTCGTCGTGCCGGGAGGTCCCGGGCAGGATGTAGGAGTTGGTCATGCGGGGGATCGGCGGGTGCGCGTAGGACTGGCGCCGGCCGTTCCCGGTCGAGGGGACGCCCGCCTCCTCCGCCCGGAGGCGGTCGTAGAGGAAGCCCCGGAGGACCCCCTCCTCGAACAGCACCGTCCTGCGGGCCGGGGCCCCCTCGTCGTCGAAGGAGAACGAGCCCCAGGCGTTCGGCACCGTGGCGTCGTCCACGCCCGAGACCAGGGGGGAGGCGAGCCGCTCCCCGAGGCGCCCCCGGTAGATCGAGATCCCCTTCTGGACGTGGTCCGCCTCGAGCCCGTGCCCGCAGGCCTCGTGGAACAGGACCCCGCCGGTCCCCGGCCCCAGGACCACCGGCAGCTCGCCGGCCGGCGAGGGCCGGGCATCGAGCATCGCGAGGGCCTGCCGGGCCGCCTCCCTGGCGACCTCGGCGGGGGGGTGGGCCTCCACGAA
>DATLZM010000277.1:0-1933 GCA_035573995.1 Actinomycetota bacterium | reverse complement strand
GAGCCGGTCCCCGGGCTCGGGCCCGGCCATCGCGTCGAGCAGGAGCCGGGCGTCGTCGACGGTGGCGGCGAGGGGCCCGCACGTGGTGAGGTCCGGCCAGGCGAGCGAGGGGTCCAGGCCGACCAGCCCGTTCGTGGGTTTCAGCCCCACGAGCCCGCAGAACGCCGCCGGGATGCGGATGGAGCCGCCCGTGTCGGTGGCGGTGGCCGCCGGGACCATCCCGGCGGCGATCGCCGCGCCGGAGCCGCCGCTCGAGCCGCCGGGGGAGAACGCCGGCGCCCAGGGGTTCCGGGTGGCGCCGAACAGGAGGTTCGCGGTGAAGCCCTCGCAGGCGAACTCCGGCGTGTTCGCCTTCCCCACGGGGATGGCGCCCGCCGCGCGGAGCTGGCGGGGGATCCGGCCGTCCCGCTCGGCGGGGCGCGCCCCGGCGAACAGCGCCGAGCCGTGGGTGGTGGGGAGGCCCGCCAGGTCCTCGATGTCCTTCACGAGGAACGGGACGCCCGAGAGCGGCCCGGGGTCCTCGCCCCGGGCGACGCGCTCGTCGAGCTCGCGGGCCTCGGCCAGGGCCTCCTCGGCGCGGAGCGCGACCACCGCGCCGATCCCGGGGTCGAGCCGCTCGATCCGGCGGAGCGCCTCGTGCACCAGCTCGCGGGCGGAGGCGCGTCGGCTGCGGACGGCGCGGGCCAGGTCCCGGAGCACGGGCGATACGATACGGGCCCGTCTCGGCGAGGAGGTCCCCGATGAAGGTCCGCGCGTCGCGGAAGGCGGCGTCGTTCGCGGAGTCGGTGATCCGCGAGATGACCCGGCTCGCGATGGAGCACGGGGCGATCAACCTCGCCCAGGGGTTCCCCGACTTCCCCGCCCCGGAGGAGCTGAAGCGGGCCGCCCGCGAGGCGATCGAGGCCGACCTGAACCAGTACCCGATCACCTGGGGCGAGCCGGAGCTCCGCGCGGCGATCGCCGAGAAGTACCGGCGCACGTACGGGATGGACGTGGATCCCGAGCGCGAGGTGTGCGTCACCTGCGGGTCGACCGAGGCGATGGCCGCGGCGATGCTCGGGATCCTCGATCCCGGCGACGAGGTCGTGATCTTCGAGCCCTACTACGAGAACTACGGGCCCGACGTGACGCTGGCCGGCGCGGTCCCCCGGTACGTCGCGCTCCGCGAGCCCGACTGGGGCTTCGACGAGGGCGAGCTGCGGCGCGCCTTCTCCGACCGGACCCGGGCCGTCGTGCTGAACACGCCCAACAACCCCACGGGGAAGGTCTTCTCACGGGAGGAGCTCGAGGCGATCGCCGCGCTCTGCGTGAAGCACGACGCCGTCGCCCTCACCGACGAGATCTACGAGCACATCACCTACGACGGGGCCCGGCACGTCCCGATGGCGACGATCCCCGGGATGGAGGACCGCACGGTCACGATCAGCGCGGTGTCGAAGACCTACGCGGTGACGGGGTGGCGCGTGGGGTGGGCGGTGGCGCCGCCGCCGCTCCTGGACGGGATCCGACGGGTGCACGACTTCCTCACGGTCGGGGCCCCCACCCCGCTCCAGCACGCCGCGGCGAGGGCGCTCGGGCTCCCCGACGCCTACCTCGAGCGGACGGCGGCCGAGTACGCGGAGCGACGGACCGTGATGATGGAGATCCTCGCCGAGGCCGGCTTCGAGGCCAAGCCCCCCGCGGGCGCCTACTACGTGATGGCCGGCGTGGGCCACCTGGGGATGGGGAGCGACGTGGACGTCGCGCTCCGCCTCGTGCGCGAGGCCGGCGTCGCCGTCGTGCCCGGCTCGTCCTTCTACTCCCGGCCGGAGCTCGGCCGCCACGCGGTCCGGTTCTCGTTCTGCAAGCGGGTGGAGACGCTCCGCGAGGCCGGCCGCCGCCTCCGTCGGTTCCTCGCCTAGCCGGCCGTCGCGACGATCGTCGCGCGGGGCCG
>DATLZM010000276.1:0-3153 GCA_035573995.1 Actinomycetota bacterium | reverse complement strand
CGGCGCGGCCGGCACGCGCCTGGGCTTCGGCGCCGCGGGCGGCGGTGACCTCGCCGGGATCGCCGCGGCCCGTGGGCTCGCGCCCGAGGAGGCCGAGGCGGCGCTCGAGACCTACGTGCCCGGGGGCAGGTACGACGAGTACCTGATCTTCGCCTCCGGCGGCCACTCGGGGCAGGTGCTCGTGATCGGGGTGCCGTCGATGCGCCTGCTCAAGGTGATCGCTGTGTTCACGCCGGAGCCCTGGCAGGGCTACGGCTACGGGACGGACCAGGGAGACCGGGTGCTCCAGGCGGGGTCCGACCCCTCGAAGAGCCTGCCGCTCCGGTGGGGCGACACCCACCACCCGGCCCTCTCGGAGACCGACGGCGACTACGACGGGCGGTTCCTCTACGTCAACGACCGCGCCAACGGCCGGATCGCGATGATCGACCTCCGGGACTTCAAGACCAAGCAGATCCTGGACATCCCGAACCTCCAGACCTCCCACGGTGGCTGCTTCGTCACCCCGAACACCGAGTACGTCCACATCTCGTCCATGACCCCCTGCCCCGTCACCGAGTCCGGCTACGCGCCGCTCAGCCGGTTCAAGGAGGACTACCGGGGCTTCTCGACCTGGCTCGCCGTGGACCCGGACACCGGGCGGTTCGTGCTCGAGAAGAGCTTCCAGATCGAGCTCCCGCCCTACACCCAGGACCTGGCGGACGCCGGGAAGCTCGCGAGCGACGGGTTCGGGTTCATCAATTCCTACAACACCGAGATGGCCACGGGCGGCGACCTCCACGAGGGGCACCTGGATCCGGCCGCCTCGCTCGAGTCCGCGGCGACCAAGAACGACTACGACCTCCTGCACATCATCGACTGGAAGAAGGCCGAGGAGGTGGCCGCGGCCGGACGGACCAAGGTCCTGCGGGGGATGAGGGTGATCCCCCTCGAGGTCGCGGTGGACGAGGGGATCCTCCACTTCGCCCCCGAGCCCCGCAACCCCCACGGCGTGGACGTGAGCCCGACCGGGGACTACATCTGCGTCGGGGGGAAGCTCGACCCCAACGCCTCGGTCTACTCGATCGAGAGGATCAAGGCGGCGATCGAGGGCCAGGACCACGAGGGCACGGACCCCTTCGGGGTGCCGATCCTCCGGCTGGGCTCGGTCCTCGAGGCGCAGGTCGAGGTCGGCGCCGGGCCGCTCCACACGCAGTTCGACGACCGGGGCAACGCCTACACCTCGCTCTTCGTCGACAGCGCCATCGCGAAGTGGACGCTGGGCCCGAAGGCGGGCGTCCCGGAGGACCGCGCGTTCCAGCTGGTGGAGAAGATCCCGGTCCAGTACAACATCGGCCACCTGGTGACCGCCCACGGCGACACGGTCGCCCCCCACGGCCGGTACATGGTGGCCCTCAACAAGTGGTCGATCGACCGGTTCCCGCCGCTGGGCCCGCTCCACCCGCAGAACTTCCAGCTGATCGACCTGGGGTCCCAGCCGATGCGGATCCTCGCGGACATGCCGATCGGGATCGGCGAGCCCCACTACGTGCAGATGGTCGCCCTGGACCGGCTGCGTCGGACCCTGCGGGCCTACGAGCCGGGGACCGATCCGGCCACGATGCGGCGCTCGCCGTACGCGACGGCCGCCGGCGAGGAGCGGATCGAGCGGCGGGGCCGCGAGGTCGACGTGTACATGACCGCGATGCGGTCCCACTACACGCCGGACGTGATCGAGGCCCGCCAGGGCGACCTGCTGCGCCTGCACATCACGAACATCGAGCAGACCCCGGACGCGACGCACGGGTTCGCGATCCCCGGGTACGACGTGGAGGCGAGCATCGATCCCGGCGAGGTGGTCTCGATCGAGGTCGAGCTCACGCGACCGGGGAGCTACGCGATCTACTGCTCGGAGTTCTGCTCGGCCCTGCACCTCGAGATGCAGGGGTGGCTCTTGGTCGCGCCGGCGTAGTTCCCGCGCACGGGCACGCGCCGACGACCGCAGGGACAGGACGACCGGACCGGATCGGACGTACGGGACAGGGAAGGAGGACCGGATGCGGACCAGGACGCTCGCGCTCGCCCTCGTGGCCGCGGCATCGCTCGTGCTCGCCGCCTGCGGCGGCGGTGGGGGTGGCGGCGCGGCAGGCGACGGTGAGGGAGACGACGGCGGCGGCGCCGCGACCGGCGCGCCCACGGTCGTGACGATCACCGCTCCGGCGGGCGCCGCGAACACGGGCTTCGCCGAGACGGCGGTGAGCGCCCCCGCCGACACCCCGTTCACGATCCACTTCGTGAACGACGACCCCGGGATCCCGCACAACGTCCAGATCTTCGAGGGCGAGGACGCGAGCGGCACGCCCGTCTGGGCACCGGAGGGGGGTGAGCTCGTGACGGGGCCCGCGGAGGTCGACTACGAGATCCCGGCGCTCCCCGCCGGGACGTACACGTTCAACTGCCTGGCCCACCCGACCACGATGGTCGGGACCCTCACGGTGGGCTAGGTCCGACCCGAGGAGGCGAGGATGGCCGTCCGCACCGAGCCAGAGCCGGGAACGACCCCGTCGGATACCCCCCTCCCCGATGGCGTCGCCGAGCGCGCCGCCCGGTCATCGCGCGAGCCCCCGCCGCGCCGCGAGCCATCCGCGCCCCCGCCGGGCGAGGCCGGGGGCGAACGTGACGAGGAGGGCGGCGCCCGCGAGGCACCAGATCGCGGCGCCCGGGTAGGCCCAGGTCGTGAAGTTCAGGACCTTCGTCCGGCCCACCACCAGCGGGGTGAACGGGTCGAGCCGGATCGGGGCGTCGGGGTCCACCGAGTGGCCGTACCGGTACAGCCGGAACTGGATGTCGGCGAGCGCCGCGAGCGGCACGAGCCACAGGCCGAGCCGCGCCAGGCGCCCGAGCGGGCGTGGACCGAGGAGCGAGCCCAGCGCCACGCCGCCGAGCGCCGCGCCGATCGCCAGGGGCCACAGGCGCATCTCCGGGACATCCGAGGCGTCGAACGCTTCCATCCCGACGTAGTGGTTGAGCTCGTTGATCTCGCGGAGGTCGCCCACCACGCGGTCGCCGTAGGCGTGGATGCGGAGCCCGTCCGGGTACTGGGGCGCCGACAGGCGGGCCTCCCAGAGCGGGAGGCGGAGGGCGAGGAGGACGAGGATGGCCGCCGCGAGCCCC
>DATLZM010000275.1:0-2490 GCA_035573995.1 Actinomycetota bacterium | reverse complement strand
CAGGAGGCCTGGTGGGGGCTCCTCGCCGTCGCCGAGCTGGCCGGCGAGCCGTGGGCGAGGAGGGCCCGAGAGGCGGCCCTCGCGCTGCATGGAGGCGGAGCCGATGTCGAGCCCGATCGCGGCGTGTTGCTGCTCCGGGCGCTCCGGGAGATCTTCGCGGAGGCCGGTACCGACCGATTGTCGACGCTCGAGGTCCTCCGCCGCCTCGTCGAGCGGGAGCAGGAGCCCTGGCCGAGGTGGTGGGGCGAGGCGGTCGAGGCGGCCCTCGACCGGGGTCGCCCTCCCCGGCGCGCCGGCGCGGAGCTCGCCGCGCGCCTGAAGCCCTTCGGGATCTCCCCGCGTGTCGTGAAGATGCCGGACGGGACGACCGCGCGCGGCTACGCCCGGGCGGACCTCGAGGAGGCGTGGCGCGTCTACCTGTCTCGCGGTGAAGGAACCGTCAACCCCTGCGCGGGGGGAGACGTAACCGACGTAACCGATGTGACCGCCCTGACCAGCGAGGTTACATCCGTCGCATCGGTTACATCGGGGGGTGAGGCGGGGTCGCCGGATGCAGGAACGAGCAACGGCCGTGGCCCTAGTCTGGACCGCGGATCGCCGAGGACCGCCGGGGCCCTCAGCGCCGGGGACGTCCTGGCCCTCGCCCGGGGGCTCGGCTGGCCGGCCCTCACGCGCTCCGACGGCTCCGTGGTCGAGACGCCGGGCTCGTGGGAGGCCCTGATCCGGGGCTCCGACGCGGCCGCGCTCCGGGGCCTCTGGGACCACCTGGAGGGCGTCGAGGCGGCCGGGGCGGCCCTCGCCGCGGAGCCGACGGCCCCGGCCGCTCCCGGTGAGGCCTCCACGCGGGCGGCCGTCCTCGAAGCGGCCCGTTCCCGCGGCTGGCCCCGGGTGCGGATCGGCCCCGTGACGATCGCCGGCGGGGAGGATGGGTGGAGGACCGCGCTCCGCCACGCCCCGCGCTCGAGGCTCCGGAGGCTCGGGGCGGCTCTGGATGGCCGCGCGGCCCCCGAGCGCTGCCCGCACTGCGACGCCCGGAGCCGGGAGCCCGGTTACTGGGGGCACGGGATGCGGTGTCTCCTGCGCCGTCCGGAGGGGGCCCGCGCGGCCGGGGGGAGGTGATTCGTCGAAGGATCGAGCACCTGCCGCCGCCCCGGGGCCTCGCAGCCGCGGCGCTCCGCCTCGCCGGCCGGGCCCGGGTCCCGGCCCGCCGAGCAGGGGCGGCGGGGGGTGTCCCCAGGAGCCACCGGGAGGCGTACGACCTTCGTTCGGGTCGGTTCCGAGCGGCCCAGGCTGGTCTCTGCCCTCGCCTCCCCCCGAGACCCTCGCCTGCCCCGGCGCGTCGGCGGATGGCGTCCGACGCCACGGTGGGGCTTGCGGACCCCAGGACCGGCCGGAGGGGCTGCGGAAGGGTCGTCCGGGGGCCATGTGGCGGCGCCGGGGCGCTCGATCGGCGGTGGCTCCGCCGCGCCGTGCGGGCAGCCGACGAGCGCGTCTCCTGCTACGTCCGCCGCCGGGGCGGGGCCCGCGCGGTCCGCGGCCCGGACGAGGCCGCTCGCTGGACCCACGTCCTGCCGCGCCGCTACCGCCGCCTGCGCTGGGACCCGCGGAACGCGGTGACGCTCTGCTGGCCCGACCACGAGTTCCTGGACCGCCACCCGGCGCGGAAGCGGGAGTGGGTGAGGGAGCGGTTCCCGGGGCTCCTCGAGCTGCTCGAGGAGCTCAAGGACAGAGCTCCACTCCCCGACCTCGAGGAGATCATCCGCACCTACGGAGGGGCTGATGTGGCTGCTCACTGAGGACGCGGCGCTCGTGAACCTCGACCGGACCTCCACGCTCGAGATCCGTGTCTCGGGGGGCGAGTGCCAGCTGCTCGCCGTCGCGGAGCGAGAGGTCGTGGTCGCGCGAGGTCCCGCTCCGAGGCTGCTGGACCTCCTGCGCACGATCGTCCGCGAGCTCGACGCCGACGTGGTGGCCGTGCTCGACGTCCGCACCGGGAAGGGGGCTGCGGCGTGACGGCGGGACCTCATCCGCTCTACGCCCAGTGGTTCCCCGGTGCTCGGGTCGAGCGGGACGAGGACTGGCTCCCCTACGCGGACCTCGGGTCCGGCGTCTCGGCGGCGATCCTGTTCGCCCGGGGCGCGCCTGCCTCGCTGCTCCTGCGCCACGACCGGCCCGGCGGCGAGTGGTGCGAGGGAGCCTTGAACCTCGACCCCCACCGCGGGCCGGCCTGGTCGATCGAGCGGGACGGGCCGCTCACCCTCTCGCCCTCGATCGTCTGCACGGCCTGCGGCGTCCACGGCTGGATCCGCGAGGGGAGATGGGTGCCGGCGTGACGGCCGTCCCAATCTTTGCCTCAAAAGGTCATCAGGCCCTGGACCGTCCGCGAGATTGAGGAGCTGCGCCGCCTCGCCCACCTGGGGGCGGTGGGCGCCGCGGCGGCGCTGCACCGCTCCGTCCACGCCGTGCGGACGGCCGCCAAGCGCCACCGGA
>DATLZM010000274.1:0-8042 GCA_035573995.1 Actinomycetota bacterium | reverse complement strand
TCGCCGCGAGGTAGCGCTCCCCGCTCCCCGGTTCCTCCGCCCGGCTGGCCTCCGCGTGAGGAAGCTGGACGGAGAGGCCGGGAAGGCACATCATCACCCACAACCGAGGTGAGCCTCTGGGACCCACATCGGGACGCTTAGGGTCACGGTCGCTCGGCGCGGACGGCCCACGCGCGGGCCGGGAGCGCGATCGTCCCGTCCTCGGCGAAGGGCAGCCGCTCGCGGAGGCGCGCGGCCAGGTCGCGTCGCGTCCCCTCCGGCAGGGAGGCCACGTAGGCGGGCGCTGGCCCCTGCCCGCCGAGGAACGGGGACCAGAGGTCCTCGAAGCTCCCGAACCGCGTCTCCACCTCGATCGCCCAGACCGTGATCCGCGCGAGTCCCGCCGCCCCGAACAGCTCGCCGAGCGGCTCGGGGCGCGCGACCGCGAAGCGCCGGCCCTCGTCCAGGGCGAGGGCCTCCGGGTCCACCGCGGCCGCGGCGTCCCAGAAGGCGCGCAGCAGGCCCATCCCCTCCGCGTAGTCCCAGACGTACCCGGCGACCACCCCGCCGCTCCGCACCACCCGCCGCATCTCGCGGACCGCCGTGGGCGGATCCCGGAGGAAGTTGATCACGAGCGCCGAGGCGCAGGCGTCGAACGCCTCGTCCCGGAAGGGGAGGGCGTGGGCGTCGGCCACCCCGAACCGCGCCCCCCGCCCCCCGAGGGCCGCGGCCGCGTGGCGGGCGTACGGCTCCGACGGGTCCACCCCCACGACGAGCGAGGGCGTCGCGAGCTCGAGGATCGCCTCGGTGAGCGCGCCGGTCCCGCAGCCCAGGTCCAGCCAGGCGCCCCCGGCGGGCACCGAGACCTCGCGCACGAACCGGCCCGCCGCGGCCCGGCTCCACCGGCCCATGTACGCGTCGTAGCGCTCGCCGCTGGTCCAGGCGCCCCGTGACCCCGGGCGGGCCACGGCTCAGACCCTCGGCGGCCGCACCGGCGCGTCCTCCCCGACCGGGAGCTCCCCCCGCTCCAGGGCCACGGCGTCGGCCTCGGCCCTCGCTGCCACCGTGGTGGTATCGATCCCGCGGTGGCCGGCCGGGTACCGCGCGATGCGCCGGGCCCCGCGGCGGAGGAGGGTCACCGCGCCGTGGCGGTTGCCGCGGAGGAGGTGCACGTAGCCCGCCCCGAGCTGCGAGAGCCCCTTGAAGAACTCGGCGTCCGCGGTGTCGCGGGCCTGCTTCCACGCCGTCTCCCACGCCTCGTGGGCCGGGAAGTAGCGGCCGGCGTTGAAGTGGTCCCGGGCCAGGCGGTGATTCTCCTCGAGCGGGAGCGCGTCGAAGTCCTCGAGCTGGAGGCGGTCGGGCGACCCCCACGGCTGGGGCCGGCCCAGCTCGTCCCTCGGCCGCTCGGGCTTGTTCCGCCGGGGCGTCGGCTTCCCGGTCTTGCCCTCCGCCTCCCTCCTGGCCACGCGGCTATCGTACCGATACCCTCGGGGTGAGCCGGGAGGGGAACCGTGGCGAGACCCGAGACCACCGGCGGGCCCGTCCCCGCGCGGGAGCGGGAGCCCGCGCAGATGCCGCCCTGGATCCCGCGGCTGATCCTCCTCGTGATCGTCTCGGCCTTCGCCGCCTACGCGGCCCTGATGCTCCTCCGGGAGCTCCGATCGATCCTCGTCTGGCTCCTCGTGGCCCTGTTCCTGTCGTTCGCCATGGAGCCCGCGGTGAACTGGCTCGTCCGCCGCGGCTGGCGGCGGGGCGCGGCCACCGGCCTCGTGCTCGCCGCGCTCGCGGTGGGGTTCCTCGCGATGCTCGCGCTCATGATCCCGCTCGTGATCGCCCAGGTGAGCGAGCTGGTCCGCCAGCTCCCCGGCTGGCTCGACCGGGCCAGCCGGCTCACCGAGCGGTGGTTCGACCTCGAGCTCACCGGCCAGGCGATCGTCCAGCGCATCGGCACCGCCCAGGACGCCCTGGCCAGGCTCGCGACGAACATCGCGCAGGCGGGCGTCGTCATCCTCGGCGCCCTGTTCCAGATGCTCACGATCGGCCTGTTCGCCTTCTACCTGGTGGCGGACGGGCCCCGGTTCCGGCGCGCGGTCTGCCGCCTCCTGCCCCCGCGGCGGCAGCGGGAGGTGCTCGACGCCTGGGAGATCGCGATCGAGAAGACCGGCGGCTACCTCTACTCGCGGCTCCTCCTCGCCGCGATCTCCTCGGCCGCCTCGCTGCTCGCGCTCACGGTCCTCGGGGTGCCCTTCGCGCTCCCGCTCGCGCTCTGGCTCGGCCTGGTCTCGCAGTTCATCCCGGTGATCGGGACCTACATCGCCGCGGCCGTGCCGCTCTTGGTGGCGCTCCTCGACGAGCCCCTCTCGGCGCTCGTCTTCCTCGGGTACGTCCTCGTGTACCAGCAGGTCGAGAACTACCTCCTGGCCCCCCGGATCAGCGCCCGCACCATGCAGCTCCACCCGGCGGTCGCGTTCTTCGCCGCCCTCGCAGGCGGCGCCCTCTCCGGGGTCGTCGGGGCCTTCCTCGCGCTGCCGGCGGCGGCCATCATCCAGGCCGTGGTCTCGACCTACGTGCGCACCCACGAGGTCGTGGAGACCGACCTCACGCGGGAGGACCTGGGAGCCCCCGCGCCGCCGTCCGCGGCGCGACGGTCCTGGGTGGCCCGGGTCCTGGCCCGGAACCGCACGGAACCGCCGGGCGAGGGCTGAGCGGCGGACGTGTCACGGCGGGGCCGGCCGCGGGATCGGGGCGGGGCAGGCGACGCGGCGCCCCGGCGGATCACGCTCGTGCCGCACACGCACTGGGACCGGGAGTGGTACGAGCCGTTCGAGGTCTTCCGCGAGCGGCTGGTCCGGATGATGGACGGCCTCCTCGACCTCCTCGAGCGCGGCTTCCCCCACTTCCACCTCGACGGGCAGACCGCGATGGTCGACGACTACCTCGAGGTCCGGCCGGGGCGGGAGGACGACCTCCGCCGCCACGCCGCCCGCGGCCGGCTCTCCCTCGGCCCCTGGGTGACGCAGGCCGACGAGTTCCTGGTCTCGGGGGAGACCCTGTGGCGGAACCTCGAGCGCGGGCTGGCCCGGGCCCGGGAGCTGGGACGGGCCCTGGAGGTCGGCTACCTCCCCGACCAGTTCGGGCACGTGGGCCAGATGCCCCAGATCCTGCGGGCCTTCGGGATCGACCGCGCGGTCCTCTGGCGCGGCGTCCCCCGCCGGATCGACCGGACCCCGTTCCGCTGGGAGGCCCCCGACGGGAGCGCCGTGACCGTGGAGTACCTCGCGTTCGGGTACTCGGTCGGCTGGCGCGTGCCGGAGGCCCGCGACGGACGCGACCTCGCCGAGCTCCTCCGGGAGACGGCGGCGCAGCTCGGGCCGTTCCTCCTCGACGGGCGGATGCTGGTGCCGGTGGGCTCGGACCACTCGGGCCCCGACCCCGGCCTCCCCGCCAAGGTCGAGGAGGCCAGGCGCTGGCTCCCCGGCGTCGACCTCCGCGTGGGCTCCCTCGCCGACCACCTGGCCGAGGAGCCGCCCGCCGGCCTCCCCACGTGGCGGGGCGAGCTCCGCTCCTCGGCCCGGGCCCACCTCCTGCCGAACGTGTACTCGGCCCGGGCCCACCAGAAGCGCGAGCGGGGGGAGGTCGAGGCGCTCCTGGAGCGCTACGCCGAGCCCCTCGCCGCCCTCGTCCCCGGGTTCCCCTGGCCCACGGAGGAGCTCGACCGGGCCTGGACCCTCCTCCTCTGGAACGCGGCCCACGACTCGGCCTGCGGCTGCTCCCACGACCGGGTGGCCCGGGAGGTGGACGCCCGCGCCCGCGAGGCCCGGGCGATCGCCGAGGGGATACGGGACCGCGCGCTCCGGGCCCTGGCGGCGCAGGTCGCCGCCCCGGGCGTCCTGCGCTTCAACCCCTCCCCGTTCGAGCGGGAGGGCGTCCCCGGCCTGGGATGGAAGGTCGAGCCGCCGGGCCGGGCCCGCCCCGCCGGGGCGCCCCTCCCGCTGGCCCTCGACGCGGGGTGGGCGGTGGCCGGGGAGATCGCGTTCGCGCTCCGGGACGAACGGGACGAGGGGGACCTCTACGACTTCTGCCCAGCCGAGGCCGGCGGTGACCTCCCCCTCGAGGCCGAGCTCCTCGGGCCCGACGTCGTCGGGTTCCGGGGCGAGGGCGTCCGGGCGCGGGTGGCGGCCCGTCGGATCCCCGGCGAGCCGTTCCTCCGCCTCGAGGTGGAGGTCGAGAACGCGCGGCCCGACCACCGGCTCCGGCTCCACCTGCGGCTCCCGCGCTCGGCGCGGGGCTCGGTCGCGGGCGCCCCGTTCGAGCTGGTCCCCCGGCCCCTCGCCTCGGAGGGGAGCGAGCTCGAGGCCGCCTCCCCCACCTGGCCGGCCCGGGGCGTGGTGTGGGCGGGCGGCCTGGCGGCCCTGGCCGTGGGGGTCGTGGAGTACGAGGTCGTGGGCGGCGAGGAGCTCGCCCTCACGCTGCTCCGGTGCGTGGGGACGATCAGCCGCGAGCGCCTCGCCACCCGTCCGTTCCCCGCCGGGCCCGCCGTGCCCACGCCGGAGGCGCAGATGCTCGGGACCTGGCGGGCCTCGTTCGGCGTGCTCCGGACCGATCGCACCGAGGACCTGCTGCCGGCCTGGGAGCGGTTCGCGCTCCCGCTCCGGGAGGTCCCCGCTCCCGGCGGCGGGCACCTCCCCGCGACGGGTTCGCTCCTCGAGGTCGAGGGCGCGGTCCTCTCGAGCGTGCGGCGCGTGGGCGACGCGCTGGAGGTCCGGGTGTGGAACCCCTCGACGAGCCGACCGGCCCGGGCCCGGGTGGGCGGTCGGCGGCTCACGCTCGGCCCGGCCCGGATCGGGACCGTGCGCCTGGAGGAGGTCGGGGACGTCCCGCGCACGACGTAGCCCGCCGCGGGCCTCGGGTCACGGGCCGGCGGAGCGGACCCCGCGGGCGGCTCCGGCCCCGGCCCGGACGGGGCGGTAGGCTTCGCGGCGATGGACGGGCGGCTCTCCCCCGAGGACCGGCGGACGAAGGAGCAGCTCCCCGTGCTCGCGGCCCTCGCCCGTCGGCTCCGCGAGCGCCGGCCTCCCACCGTGCCCCACCCGGGCCCCCTCGCCGGCGAGCAGGCCCCCGGGCTCGGCAAGAGCGGGACCCTGCGGGCCGCCATCTTCGGGGTGAACGACGGGCTCGTGTCGAACGTCTCCCTGATCATGGGGGTGGCCGGGGCCGGCGTCTCCAACCGGTTCATCCTCCTCGCCGGCGTGGCCGGGCTGCTCGCGGGGGCCTTCTCGATGGGCGCCGGCGAGTACATCTCGATGCGGGTCCAGCGCGAGGTGTTCGAGCGGCTCCTCCACCTCGAGGCCCACGAGCTGGCCGAGATGCCCGAACAGGAGCGGCGGGAGCTGGCCGAGATCTACCGATCGAAGGGCCTCTCCCCCGAGCTCGCCGACCGGATCGCGGGCGAGCTGATGCGGGACCCGCGGGTCGCGCTCGAGACCCACGCCCGCGAGGAGCTGGGGCTGGACCCGGGGGAGCTGGGGTCGCCCTGGGGGGCGGCGGCCTCCTCGTTCCTCACGTTCTCGTTCGGCGCGCTCGTCCCCCTCGTCCCCTTCCTCGCGTCCTCGGGGAACGTCGCCGTGCTCGCCTCGGCGATCCTCTCCGGCGTGGTCCTGTTCGCGGTGGGCGCGGCGATGAGCCTGTTCACGGGGCGGCACGCGCCCCTCTCCGGCCTGCGGATGCTCCTGGTCGGCGGCCTCGCCGCCGGGATCACCTACGGCGTGGGCCGACTGCTGCACGTGAACGCCGCCTCGTAGGCCCCGGGCCGCACCCGGACGCCGGGCCCGCGGTGACGTCCACCCCGCGTGGGGCGGGCCTACCCGGGGTCGGGCGACCGTCCCGCCGCCTCGGGGTCGGCGATCGCGACCACCCGCTCCGCCCGGACCCGGGCGGCCGGGATCGCCGGATCGCCCCGGAGCAGCCGAGCGAGCGCCGCCCGCTTCGCGGGCCCCGAGACGAGGAACGCCGCCACCCGGGCCGCGGAGAGGACGGGGAGCGTGAGGGTCATCCGCCGGTGGTCGGGCCGCTCCACGAGCACCACCCACCGGTCGGCCTCGAGGGCGGCCCGGTCCCCCGGGAACAGCGAGGCGGTGTGGCCGTCCTCCCCCAGGCCCAGCAGCACGAGGTCGAACCGGGGCGGCCCTGGTCCCAGGACCCGGGCGAGCTCCGCGGCGTAGGCCTCGGGGTCGCAGCCGGTCATCGGGTGGACGCGGGCGGGCACCCGGGAGAGGAGCGTCTCCATCGCCATGCGGAGGTTCGAGTCGGGGTGGTCGGGCGGCACGCACCGCTCGTCTCCGAAGAAGACGTCCACCTCGCGCCAGGGGTAGGGGACGAGCGCGAGCCGGCGGTAGAGCTCCCGGGGGGTGGAGCCGCCCGCGAGGGCCAGGGTCCGGGGCCGCACCGCCATGAACAGCCGCACCCCGGCCGCCGCGGGGTCGGGGTCGACGACGAGCTCCACCTCAGCCGGCCGCCGCCTCGAGCCCGGCGAGGGAGGTCCGGGCGACGGGCCGGCCCCGCTCCCGGAGGGCCGCCATGTCCCCGGCGGCCTGCGCGAGGAGGAGGTCCCGGAACGTGTAGGGCTGGCCGGGGATCGCGACGTCGGCCGCGGGGTCCTCGACCACCTGGACGAACCGCCCGGTCGGCGGCCCGCCCTTGTGGAGCTGCCCCGTGGAGTGGAGGTACCGCGGACCGAACCCCACCGTCACCGCCACCCGGAGCCGGTCGCGGAGGCGGAGCCGCACGACCCGCAGGCGTTCCCGCACCTCCTCGGTCCGGGGGAGGAAGGCTTGGATCGCCAGGTAGGCGGGCGCGGTCGCCCCGGCCAGGACCTCCCCCACGTCGCCGGGCTCGGGCGCCGGGTCGCCCTCGCCGGCCAGCACCCGCGCCGTGCGGTCCTTGGCCGCCTGGACGTCCGGCTGGTCGAACGGGTTCACGCCGAGGACCGCCCCCGCCACGGCCGTCGCGAGCTCCCAGCGGAACATCTCGGCCCCCAGCCGGACCTCTCCTTCGAGCCGCTCGACCGGGTGGCCGGCCCGCTCCAGCCAGGCGAGGATCGGGCTCCGCGTCGCCTCGCCGAGCGCCACGAACAGCGGGTCGTCCCCGTAGACCGCGGGCGGCCCCAGCGGCGCCCCCTCCACGGGCAGGATCCCCCGGCCCCGCTTGCCCGTGGACTCCGCGATGAGCTGCTCGAGCCACGCGCCGAGGGGCGCCACCGGCTCGGGCAGCGCCAGCGTGAGCTTGTCCCGCCCGAGGAGCGCCCCCTCGCCGAGGAGGGCGCCGAGCCGCACCCCGGGGTTGTCCGCGGCCGGCACGTCCGGGCCGCAGGCCCCGGCCGCGGCCGCGGCCCCGCCGAGGAGCTCCTCGAGGTCCGCGCCAACCAGGGCCGCCGGGACCAGCCCGAAGTACGAGAGCGCGGAGTACCGGCCGCCGATGTCCGGGGGGTTCAGGAAGGTCCGCCGGAACCCCCGCTCCTCGGCCGCCCGGGCGAGCGGCGTGCCCGGGTCCGTGATCGCCACGAACCGGGCCGGATCGCGGAGCCGCTCCCACAGCCAGGCGAGGTGGGCCTGGGTCTCGATGGTCGTCCCGGACTTGCTCGCCACGACCACGAGCACCCGGCCCGTCTCGAGCGCGGGCTCGAGGGCGCGGAGCTCGTCGGGGTGGGTCGTGTCCACGACGACGAGGCGCGGGGATCCGCTGCCGGCGGCGACGGCGGCGAAGACCTCGGCCGCCAGGCTCGAGCCCCCCATCCCGGCCAGCACGACGGTCGCGATACCCTCGGCGGCGACCTCCCGCGCGAAGGCCCGGAGGGCCGCGACCTCCCCCCGCATGTCCGCGTGGACGGTGAGCCAGCCGAGCCGGTCGGCGACCTCGGCGGGGTCGGGACCCCAGACGGTGTGGTCGCGCTCCCAGATCCGACGCGGGACCTGGTCCCGGTCGAGCGCCTCGAGCCGGGCCGCCAGGGCGTCGCGGAGCCGCTCCGCCGCGCTCGCCCCTGGGCCCCCCGCGCTCATCCCTCGTCT
>DATLZM010000273.1:0-4506 GCA_035573995.1 Actinomycetota bacterium | reverse complement strand
GCCGGACCGTCTTGCGGTCCCGCCCCAGGTGGCGGGCGATGGCCGAGACCGACCACCCCCGTTCGATCAGGTTCCGTAGCTCCACGTACTCCTCCCATGCGAGCATCTGCCGGGACCTCCTTCCATCCGGTGCCTCGATCGACCGCCAGGATGGCGGAGGTCCCTCCTCTGAATCACATGGATGTGAGCAACAGCCCCAGTCCCCGGGGTGGGGAGTTCCGGTGGCAATCTCTGGGGACCTTAGGTGTCAATCAACACACGAGCCGGTGGTGGAAGGAGGAGCGCCACGGGGTCTTCCTCGACTACAACCAGAACGCCAAGGACCGGACCACGGCGGCCGCCTACTCGGTCCGCCCCACCCCCGACGGCCGGGTCTCGACCCCGCTCCGGTGGGAGGAGGTGCCCACGGTCGAGCCCGGGGCCTTCACCATCGACACGGTCCCCGACCGGCTGGCGCGGGGGGGCGACCCGTGGGAGGGGATCGACCGAGCGGCCGGCTCCCTGGAGCGCCTCCTCGACCTCGCGGCGGAGCACGAGCGGGCGGGGTTCGGCGACGCCCCCTGGCCGCCGCACTACGAGAAGCAGCCGGGCGAGCCGCCCCGGGTGCGCCCCTCGCGGAGGCGGGCGGCGGGCGCGGTCCTCCCGCCCGCGCCCGGGAAGCGGAGCGGCCCCTCGGGCCGGCGGCGGACCAGCGCCCCGCTCATCGAGGTGGCCCGGGCCGCCACGGAGGCGGAGGCCATGGCCGGCCTCGAGCGGTGGCGGGCCCGCCACCCGGGGGTCTGGGCCCACCTGGCGCCCGCGGACGTCCTGGTCGACGAGATGCGGGGGCGTCACTCCACCTGGTACCGGGTCCGGCTCAACCTCCGCCACGTCCCCGAGGCCGAGCGGCCGCCGCAGGAGCCGCTCGAGGTCGACTTCGACCCCTGGCGCCGCTGACCGGGCGGGATCCTGGGTCGGTGCCCACCCTGGGCGGGAGCTGCGGGCCCTCAGGGGTGGACGATCTGCTCGGCCCCGCGGTTCGTGACCTCATAGGTCGGATGTCGTTAGACTAACGAGGTCATGAAGACGGCTTCGGTGAGCGAACTCAAGGCCCGCATCTCCGCCTACCTCCGCTGGGTGAAGCGAGGCGGCGAGGTGGAGATCCTGGAGCGCGGCGTGCCCGTGGCCAGGCTCGTCCCGGCGACCGGCGCCGACCGCGGCCGGCGGCAGCGTCTCGCCGCGGCCGGGGTCGTCCGCCTCGGCGGCGGGGACGCATCGTGGATCCTGGACGAGCCCCGCCTGCGCGGCCTCCGGCTCCGGGAGGCGCTCGAGGAGCTGCGGGAGGATCGGGTCTGACGCCTCCCGTGCGGTACTGGGACTCCTCCGCCGTGGTCGCCCTCATCGAGGAGGAGCCGGGGACCGAGCTCGTGCTCGGCTGGCTCCAGCAGGACGGCGAGATCGCGACGTGGGCGCTCACCTCCGTCGAGGTCGCCGCGGCGCTCGAGCGTCGGGCCCGCGAGGGCCTGCTCACCCCGAGGGACCGTCGACGCGCGCTGGGTCTCCTGGAGCGGTTGGGCAGGTCGTGGGACGAGGTCACCGACGTGCTCGGCGTGCGGCGGCAGGCGCTGGGCGTGCTCGCCCGCCACGCCCTCCGCGCCGCCGACGCCTGCCAGCTCGCCGCGGCCTGGCTGGTGGCCGAGGGTCGACCCGAGTCCCTCCCCGTGGTGACGCTGGACCGTCGGCTCGCCGCCGCGGCCGAGCGCGAGGGGTTCGCGGTGCTCAGCTGGCCGGAGTGACGGGGTACCCTCGCGCCGTCCGGGAGGAGACGACGAGGGATCGCGCACCTCGGCCGGCGACGCCCCCGGAGGACCTCAGGACCGCTGGACGAGGCCGATTAGCTCGAGCAGGACGTTGGGCTCGTCCCCCTCGACCCACGCGTCGTGCCCGGGCGGCATGACCGCCACGTCCCCCGGCTCGAGCACGAGGTCGGTGCCGTCCTCCATGACCACCCGTTGCCGCCCCGAGAGGATGTACTTCACGTGGTACTTCTGGCAGCTCTCGGTGCCGACGGTCGGCTTGACGTGCTCCGACCACCGCCATCCGGGCTCGAGCGTCTCCCGAGCGAAGACGAGGTCGCCGAGGGTGACGACCTCGATCCTGCCCTTGTCGAAGGGGCTCCGCGTCTCATCGGCCGCGTCGAAGCGCTTCTTCTCCAGCCGGGTGATGCCACCCGTCATCGTTCCCTCCTCCTTGCTCCCCATCGCCACGCATCTCGTGGCACTCGATCACAGCACCGTCGCGTCCGGATCGTGCGCCGGGTCGTGCTCCGGCAGCACGTCCTTGGCCCAGTCCGACCGCTTCCACGAGGGAACCGGCGTCTCGCACCCGTCGCGGGGAACGAACCCCGACGCCTCGATCTTGCGGTACCGGTGGATGTACCGCGGGCGGTTCGGGAAGACCTCCCGGACCGCGACGCGGACGACGAGCTGCGCCCCCGGGTAGTGGGCCATCAGCTCGTCGTGCTCGTCGATGCTCGCGAGCCCGTTCACGCGCAGCCTGTTCCCCCGCTCGAGGTCGATGAACAGGAGCCCCACGTTGGGGTTCCGGAGCAGGTTGCCCATCGACAGGTACATCCCGTTCCCGTCGTAGCTCGGGAAGGGAGCGTCCGTTCGTCCAGGAGCCGCACGAAGCCGGGGTCGCCTCCCTTGGAGGAGCAGTTCGGCCGTCCCTCCTCGTCGGCCGTCGCGATGAAGAACATGTCGCGCGACCCGATGAACGCGGCCTCGTGGGGGCCGATGGAGTCGTGGACGAGCCTCTCCTCGATCCTGTCCGCCAGGCGCCGGGTGTCGAACCGGTCCTGGAGCGTCCTGTGGCCGTCGTGATAGAGCACGGTCGGAGGGTGGCGCGGACGGCTTAAGGTTCGCTTACGATGCGGGGCTCGTCGACGGACCGCGTGGAGATCTGGTTGCTCGGCCGCTTCGTCGTGCGCCGCGGGCACGAGGAGATCCCGCCGCGCGGGTTCGGTGGACGCCGCGTCCGCACGCTGATCCGTGTGCTCGCCAGCCGCCGCGGCGAGCTGGTGCCGAAGGAGGCACTGGCCGACGCCCTTTGGACCGAGCGCCTCCCCACCGACCCCGCGGCGAACCTGGAGGTGCTGATCCACCGAGCGAGGCGCGCCCTCGGGGATCCGAGCCTCATCACGACCGGCCCCGGAGGGTACGCCTTCACCGGTGGGGAAGGATGCCTCATCGACGCCGAGGAGTTCCGGGAGCTCGTCGAGGCCGGCCGCACGGCCCTCGCGGAAGAGGATTGGGCGGGCGCCCTCGGATCGTTCGGCCGGGCGCTCGAGTGGTGGCGCGGAGAACCTCTCATGGAGGACGTCTACGCCGACTGGGCACAGCCCGTCCGCGCGGAGCTCAGGCGGCTTCACCTGGAGGCGCTCGAAGGGGGCGCGGCGGCTGCGCTCCGGGTCGGGGACCTCACGCGGGCGGTCGAGTTCGCCGAGATGGCGGTCGCCCGAGAGCCCCTCCGGGAGGCCGGGCGGCTGCTCCTCATGCGGGCGCTCTACCTCTCCGGCGACCGGGCCGGCGCGCTCCGAGCCTTCGAGGAGCTCCGCCGGGGGCTCGCCGAGGATCTCGGCGTGGATCCTTCCCCCGAGGCGTCCCAGCTCCACGTCGAGATGCTGCGGGGTCACCTGCGGGCCGAGGCGCCGCTGCGACGGGCCGTGACGGGCGGCGCCGTGGATGAGGAGCTGAAGGGCACGCTCGGTGGCGCGGGGAGCGCGCCGGTCCGTTCCCTGGTCCTGTCCCGGATGGCGAGCTTCGCCGCCGGAGCCGACGACTACCGCCGGGCGCTGCGGCTGGCTGAGCTGGCGCTGGCGGAGGCGGGCGACGACGAGCCGGCGAGGGCCGAGGCCCTCGCGGCGATGGCCGTCATCGACATGAACCTCGGGCACCTGGAGGACTGCGAGCGCCGATGCCACGAGGCCCTGGCCCTCTTCGACCACCTGGGCGACCGCCACGGGCGGGCCAGGATCCTGGATCTCAGGGCGATGATGACGTTCCTGGCCGGCCACATCCGCGCCGGCGTGGAGGCGTTCGGTGAGATCGCCGATCTGTTCGAGGAGACCGGCGACTTCCTCCGCTCCATCACCCCCCGATCCACCCGGGGGCACGGCCTGGTCCACTTGGACCTCCCCCAGGAGGCTCTCGCCGAGATCGACCGAGCCCTGCAGATCGCGACCGATCTCCGTCACCGTGAGATGACCTGCTACTGCCTCTGGCACCGCAGCGAGGCCCTCGCCGCGCTGGGGAGGGCCGAGGAGGCGATCGCCGCGGGGGAGGCCGCCCTCGGGATCGCCAGGGAGCTCAACCACCGGGAATGGACGGCGGTGTCAACTGCCACCGGAATTCCCCAGATGTTGCCATCGAAACTCCCCACCCGTGCGGGGGACAAGATTCACATCGGAGCCATCACCCCCTTCCTGGTCTCCTCGATGAGCCTGCGGTGCTTCCGCATCCGGTAGGA
>DATLZM010000272.1:0-4534 GCA_035573995.1 Actinomycetota bacterium | reverse complement strand
CGACGAGGGCCGCCGCGAGCGACGCCGCGATCGCCCGGCGGAGCACGGGGTGGGCCGGCCGGAGGCGCAGGGGGCCCGGTCGCGATCCGGTGGGGCTGTGTAGCGTGAGGGCCATGACCGCCTCCGTCCCGCGCGGCGCGGTGCTCCGGGCCGAGGACCCGCGGTTCCTCCGCGGGGCCGCCCGGTACGTCGAGGACGTCCCCGCCCCCGGGGCGCTGCGCGCGGCCTTCGTCCGCTCCATGATGGCGCACGCGCGCCTCGCGCGGGTGGACGTGTCCGCCGCCCGAGCCGCCCCGGGCGTCGTCGCGGTGCTCACGGCGGACGACCTCGACCTCCCGCCCCGCCCGCCGTCGGGGAACGTGGACGAGGCCTACGGCCGCCCGGTGCTCGCCCGGGAGGTCGCGCGGTTCGTGGGGGAGCCGATCGCGGTGGTCCTCGCGGAGGACCGGGGGACGGCGGCCGATGCCGCGGAGCTCGTGGAGGTGGGGTACGAGCCGCTGCCCGCGGTGACCGACCCCGAGGCGGCGGCCGAGGGAGGGGCGCCGCTCCTGTTCCCCGCGACCGGGACCAACGTGGCCTTCGAGATCGCCAAGGGCTGGGACGAGGATCCGCTGGAGGGGGCCGAGGTCGTCGTCCGGGCCAGGGTCGTGAGCCAGCGGGTGGCGCCGGTGCCGATGGAGCCCAACGCGATCCTCGCGGTGCCCGAGACGGACGGGCTCGCGCTGTGGGCCTCGACCCAGGTCCCCTTCGACGTCCGGACCGACGTCGCGGAGGCGCTCGGCCTGGAGGCCTCCCGGGTGCGGGTCGTCGCCCCCGACGTCGGGGGCGGCTTCGGGGCGAAGCTCACGGTGTACCCGGAGTACCTCGTGGTCGCCGCGGCCGCCCTGCGGTTGGGCCGACCGGTGCGGTGGGCCGAGACCCGCTCGGAGAGCATGCTCTCGCTCACCCACGGCCGTGCCCAGATCCACCGCGTGGAGCTGGGCGCCCGTCGCGACGGGACCCTGGTCGGGATCCGGCTGGACGTCCTGGCCGACCTCGGGGCCTACCCGCTCGCGTCCTACCTCACCACGAACTCCTGGCGGATGGCGACGGGCGCCTACCGCATCCCCCGCGTCGCCTTCCGGAGCCGCGTGGTGGCCACGAACGCGCCGCCCGTGGGCCCGTACCGCGGGGCGGGGCGGCCCGAGCCGATCCTCGCGATCGAGCGGGCGATGGACCTGCTCGCCGCCGAGCTCGGGGTGGACCCGGCCGAGCTGAGGCGGCGGAACTTCGTGCCGCCGGAGGCGTTCCCCTACGAGACCCCGAGCGGCCAGCGGTTCGACTCCGGCGACTACCGGCGGGCCCTGGACGAGGCGCTCCGGCTGGCCGGCTACGAGGAGGTGCGCCGGGAGCAGGCCGTCCGCCGGGCGCGGCGGGACCGTCGGCAGCTCGGGGTCGGGATCTCGTCCTACGTCGAGATCACGGGCTTCGTGGGACGGGAGTTCGCGCACGTCGCCGTCGGCGACGACGGCGCCGTCGCGGTGCGGGTCGGGACCTCGTCCCACGGGCAGGGCCACGAGACCGCCTTCGCCCAGATCGCGTCGTCCGTCCTCGGGATCCCCCTGGACCGCGTGCGGGTGATCCACTCCGACACGGCCGCCGTCCCGAGGGGCGAGGGCACGTTCGGGTCGCGCTCGCTCCAGGTCGCGGGCAGCAACGTCCTGCGGGCGGCGGAGCTCGTCGCGGAGAAGGCCCGGAGGATCGCGGCCCACGTGCTGGAGGTCGCGCCCGAGGACCTCGTGCCGGCCGAGGGCAGCCTGGCGGTGGTGGGGGCGCCGGACCGGGGGGTCGCGTGGGCCGAGCTGGCCCGGATCGCGGCCGACCCCGTCCGGCTGCCGGAGGGGATCGCCCCGGGGCTCGCCGCCGAGGGCGACTTCGTCCAACCGGCGGAGACGTTCCCCTTCGGCTCCCACGTGGCCGTCGTGGAGGTGGACGTCGAGACCGGGGAGGTCCGGCTCCTCCGCCACGTGGCGGTCGACGACTGCGGCAGGATCCTGAACCCGGTCCTGGTGGACGGCCAGGTGCACGGGGGCGCCGCCCAGGGGATCGCCCAGGCGCTGTTCGAGGGCGTGGAGCACGACGAGCTCGGCAACCCCCTCACCGCGAACCTCGCCACGTACCTCGTGCCGAGCGCCGCCGAGCTCCCGGAGGTGACGGTGGCGCACACGGAGACCCCGACCCCACTCAACCCCCTGGGGGCCAAGGGGATCGGGGAGTCCGCCACGATCGGCGCCACGCCCGCCGTGGTGAACGCGGCGGTCGACGCCCTCGCCCACCTCGGCGTGCGGCACCTCGACCCCCCGCTCTCCCCGGAGCGGGTGTGGCGCGCGATCCGGGCGGCTAGCGGGTCACGGGCTCCTTCGTGATCGCCACCCGCTCGATCAGGTCGGCCGCCCGGACCGTCCCCGGGTCGGCCTGGAGCTCCGCGGCGATCCGGGCCATCCGCTCGTGGAGCGCCCGGTCCCCGAGGAGCCGGTCGATCGCGGCGGGGAGCTCGTGCTCCTCGAAGTCGTAGGTCCGGAGCCGCACGCCGAACCCGAGCTCCTGGACCCGTTGGGCGTTGTCGTACTGGTCCCAGAACAGGGGGAGGACCACCATCGGCTTCCCGAAGTGGAAGCACTCGGTCACGGTGTTGTTCCCCCCGTGGGTGATCACGAGGTCGACCTGGGGGAGGATCGAGGTCTGCGGCAGGAACTCCTCGCCCCACATGTTGTCCGCGAGCTCGTACAGCTCGTGCTGGGGGCCCGTGCTCACGATGTAGCGGTGCTCGGTCCGCGAGAGGACGTCGACGAGCCGCTTCATCAGCTCCACGTCGGCGGAGCCGAGCGAGCCGAGCGACAGGTAGATCAGGGCGCCGCGCCCCCCGCGGAGCCGCTCGGGGATCTCGAACGGGGGGTCGGTGGTGCGCACGCTCGAGTCCAGCCGGTGCCAGGTGGGGGCGAGGGGCCGGGACCGCCGGTAGTCCGCCACCCCCGGGTAGAGGTACAGGTTCAGCCAGGGCGACTCGTGGATGAACTCCCGCGGGGGGAGGGGCGGCGCGCCCTGCTCCTGGACCCAGGCGCTGAAGTCCTCCTGGAGCGGGCCGAGGACCCGGTCGTACTCCGCCCAGAACTCGTCCCACCCGGTGCGGTCGTCCGTCGGGTAGCCGGAGAACACCGGCGGGAGGTCCGGGTCCTTGATCTCGAGCGGGTTGCACGAGACGATCCGGACCCACGGGACCCCGGAGGTCACGAGCGCCGGGAAGCACTGGACGTTGTCCTCGACCACGACGTCGGGCCTCACCTCCTCGTAGATCTCGAGGAGCCGGGGCTGGACGTAGCGGGCGCCGTCCACGATCGCCTGCCAGGTCGGGCGGTAGAAGCCCTCGAGCTGCTCGATCGTGGGCTTGCGGAACTCGGGCGCCGTGTCCCGGATGAAGTCCTTCCAGAACTGCCCGGGCTCCTCCTCCACCTCGGGCGGCGGCGTGAGGCGCATGCGGGCCTCCTCGAACCCCTTGGCCTCGAGGGTGCCGGCGAAGGACTCCTCGACGATGAACACGACGCGGTGTCCGCGCCGTCGCAGGACGTTCCCGATCCCCACGCAGTTGTTGGTGGGGCCGTAGGCTCCCTCGGGGAAGAACACGATCGTCCGTCGGTCCTGGCTCACCGATCCTCCTCTCGCACGGGCGTCCGCACAGATACCCGGGGCGGCGGGGAGGGGTCAACCCAGCCCGGGGGGGCGGGGGCGCACGGCCGGCGACGACGGGGTCGGGCGCGGACCCGGCCGGCTCCCCGGCCGCGAGGGCGTACGCTTCCGGCGTGGACGAGCGGGTGCTGATCGTGGAGGACGATCCCTCGATCCGCGAGACCGCGACGCTCGCGCTCGAACGGGCGGGGTTCCGGGTGGCGGCGGCGGCGGACGGGCGGGAGGGGCTCCTGCGGTTCGGGGCCGAGCCGTTCGACCTCGTGGTCCTCGACCTGATGCTCCCCGTGCTCGACGGGTTCGAGGTGTGCCGGCGGATCCGCCGGGGGAGCGGGGTGCCGATCGTGATGCTCACGGCGCGCGCCGATGCCACCGACGTCGTCGCCGGGCTCGAGCTCGGCGCCGACGACTACGTGACGAAGCCCTTCGACCCCCCGGTCCTTGTGGCCCGGTGCCGCGCGGTGCTGCGTCGGACCTCCGGCTGGGTCCCGGACGCGGTGCTGCGGGTCGGCGACCTCGAGCTCGACCCCGCCGGGCACCTGGCGCGGCGCCGGGGGGAGGAGCTCCCGCTCACGGCCACCGAGTTCCGCCTGCTCGCGTGCCTGATGCGACGGCCGGGCCAGGTGTTCACGCGGCAGGTCCTCCTCGCGGAGGTCTGGGGCTACGACCACCTCGGGGACTCCCGCCTCGTCGACGTCGCGGTCCAGCGGCTGCGGGCCAAGGTCGAGGACGACCCGTCCGCCCCGACCCGGATCACGACGGTGCGGGGGGTCGGGTACCGGTTGGAGCGGCGGTGAGGGTCGAGCGTCGCGTG
>DATLZM010000271.1:0-9420 GCA_035573995.1 Actinomycetota bacterium | reverse complement strand
CGGGGACAACGTCGAGATGCAGGTGGAGCTGGAGAAGCCGATCGCGATGGAGGAGGGCCTCCGGTTCGCGATCCGGGAGGGCGGCCGCACCGTGGGCGCCGGCCGCGTCACCAAGGTCGTCAAGTAGGGGAGCGGGCGAGGGCGCCATGCCGAAGACCGACAACCGACCGAAGATCACGCTCGCCTGCACCGACTGCCGTCGGCGGAACTACCACACGGTGAAGAACCGGCTGAACGACCGGGACCGGCTGGAGCTCAGGAAGTACTGCCGGTGGTGCCGGCGACACACCGTGCACCGCGAGACCCGCTAGCCGGGTCCGGGTCCCCCGTCTCGCCGGCCCACGGGCGCGAGCGGCGCCACCTTGCCGTAGCGGATCGCCACCAGCACGGCTTCGAGCTTCGAGTGCACGCCGAGCTTGGTGAGGATGTTCTGCACGTGGGTCCGCACCGTGTGCCGGCTCATCCCCAGCGCGCCGGCGATCTCGTCGTTGCGCCGCCCCAGGGCGGCCTCGCGGAGGATCTCGAGTTCGCGCGGCGTGAGGCGATCGACGCGGCGGGCGAGCCCGTCCCGGCCTGCCGGCTGGCGGCCGAGCGGCGGAGCCAGGTCGGCGACCGCGATCTCGTCGCGGATCGGTCGGGAGGGGGTGCGGGCCATGTGGCGCGAGGATAGGACGCCGGGTGGGCCGATGCACGCACCCCCGGCATGGGAGATGCTGGGCCCTCGCGCCCGGCGGTCTCCGACCGTGGCCCCCGACCGCCGCGCCTCCCGCCCCTGCCTCCCATCCTGCTAGGGTCCCCGCCGATGGCCCCCCTGAACGAGGCGCTCGTCGGGAAGCGCTACCCGGAGGTCCGGTTCGAGGTGGACGCGGAGCGGGCCCGAGCGTTCGCGGCGGCCGTGGGCGCGTGGGAGGGCTTCGTCCCCCCCACCTTCGCCACCGCGCCCGAGGTGGCCGGCCTCGCCCAGGTGATCGACGACCCCGAGCTGGGCCTGGACCTCTCCCGCGTGGTGCACGGCGAGCAGTCCTACGAGTGGCGCCGCCCGCTGCGGGTCGGGGACATCCTCCGGTGCCGGCCGCGGATCGAGGCCGTCCGGTCCAAGGGCGGCACGGGGTTCCTCACCGTCACCTCCGAGATCGTGGACGCCCGGGGGCAGCTGGTCGTCGTGGCCCGGTGCACGCTCGTGGAGCTGGGAGCACGGTGACCGTCCGCTTCGAGGACCTGTCGGTCGGGGACGAGGTCCCGCCCCTCGCCCGGACCCTCACCCGGGAGGACCTGGTCCGCTACGCGGAGGCCTCGGGGGACCGCAACCCGCTGCACCTCGACGACGAGGCCGCGCGCGCCGCGGGGTTCCCGGGCGTGATCGCCCACGGCATGCTGACCATGGGGCACCTCGCGACCTGCCTCACCCGCTGGCTGGGCGGCCCCGACGGCCTCGAGCGCCTCACGGCCCCCTTCCGGTCCCCGGTCTTCCCCGGCGAGACGATCGTGGCCGGCGGGAGGGTCCGGGCCCTGGACCCCGCGAGCCGCCGCGCGGAGCTCGAGGTCTGGGTGACCGTGGAGCGCGGGGGCCGACTCGAGCTCGCCATCCGGCGGGGGACGGCCGTGGTGCGGCTGCCGTGAGGGCATCCCGGGCCGGCCCGGCCCGTAACCTGGGGACCGGGGGCGGTGTCTAACCGGTGGTCGACGGACCGGTCACGAGGGAGCTGCTCGCCCGCTGCCGCCGGGGCGACCCGCGGGCGCTGGAGGAGCTCGTGCGGCGGACGCACCGCCGCGTGTACGGCCTCGCGTACCGCCTGGTCCGCGATCCACACGAGGCCGAGGACGTGGCTCAGGAGGCGTACCTGCGGATGTTCCAGGGCCTGGGCGGGTTCCGGGGGGAGGCGAGCTTCGAGACGTGGATGCACCGGATCGTGACGAACACCGCCTTCAACCAGCTCCGGCGGCGGGGACGTTTCGGCGAGCTCGTCGAGGACGGGGCCCTCGACCTGGCCTCGCCGGGTCGCTCCGAGCTCTCCCTCGCCGACCGGGACGAGCTCGAGCGGGCGATGGAGCGGCTCCCACCGGGCCAGCGGATCGTGCTCGTGCTGAAGGACGTCTACGGGCTGTCGTGCCGCGAGATCGGGCACGAGCTCGGGATCGAGGAGGGCGCGGTCAAGGTCCGGCTGCATCGGGCGCGCAAGCGCCTGCGCGAGCTGCTCATGGAGGGCGAGGGCGATGAGGTGTGAGGAGGTCCGGGAGCTGCTCCCCGCCTACCTCGACGGCGAGGCCGCGAGGCAGGCCGAGATCGACGCGCACCTGGCCTGGTGCGAGGGGTGCCGGCGCGAGCTGGCCGGCTACCGGTCGATGGTCCGGTCCCTGGCCGCCCTCCGCGAGCGGGGCGCGCACCCCGCGCCGCAGCTCGTGGAGCGGCTGGTGGCCCTGATCCCGGCCCCCTCGCTCCTCGACCGGGTGCGGTTCAACGTGTACGACCACCCCGGGTGGTACGCGGCGGCGTCCCTCGTCGCGGCGGCCGTGGCGGCGTTCCTCGTGCGCAGGCGAGCCCGGGCGCGGACCGCCCTGGCCTAACTACTCCACGCGGACCCGCTCGGGGTCGGGCCGGGACAGGCTCGCGATGGCGTGCATCGCGTCGCCCATCCGCTCGATGACCTCCTGGAGCTCGCGCCCGCCCCGCCCCGCCTCCTGCACCCTCGAGGCCACGCGCTCGATCCGCTCGGAGAGGACCTCGGTGGACCTCGCCACCGACTCCGCCATGGCCTGGGTCTCCCGGTGGAGCTGTTCGGCCATCGCGGCGAACCGGCGGTCCACCCGCTCCATGATCTCCGCGGCCAGGCTCGCCTGGAGCTCCTTCACGGCCCGGAGCGCCTGCTTCGCCGGCTCCTGCTCGGCGGCCTGCTGGAGCCGCTCGGCGAGGATCCGGTTGTCGGAGCGGATCATCCGGGCCAGGGCGGCCACCCGCTCGTCGACGTGGCGGGCGAGGGTGGCCTGCGCGTCGCCCTGGGCCCGGTCCAGCCGGGCACCGAGGAGGTCCATCCGCTCGCGCAGCCGCTCCACGGCCTCGATCGAGGACTCGAGCCGCCGCGCCGTCTCGCCGACGTGGGTCGCGACGGAGGCCTCCGCGGCCTCGGCCGCCCGCTGGCCGACCTCCCGGCCCACCCGCTCCAGCTCGGTCTCGAGGGTGTCGGCGAGCCGCACCATGTTGCGGTCGATCGCCGAGACCACCTCGCCGAACCGGCCCGAGACGGCGCGCTCGGCGAGCTCCGCGACCCGTCGGACGGTCTCCTCGGCGGTGAGCCGCGTGACGTCCCCCAGGGCCTCGGTCACCTGCCCCAGCCGATCGTCGAGGAGCCGTGCCGTGCGCTCGTCCAGCCCCGAGGCCACCTCGACCAGCTTGTCCCGGAGCCGCTCGGAATCGGACCGCACGAGCTGGGCGAGCCCCATCACCCTCGCCTCGAAGGTCCGGTGGAGCTCCTGCGCCGTCCGGATGGTCGCCTCCCGGGTGGCCTCCGTGATGGCCTGGGTCTGGCCGGCGAGCGCGCGCTCCAGCCGTTCCCCCTGGGCCTCGAGGCTGCGGTCCAGCCGCTCGCCCTGCTCCTCGAGGCTCCGGTCGAGGCGATCCCCCACCGCCTCGGTGGTCCGGATCACCCACCCCTCGTGGGACTTGAAGGCCTCGGCGAGGGCCCGGGCCTCCTCGGCGAAGGCTCGCTCCAGGCGCTCCACCTGGTCGCGGACCGTCCGTCCGAAGGCCTCGGCGATCTGGTCGTCCCTGGTCCGGACCGAGGCCACGTGTCCCTCGACCTCCTGGCGGACCCGCTCGAGCTCGGCCTCGATCCGCTCCCGGACCGCCCCGAGCTGGCCCTCGAGGGCCTCCCGGGCCGCCCCCAGCTCCCCCTCGGTCCGCTGGGCGAGCCGGCCCATGGCGTCCACGCCGGAGGCCACGTACCCCTGGACCGCCTCGGCGATCCGGCTCGCCTCCTGCGCCACGAGCTCGCCGTGCTCCTGGACCCTGGCCCGCACCGACTCCACGAGCGCGAGGTCGCGCTCGGCGAGGTGCTTGAAGGCCCGGGCGATGTGCTCCTCGATGCGGGCGAGCTCCTCCCGCACCTCCTCGACCCCGCGGAGGGCGGGGGAGTTGGCGGCGTCGGCGAGCGCCTGCGCCCCCCGGCCCAGGACCTCCTTGAGCGCGCGGGTGGATTCCGCGAGCTCGGTCATCGTGTCCTCGAGCCGCGCGGTGCGGACCGCGAGCGCCTGGAACCGCTCGTCGCTGTGGGCGATCAGGCTGCGGATGGCCTGGTCGCGGCTGATCAGCGAGAGGATCTGCGACTGCGCGTCCCGGACGTCGCCGGCGGAGGCCCGCCACATCTCCGCCGCGATCTCGTGCATCAGGGAGACCGCGGTCTGCTGGATGGCCCGCAGCCCCTCCTCGAGCCGTTCCTCGACCCCCCGCTGGTAGCTCGCGATGAGGTCCTCGAGCCCGGGGGGGAGCGCCTGGCCCGCGGACGGGTCACGCCGAGCGAAGGGGCCGCCGCGCCTCGGTCCCTGCCCCTGGGGCGGGTACGCCGAACCAGATCCCTGCATGGGGACGCTCCATCCCGGGGCCGGCGCGGCGCGTCGCCCAGAGTGTAGGGCAGCCCGGGCGCGGTATCACGTAGGAGGCGAGGGGCTTTGCCGCGGGCTCCCGGGGGCCCCTATACTGGCCCCGCGATGCCCCCCGCCACCTGGAACGCCGGCCGGGTCTCGAAGGGGCGTAGCTCAACCTGGTAGAGCACCGGTCTCCAAAACCGGCGGTTGGGGGTTCGAGTCCCTCCGCCCCTGCGAGGAGCACCATGAACAGGCAGATGAAGCGGCTGCAGCGGCGTCAGGCCCGATCGCCGATCGAGCGGGCCCAGGCCGCGGCGACGGCCCGGCGGGCGCAGGTCCAGGAGCGGCGTCGCCGGACCTCCCCGGGGCAGTTCCTCCGGGAGGTCCGTCAGGAACTGAAGAAGGTCAACTGGCCCACGCGCCAGGAGCTCGTGGCCTACACGGTCGTCGTGCTCGTCTCGGTGACGGTGCTCACGGCGTTCGTGTTCGGGCTCGACTTCGTCTTCTCCAAGGCGATCCTCGGGCTCCTCGGTCGCTGAGGCCGGGAGGTTCACCCGGATGGACGATCTCCACCACCAGGAGCCGGACGACGACGCTCCGGCCCCCGAGGAGGCGGGTCGGGCCGAGGGAGAGCTGGCGGGCGCCGGGACCGCCGAAGGAGCGTTGGAGGAAGTGACGGACACGACGATCGACGAGCCCCAGGTCGCGGAGGCCGAGGGGATCCAGGTCGCGGAGGAGGCCGAGGTCGCGCAGGCCGAGGAGCCCCAGCCGACCGAGGCCGAGGAGCCCCAGGCCGAGGAGCCCCGCGCCCGTGACCCGTTCAAGGGGCCGGGGGACTGGTACGTCGTGCACACCTACGCCGGCTACGAGAACAAGGTCAAGGCGAACCTCGAGTCCCGCATCCGCACGATGCAGATGGAGGACAAGATCTTCGACGTCGTGATCCCCATGGAAGACGTCATGGAGATAAAGGGCGGCAAGAAGCAGGTCGTCCAGAAGAAGGTGTTCCCGGGCTACCTGCTCGTGAAGATGATCTACGACAACGACTCCTGGTACGTGGTCCGGAACACCCCGGGCGTGACGGGGTTCGTCTCCGCGGGGACCGGCTCCAAGCCGACCCCGCTCTCGCGCCGGGAGGTGGAGAAGATCCTCGCGGTCAAGCACGAGGAGGTGAAGCCCACGTTCCGCCTGGAGTTCGAGGAGGGCGACGTGGTGCGGATCATCTCGGGGCCGTTCGCCGACTTCACGGGCTCGGTGGCCGAGATCAACGTCGACCAGAGCAAGCTCAAGGTCCTCGTGAGCATCTTCGACCGGGAGACCCCGGTCGAGCTGGGGTTCGACCAGGTGGCGAAGGTCTAGGACGGCGGGAGGCCGCCCGGCGGGGCGGCCGCTGGGACCGCTGGGAGGTGATGCAGGGATGCCGCCGAAGCGCAAGAAGGTCCTCGCCGTGGTGAAGCTCCAGATCAAGGCGGGGCAGGCCACCCCGGCGCCGCCCGTCGGCACCGCGCTCGGGCAGCACGGCGTGAACATCATGGAGTTCTGCCGCCAGTACAACGAGGCCACCCAGCAGTGGGCCGGCCAGGTGATCCCGGTGGAGCTCACGATCTACGAGGACCGCTCGTTCTCGTTCGTCCTCAAGCAGCCCCCGGCGGCGGAGCTGATCAAGCAGGCGGCGGGGCTCGAGAAGGGCTCGGGGGAGCCGAACCGCCAGAAGGTCGCCCGCCTCACCAGGGACCAGGTCCGGCAGATCGCCGAGCGGAAGATGCCGGACCTCAACGCCCGCGACCTCGAGGCCGCGATGCGGATCATCGAGGGCACCGCCCGGAGCATGGGCGTGGAGGTGGCGTCGTGAAGCGGGGGAAGCGGTACCGGCAGGCGCTCCAGGCCTTCGACCGGGAGCGCCTGTACTCCCCGGTCGAGGCCGTCCGGATCCTCAAGGAGCTCCCCGCGGCCCGGTTCGACGAGACCGTGGAGGCCGCCTTCCGGCTCGGGGTCGACCCCCGCAAGGCCGACCAGATGGTCCGGGGGACGGTCTCCCTCCCGCACGGGACCGGCCGGGAGGTGCGGGTCGCGGTGTTCGCCGCCGGGGAGAAGGCCCGGGAGGCCCGGGAGGCGGGGGCCGACCTGGTGGGCGGCGAGGAGCTCGTCGAGGAGGTCCTCAAGGGCAACATCGACTTCGACGCCGCCGTGGCCACGCCGGAGATGATGCCGGCGGTGGGGAAGGCGGGCCGGATCCTCGGGCCCAGGGGGCTGATGCCGAACCCCAAGACCGGCACGGTCACGAACGACATCGCGAAGACCGTCCGGGACATCAAGGCCGGGAAGATCGACTACCGGGTCGACCGGACCGGGAACGTCCACGTGGCGATCGGCAAGCGGTCCTTCGACGAGCGGCAGCTCCTCGAGAACTACCTGGCGGTGGTCGAGGAGCTCATCCGGGCCAAGCCCGCCGCGGCCAAGGGCCGGTACATCAGGAGCGCCGCGATCTCGGCCACGATGACCCCGGGGATCCGGATCGACCCCAACCGGGTCAAGGAGGTCGAGGCGGCCCCGGTCCCGGCCTGATCCCCCCGGTCGGGGGCTGGCTGGCCGTCCCCGGCAGCTTCCTACCCGGATCCGGGTAGTGCATCCGGACTACCCCGGTTTGGTCCTTTCGCCGATGTCCCCGCCGTTGCTCTGTCGGACGATACACGGGCCGGTTGTGGTCGAACGGGGGACCCCCGGCCGGCCAGGCGTGCTGGCCGACGGTCCCCCGCGTGAGGAGGAGCGTCATGGCAGGGCTCGGGGACCGTTGGGCGTTCGGGGAGCCGTACCGGAGGCTCCGGACGAGGGTGCGCAAACCGTTCACGATCTTCCTGTTGCTCGCGGTGGTGGTGGGCTTGTTGGGACCTGCCGCGTTCGCGGAGGACCCGGCGGATCCAGGGACCGCGATCGGGACGACGGCCGAGCCCACGACGGAGCCGACGCAGGAACCGACGCCGGCGCCCACCGAGACCCCGACCGCCGAGCCCTCTCCCAGCGAGAGCCCCTCGGCCGAGCCGTCCCCGGCGCCGTCTCCCCCTGAGAGCCCGAGCCCCGAGCCATCCCCGACGCTCGTCGACTGGGGCCATCCCCCGACGATCGCGAGCGACAAGCCCGACTACGCGCCCGGCGACACGGTCATCTTGACGGGCGAGTACTGGCAGCCCGGTGAGGTCGTCCACATCCGCGTGAACGACGACCAAAGCCAGAGCTGGCGCCGCGATGTGGACGTGACCGCCACCGAAGAAGGGAAGATCCGCGACGAGTTCCAGCTCCCGACGTGGTTCGTCGCTACCTACACGGTCACGGCGACCGGACCGCTGTCAGGTACCGCCAACACGACGTTCACGGATGCCTCCCTGAGGGTGCACCGAGGACCGACAGGGAACCCACCGAACATCACCTTCACGGTCACGTACCAGACGTTCTCGAACGATACATGCACGAACAACCCAGGGACCGTCCAGACCGCCGTCGTCAACTCAGACGCCGGAACGAACCTGGGCGGACTCGGTGGCGGACCGAATGCTGCGTTCGTGAAGCTCACGGCGCCGGCCACGCCGAGCTCGCCCCCTGGATACACGTTCGACAACTGGTCGTCGACATCGGGGAGCGATAACTCGATCGCCACGACCACGAGCCGATCGATCTGCGTCCGGAACCCAACCGGGGCCCAGAACGACGCATACCGTGCGACCTACAAGGTCGCGAACGCCGCGCCGGTCGCCAACAACGACTCCTACTCCACGAACGAGGACACCACGCTGAACGTCTCCGCCCCCGGGGTGCTCGGTAACGACACCGATGCCGACGGGAACCCCCTCACGGCGATCCTCGTCTCGTCGACCTCGAACGGCTCGCTCACCCTTAACGCGAACGGCTCCTTCACGTACAACCCGGATGCGAACTTCAACGGGAGCGACTCCTTCACGTATCGGGCGAACGACGGCACTGCCAACTCCAACGCCGCCACCGTCACGATCACCGTGAACGCGGTGAACGATGAGCCAACGGCCAACGGTCAGAGCCTCACCTTTGGGGAGGACTCCTCCAACGATCCCATCACGCTGACCGGGAGTCCCGGACCGGCGAACGAGAACACGCAGACCCTTACCTTCGTCCTCGACTCCCTCCCGGCGAACGGGAGTCTCTCCGAGTCCTCAGGTGGGTCGGTGATCACGACCGCTCCGCACGTATTGGCTGACCCGGAGATCTTCTTCACGCCCGACCCGAACTACTGCACGACGGGGAACGCGTTCACGTTCCACGTGATGGACGATGGCGGAACGGCGAATGGCGGCGATGACACGTCGCCGCCGGCGACCGTGAACATCACGGTCACCTGCGTGAATGACCCGCCTACGGTCTCGGCCATCTCCGGGCCGGGCACCGTGGACGAGTCGACCACGGCGGACCGGACCTACACGTTCACGATCTCCGACCCCGATGACTCGTCGTTCAGCTTCGTCTCCGGCTACCCGAGCTGCGGCGCTAACGGGACGCTCCAGAGGAGCTCCATCACCGGGAGCTCGGGGACCTTCGACTGCCGCTTCCCGGACGGGGACGCCACCTCCACCCTGGCCGTGAAGGTGACGGACGGCGAGGACGCCTCCAACGAGTCCACCAACGAGGTCACGATCGAGAACGTCGACCCGACGGTCACCCTCTCCGGCCCGACCACGGCCGACGAGGGCCAGACCGAGACCTACACCTTCACGACCTCCGACCCGGGCGACGAGGTCTTCAGCTTCGCCACCGGGTCCCCGAGCTGCGGGACCGGCGGGGTGCTGGTCGGAACGCCGACGATCGACCCCTCCACCG
>DATLZM010000270.1:0-26197 GCA_035573995.1 Actinomycetota bacterium | reverse complement strand
CCGCCCCGCCTCCACGAGCGCGTGGCCGACCTCCGGGAGGAGCCGCAGGTGCTCGGGGTCGTCGGGTCCGAGGAGATCCACGGCGCGGGCCAGGAGGTTCGCGGCCGCCCCGGCGTCGCCCCGCGCGAACGCCCGGCGGGCGGCGGAGGCCAGGTGGCGCGCGGCCCGTCGGCCCAGCTCGCGCCCGGCCTCGTCCACCGGCCCGAGCTCCCGCCGGTACCGCGAAGCCTGCTCCAGGTGGTAGCCGAGGATCTCCTCCTGCTCCTCGACGCGACCCCCCGCTACCCGCGTCAGCCACCCGGCGAACCGCTCGTGGAGCTCGGCACGGACCTCCTTGGGGATCCCCTCGTAGGCGGCGTCGCGGATCAGGAGGTGGCGGAAGCGGAACGCGTCCTCGCCGGGGAGCGTCGAGCGGTCCGGGCGGATCAGGTCCTTCCGGACGAGCGACATCAGCGCGGCGCCGACCGCCGACCGCTCGGGCTCGGGCGACATCGCCACGACGGCGCCCCGGAAGAAGTCCCTCCCCACGACCGACGCCCGCTGGATCGCCGCCCGCTCGTCCGCCGAGAGCCGGTCCAGGCGGGCCTGGAGCAGCGCGTGGATCGTGGGCGGCACCGGGACCGAGGACAGGTCGCCCACCGGCGCCCACCGCCCGTCGCGCCGCGCGAGGAGCCCGTCGTCGATCAGGACCTGGACCATCTGCTCCACGAAGAGAGGGTTGCCCTCGGCCGAGGAGAGCACCCGGTCCCGGACCTCCCGGGCCACCTCCTCCGCCCCCAGGAGGTTCGCCACGAGCCGCTCGCACTGGTCGTGGGGCAGGGGCTCCAGGAGGATGGAGGTGGCGTTCAGCTTCCCCCCGCCCCACCGCGGGCGGACGTCGACCAGCTCGGGCCGGGCCAGGCAGACCAGGAGGATCGGCGCGTCCCTGGTCCAGTCGGCGACGTGCTCAACGAGGTCGAGGAACGCGGCCTCCCCCCACTGGACGTCGTCCAGCACGAGCACGAGCGGGCGCTCCCGGGCCAGGGCCTCGAGGAACCGGCGGATAGCCCAGAACGTCTCCTCCGGCACCGCCTCCCCCTCCGCCAGTCCCAGGAGGTGGCCGAGCCGGGCGCAGATCAGCTCCCCGTGGTCCTCGCCCGCCACGACCTCGCAGACCTTCCGCTCCAGGACCGACGGCTCCTCGAAGTCCAGGGCACCGGTGGCCTGCTTCAGGACCTCCACGACCGGGAAGAACGTGATCCCCTCCCCGTACGGCAGGCACCGACCGCGGAGGACCCGCGCGCCCGCGAGCCCCTCCGCGAACTCCTCGACCAGCCGCGACTTCCCCACGCCCGCCGCGCCCAGCAGCGTGAACAGGTGGCAGGCCCGCTCGGAGACCGCCCGGTCCAGGGCCTGGCGCAGCAGCCCCAGCTCCCGGTCCCGGCCGACCAGCGGGGAGTCCAGTCGGCGGGAGACGCCGGGCGCCGTGGGGTGCACGTCGAGCAGGCGGTGCGCGGCGACCGCCCCGGCCTTCCCCTTGAGCGTGAGGGGCTCGACGGCCTCGGCCACGACCGCGTCCCGGACCAGCCGGTGCGTGGCCTCCCCCACGAGCACCTCGCCCGGGTCCGCGGCCTGCTCCAGGCGAGCCGCCACGTTCACCGCGTCGCCGGTGACGAGCGCCTGCCCGGCCGCCGGGTCGCCCGCCACCACCTCCCCGGTGTTCACCCCGATGCGCACCTCGAGCCCGGTCCCGTGGTCGCGCTGGAGCTCCTTCGCGAGCGCCGCCACCGCCTCGCGGATCTCGACCGCCGCCCGGCAGGCACGGAGGGCGTCGTCCTCGTGGACCACGGGGATGCCGAACACGGCCATCACCGCGTCGCCGATGAACTTCTCGACGGTCCCGCCGTGCCGCTCCACCCGGGCCCTGGCGACGTCGAAGTAGCGCGCCATGACCTTGCGGAGCGACTCCGGGTCGAGGCGCTCCCCCAGGCCCGTCGAGCCGGTGACGTCGCAGAACAGGACCGTCACCGTCTTCCTGGCCTCGGCGTGCGGGGCCGTCTGTCCGAGCTGCGCGCCGCAGTGAGGGCAGAAGGCGAACCCCTCCGCCACCTCACGTCCGCAGCTCGGACAGGTGGGCACGCCATGAAGGGTACGGCCCGGGGGAGCGTGGGGCATCCCCTGTGGCGTAGCGCACTGACGCAACCTGGCGCCCTGGGGTAGGCTTGCGCCCGCTGGGGGAGGGGTCCGGGAGAGGTGCTCGAGCTCGCCAAGCGCGCCGTGGAGGCGGCCAGGTCCGCCGGGGCCGACTACGCCGACGCCCGCTACGTCCGCGAGGAGACCGAGTCCCTCACCGTGCGCAACCAGGAGATGGAGGGCATCGACCGCACCGCCTCGGAGGGGCTCGGGGTGCGGGTCCTGGTCGGCGGCAGGTGGGGGTTCGCGGCGACGTCCCGCCTGGAGGAGGCCGAGGTCGCCCGGACCGCCTCGCTCGCCGTCGAGATCGCGCGGGCCGCGGCCCGCCTGCCCGGGGAGCCGGTACGCCTGGCCGAGGTCGAGCCGGCGACGGCCCACTGGCACTCCCCGATGCAGGTGGACCCCTTCCACGTCCCGCTCGAGGAGAAGGTCGCGCTCCTCGTCGAGGCCACCCGCCGGATGCAGCAGGTCCAGGGCCTCACGTTCGCCGAGGCCATGCTGGACCTGTTCCGCCGGCGGATCGTGTTCGCCTCGAGCGAGGGGGCCGCCATCGACCAGACCATCACGCACTCGGGCGGCGGGATCGAGGCCACCGCGGTGGGCGACGGCGAGGTCCAGCGCCGCTCCTACCCCAACTCCTTCCGGGGCCACCTCGCCGCCGCGGGCTGGGAGCACATCGAGAAGCTCGGGCTCATCGAGGAGGCCGAGCGGACCGCGACCGAGGCCGTCGAGCTGCTCCGCGCGAAGGAGTGCCCGAGCGAGGTCACGACCCTGGTCCTCGACTCCGGCCAGCTCGCGCTCCAGATCCACGAGTCGATCGGGCACGCGGTGGAGCTGGACCGGGTGCTCGGGATGGAGGAGGCCTACGCGGGCTCCTCGTTCCTCCGCCCCGAGGACCGGGGGCGGCTCCGGTACGGGAGCGACCTGGTCTCGATCACCGCCGACGCGACCCTCCCCGGCGGGCTCGGCTCGTTCGCCTATGACGACGAGGGCGCGCCGGCCCAGCGGGTGCCGGTGATCGTGGACGGCGTGTTCCACTCGTTCCTCTCGAGCCGCGAGACGGCCGCCGCGATCGGGGAGCCGGCCTCGAACGCGACGATGCGCGCCGACGGCTGGTGGAGCCTCCCGCTGATCCGGATGACGAACGTCTCGATCGAGCCCCGGGAGGGCACGCTCGCCGACATCCTGGGCGACACGGAGGACGGGATCTTCATGGCCACGAACCGCTCGTGGTCGATCGACGACAAGCGGGTGAACTTCCAGTTCGGCTGCGAGATCGCCTGGCGGATAAAGGACGGGAAGCTCACGGAGATGTACCGGAACCCGAACTACGCGGGGATCACCACCGAGTTCTGGCGCTCCTGCGACGCGGTCGGCGGCCGCGAGGACTGGACGCTGTGGGGGACGCCGAACTGCGGGAAGGGCCAGCCGCCGCAGACCGCGCGGGTCGGGCACGGCGCGGCCCCGGCCCGGTTCCGGGGCGTCCAGGTGGGGGTCCGGTGAGGGGCCGGGGCGGGGCCGTGCGCCAGGACCCGCTGCAGGGCCGGGGTGGGGCGACCCTGCGGGGAGGTTCGGCGACCCGGGGGGGCCGGTGCCCGGGCTGATCGGCCGGGAGGCCTTCGAGCGGGTGGCGACGGCCGCCCTGGAGCTTCCCGGCGTCGACGGCGTCGAGGTCCTGTTCATGCACGAGTGGGGCGGGCTCACGAGGTTCGCCTCCTCCCGGATCCACCAGTCGACCTGGCGCGAGGACACGGCGCTGCGGGTTCGGGTGGTCAAGGGCGCGAGGATCGGCGTGGCCGCCACCAACGCGTTCTCGCCGGAGGGGGCACGCGCGGCGGCGGAGAGCGCGCGCGAGATGGCCTCGGTGGTCTCCCCCGACCCGCTCTTCCCCGGGCTCGCGCCCCCCGCGCCCGTCCCCGAGCACGACGGGTTCGACGAGGCCGTTGCGGCGGCCTCCCCCGAGCTCCGGGCGCGGGGGGTGGCCGAGCTGGTCGCGCAGGTCCCCGCGGGCTGCTCGGCCGCCGGCGCGTTCGAGACGATCGCGGTCGAGGTGGGCCTGGCCAACACCGAGGGGCAGGTGTGCTGGGCGCCCACGACCCAGGCCTCGCTCACGACGGTCGTGACCGGCCCCGACGGGGGCAGCGGGTTCGCCGAGGTCTTCGCGCGGAACCTCGACGACGTCGATCCGGTGGCGGTGGGGCGGCGCGCCGCCGACAAGGCGGTGCGGTCGGCCTCGCCGCGGGGGATCGAGCCCGGCGACTACGAGGTGGTCCTCGAGCCGAACGCGGTCTCGACCCTGGTCGGGTTCCTCGCCTACATCGGCTTCGGCGGGCGGGCCCTGGTCGAGGGGCGCTCGTGCCTGTCGGGGAAGGAGGGGCAGCGGGTCGCGGACGGGCGGATCACGATCTACGACGACGCGCTCTCGCCCGAGACGATCGGGCTGCCCTTCGACTTCGAGGGGACGCCCAGGCGCCGGGTCGACCTGATCCGCGAGGGGGTGTTCCTGGACGGGGTCTACGACCGGAGGACCGGGAAGCAGGCGGGGAAGGAGACGACCGGCCACGCGCTCCCGCCGCCGAACCCCGAGGGGCCGTTCCCGCTGAACCTGTTCATGGCGCCGGGCGAGGCGAGCCTCGAGGAGATGGTGGCCGCGACGTCCCGGGGGCTCCTCGTGACCCGCTTCCACTACTCGAACATCGTGAACCCCGTGGAGTCCTCGATCACCGGCATGACCCGGGACGGGACCTGGCTGATCGAGGACGGCGAGGTCCGCCACCCGGTCGTGAACCTCCGCTTCACGCAGTCCATCCTCGAGGCGCTGTCCGCGGTCTCGATGGTGGGGCGGGACACCGAGCTCGCGAGCGAGTTCTTCTTCTCGGCCTCCCGGGTGCCGGCCCTCAAGATCGACCGCTTCCGCTTCACGAGCCGGAGCGACCACTAGGCGACCCGGGGCGCGGGCCGGGGTGCCCCCGGCCAGGCGGCCGCCCCCGGCGCGGGACAGGCCGGCGGGGCCCGGGGTAGGCTGGGGGCCCAGGTCGTGCCGGAGGTGTGCGGATGCAGGTCGCTGCGATCATGAAGACCGACGTGAAGACGGCCTCGCCCGACGACACGTTCGCCGACGTGGCGAGGATCCTCCACGACAACCGCATCTCCTCGGTCATCGTGATGGGCGACGGCGCGCCCGCCGGGATCGTGACCGAGCGGGACCTCGTGAACGTGGTGGCCGAGGGGCTCGACCCCCGGGAGGTCCGGGTCGGCGACCGGATGACCCGGAACCTGGACACGGTCCCCCCCACCACCGACGTGGCGGAGGCCGCGGAGCACATGGCCCGCCTGCAGATCCGGCACCTGCCGGTGGTGGACAAGGGCGAGCTCGTCGGGATCATCTCGATCCGGGACCTCGTCACCTGGGCCGTGGAGGAGCTCACGGGGGGCCACGAGCTCCCCGACATCGAGCGGAGCCACACCGCGCTCTCGGCCGCCGCCGAGATCAACCGGAACGCCTGATCGGGAGGGTCCGCGGGCGCGACGGCGGCCCGCCCGTCCGCCCGGATCAGCCGCTGCGCCCGACGACGAACCAGATGGCGTGGGCGGGCCGGTCGCCCGCGTTCCACAGCCGGTGGGGCTGGGTGGAGTCGAAAGCGATCGCGTCCCCGGGCTCGAGGACGTGCTCGCGGAACCCAATCTGCACCCCGAGGCGCCCGGAGATCACGTAGCCGTACTCGCGCCCCTGGTGGCGCATGAGGGTGGCCTCGGAGGAGGAGGACCCGCCCACGTCGTAGACCACGTAGAGGAAGTCCACGTCCTCCTCGTCGGCGGTGAGCCGCTCCCACCGGACGCCCGATTCGAGCTCGAGGGCGGCGCGCTCCCCCGGGCGGACCACGGGCCCGCCGGCCCCGGTCCCGGCCGGCCCTGGCTCGCCCGCCTCGGGGTGGGGGTGGAACAGCCGGTCGAGCGAGATCCCGAGCTCGGTCACGATCGCGTAGAGCGTGCTGACCGAGGGCTTGGACCGCCCCGTCTCGATCTGGGAGATCAGGCTGGGGGAGAGGCCCAGGCGGTGGGCCAGGTCCCGCTGGCTGATGCCCCGGCGCCGGCGCTCCTCGCGCAGCCGCGCGCCGATGTCGGCGAACGCCGCGCGCTCCTCCCGTTCCCGCGCCAACCGCTCCATCGAGGCGAGTCTACAGGGGCGCTCCACGCCGACCGCGCAAGCGCAGCGCCGGGCCGCCTTGAGCGCCGAACGGCCCGGCGGTATCGTAGCTCTCTGGTAAGCGGCACTGAATGCGTGCTCAGCGCCGCTGGAGGCCCGGACCGTGCAGCAGGGGAGGCAGCCATGATGACGGAGTTCCCGGTCGCCACCACCCCGTCCCCCGGCATCCAGGGCGTCGACTGGGAGGAACGGGTCGACTTCGAGCGGCTCCGCCGCTACCGGCTCGAGCGCACGCGGCAGGCCCTCGAGCGCTCCGAGCTCGGGGCGCTGCTCCTGTTCGAGACCAGCAACATCCGCTACGTCACCGGCACCCACATCGGGTACTGGGCCTTCAACAAGGGCGAGCGGTACGCGCTCATCACCCGGGCCGGCAAGCCCCGGATCTGGGACTTCGGCTCGGCCGCCAAGGCCCACCGGCGTCAGCTCCCGCACATGTACGACGAGACGAACTCCATCGGCGGCAACAGCGGCCTCCAGGGGGCGATCCACCCGCGGGTGGGCCTGCAGAAGCGGGCCGCGGAGGAGATCCGCTCGATCCTCAAGGAGGACGGCGTCGCGGACCTCCCCCTCGGCGTCGACGTGGCCGAGACCTCGATCTTCCTCGCCCTCCAGCAGGCGGGGATCGAGGTCCGCGACGGGCAGCAGGTGATGGCCGACGCCCGGGAGATCAAGAGCCAGGACGAGATCATCCTGCTCACCCAGGCCTGCGCGATGGTGGACGGGGTCTACCAGGACATCTTCGAGGCCCTCAAGCCCGGCGTCCGGGAGAGCGACATCGTGGCCCTGGCCCAGGCCCGGCTGATCGAGATGGGCTCGGAGTTCGTGGAGGCCATCAACTCGATCGCCGGCGAGCGGTGCAGCCCACACCCCCACGTCTTCTCGGACCGGCTGATCCGCCCCGGCGACCAGGCCTACTTCGACATCATCCACGTCTTCAACGGCTACCGGACCTGCTACTACCGGACCTTCGTCGTGGGGCGGGCCACCCAGGCCCAGCGGGACGCGTTCAAGCAGGCCCGGGAGTGGATGGACGCCGCGATCGAGCTCGTGAAGCCCGGCGTGACCACCGACCAGATCGCCCGGGTCTGGCCCAAGGCCGAGGAGTTCGGGTTCGCCGACGAGATGGACGCCTTCGGCCTCCAGTTCGGTCACGGGGTCGGGGTGGGGCTCCACGAGCGGCCCATCATCAGCCGGCTGAACTCCTTCGACGACCCCGTGGAGATCAAGGAGGGCATGCTGTTCGCCCTCGAGACCTACTGCCCCGCCGCCGACGGCCGCTCCGCCGCCCGGATCGAGGAGGAGGTCGTGGTCACCGCCGAGGGCCCCAAGGTCATCACGCTCTTCCCCTGCGAGGAGCTGATGGTGGCCAACGAGTACTAGGATCGGGGGGCCGCGATGGCAACGGTGCGGGGGGCGCGGGCCGGGGCGGTCGAGATCGACCCCGCGGTCCGCCTCAGGATCTACCGGATGATGGTCGAGGGGCGCGCCTTCGAGCGGCGGGCCCACGACCTCTTCCTGGAGGGGCTGATCAAGGGCACGTCCCACCTGGCGCACGGGCAGGAGGCCGTGGCGGCGGGGTTCGCCGCGGCGATGCGCGAGGACGACCTCACGTTCTGCACCTACCGCGGCCACCTCCACACGCTCTACCGGGGCGCCCCGATGGAGGCGCTGATGGCGGAGCTGATGGGCCGGGCCACGGGGGTCTGCGGCGGGAAGGGCGGCTCGATGCACCTCACCGACGTCGCCCACGGCGCGATGGGCTCCTACGCGATCGTCGGGGCCCACATGCCGATCGCGGGCGGGGCCGCCTGGGCGGCGCTCGAGCGGGGCACCGGGCAGGTGGTGGTCTGCTTCTTCGGCGACGGGGCCACGAACATCGGCGCGTTCCACGAGGCGCTGAACCTCGCGGCCGTGTGGAAGCTCCCGGTGGTCTTCGTCTGCGAGAACAACCTGTACATGGAGTACACCCCGATCGCGCAGGTGACGGCGGTCCCCAACCCCGCCGCCGACCGGGCCGCGGCCTACGGGCTCGAGGGGATCGTGGTGGACGGGAACGACGCCGACGAGGTCTACCTCGTGGCGGAGGAGCGGATCGCCCGGGCCCGGTCGGGCGAGGGGCCCTCGCTGATCGAGGCCAAGACCTACCGCCACGGCGGGCACTCCCGGGCCGACCCCGGGAAGTACCGGCCGGAGGAGGAGGTCCGCGAGTGGTTGGCCCGGGACCCGATCCCCCGCTACCGCGAGCGGCTCCTCTCGCTCGGCGTCGAGGCCGCCGAGCTGGACCGGATCGAGGCCGAGGCCGCCGAGGCCGTGGAGCGGGCCGTGGCGGCCGCCCGGGCGGCACCGCCCCCGCCCCCCGAGGCGCTGCCGACGAACCTGTGGGCCGACGGAGGGTCGTCGTGGCGGAGCTGACGTACCGGCAGGCGGTGGCCCGCGGCATCGCCCAGGAGATGGAGCGGGACCCGACCGTTTACTTCATCGGGGAGGACGTGGCCGCGGCCGGCGGGGTGTTCAAGACCACCGAGGGCCTCCTCGAGCGGTTCGGGCCCCGGCGGGTGCGGGACACGCCCATCTCCGAGCAGGCCATCGTGGGGGCGATCATGGGCGCGGCGATGAACGGCCTCCGCCCGATCGCCGAGATCATGTTCAGCGACTTCTTCGCGGTCTGCTGGGACCTGGTGGCGAACCAGATCGCGAAGACCCGCTACATGACCGACGGCCAGGTGAAGCTCCCGCTCGTGATCCGGTCGGCGAACGGCGGGGGCGTCCGGTTCGGGGCGCAGCACTCCCAGAGCGTCGAGGCCTGGGCGATGCAGGTGCCGGGGCTCAAGGTGGTCGTCCCCTCCACCCCCACCGACGTGATCGGGCTCCTCGCGGCGGCGGTCCGGGACGACGACCCCGTGATCGTCCTCGAGCCCAAGGTCCTCTACGCGATGAAGGAGGACGTGCCCGACGGCGAGATCGTCGACCGCCTGGGGGTGGCGGCGGTCCGGCGCGAGGGGACCGACCTCACCATCGCCGCCCTGGGGGCGATGGTGCCGAAGGCGCTGGCGGCCGCGGAGCGGCTCGCCGCCGAGGACGGGGTCTCGGCGGAGGTGATCGACGTCCGGTCGCTCGTCCCCCTCGACGTCGGGACCATCCTCGCCTCGGTGGGGAAGACCGGTCGCCTGGTGACGGTGGAGGAGAACCCGCGGCTCTGCGGGTGGGGGGCGGAGGTGGCCTCGATCGTGGCCGAGGAGGCGTTCTGGGACCTCGACGGCCCGATCGTGCGGGTGACCACGCCTCACCTCCCGCTCCCCGCGGCGGACGCCCTCGAGGACCTCGCGATCCCCTCGGTCGAGCGGATCGTGGAGGCGGTCCGGGGGACCCTGGAGCGCCGCCCGGCCTGAGGCCGGGGCTCAGCCCGCGGCGGCTCCCCTCCGCAGCAGCTCGGCGATGGCGCTCATGTCCGCCTCGGCCATCCCCGCCTCCAGGGCCCGGGCCACGACCTCGCGGTTCGCCCGGGCCTGGGCCATCGGGGCCCCCACCCGCTCCGCGAGCGCGAGGATCAGGTCGAGGTCCTTGGCGACGAGCCCCAGGCTGAAGGCCACCGGGGCCTCCCCCGGCCGCTCGAAGGCCGTCCGCTTGTACTGGACGAAGGGCGCCCCCGCGGCGCTCGCCGCGAACACCTCGTAGGCCCGCGCGCGTTCCACCCCGGCGCGCTCCGCGAGGACCAAGGCCTCGGACAGCGCCTGGTTCAGGGCGTGGACGATGGCGTTCACCGCGAGCTTCATCGTGGCCCCCGCGCCGAGCCCCCCGACGTGGAAGATCCGGGCCGCCAGGGCCTCGAGCGCCGGCCGCGCCTGCTCCAGGGCCCCCGGGTCGCCGCCCACCATCGCCGTGAGCTCGCCCCGCTCGACGAGGGGCACGCTCCCCGAGACCGGGGCGTCGAGGAGCGCGGCGCCCCGGGCCCGGACCAGGGGCTCGAGCTCCCGCACCGTCCCGGGGTCGACGGTGCTGGTCTCGCAGACCACGGCGCCCGACCGCAGGCCGGCCGCGAGCCCGTCCTCGCCCGGGTACACCGCGCGCAGCGCCGCGTCGTCGGCGAGGGAGCAGATCACGACGTCCGCCCCGGCGGCGGCCTCCCTGGCGGTCGGCGCGACCCGCGCGCCCGAGGCCTCCGCCACCGCCTCGGCGCGGGCCCGGGTGCGGTTGAAGACCGTCACCGGGAACCCGACGGAGCGCAGGCGCCGGGCCATCGCGCCCCCCATCCGCCCGGCGCCGACGACGCTGACGTTCACCGCTTGGCCGCGCCGCCCAGGTGGAAGAGCCAGCCTCCGTCGAGATGGAGGTCGATGCCGCAGGCCGCCGGGTTCTCCAGGAGGAACCGCGCGCCCTGGACGATGTCCGCCATCGTCGGGAGCCGGCCCGTGGTGGTCTGCGAGCGGTACGCCTCGAGGACCGCCTCGGGCTTCGCCCTCCAGTACGGGCTGTCCCCCACGATCCCCGGGTGGATCGAGTTCACCCGGATCGGCGCCAGCTCGACGGCGAAGGCGCGGACCATGCCGGCGATGGCGGCGTTCACGGTGGTCACCGTGGTCGAGCCCGGATAGATCCGGTCCTTCGCCCGCCCGCCGAAGAGGAGGATGGAGCCGTCGGCCCGGATGCGGTCGGCCAGGGCGTGCACGACCTCCGTGTAGCCGACCTGCTTCAAGGTGACCAGGTGGAGAGCCCGGTCCACGTCGTAGGACCGGACGGAGTTCTCGTCCCTGTCGATCGCCGCGAGGACGAGGTAGCGGACCTCGCCGACGTCGGCAAGGGCCGGGGCGATGTCCTTCGGTCGGGTCAGGTCGAACCCGATGCCCGTCGTGGCCCCTCCGACCTCCTTGGCGACGACCCGAGCACGCTCGGGGTCGCGGCCGGACAGCACCACTGGCCACCCTTCGTCGGCGTAGCTGCGGGCCAGCTCGAGCCCCAGCCCCGAGGTCCCCCCCACGATCACGACCGATCCTCCGTCCGCCACCGCTCACGCTCCTTCCGTCACGCGCGCCCCCATCGAGAGGGCGTCCCGGAGGTAGTCCCAGTCCCGGGTGAACCGGTACGAGTGCCGGGCCGGGGGCTGGGGCGCCTGGGTCTCGAGCCAGCGGACCACGCCCGGCCCGGGGTTGGAGAACCCGTGCACGCAGCCCACCCCGGCCCACGCGCAATCCCCGGCCTCCAGCCGGTACCGCTCGCCGTCGAAGACCGCGTCGACCCGGCCTTCGAGGATCAGGTAGGTCTCCTCCAGCGGGTGGTCGTGGGTCCCGGCCACCCCCTCCGGCCGGTACTGGACCATGAACATCGTGGAGAGCTGGGCCCCGAGATCGGTGTCCACCATCATCTTCACGGTGATCCCGCTGTAGACGAGGAGCGCGGTCCGCATGCTGGCCGAGACCGCGAGGTGCTCCTGGGTCTGCTTGTCCACGTCCATGTTCCAGGGGTCGATGTGGCCGAGCGAGCGCGTCCGCGGGTCCCGCACGTCCACCGGGACCGCCTCCCGCTCGGGGAGGGCGGGGACGTCGAACGTGTCCCCGCCGTGGCGGGCCCGGGGCTGGGGCGCCTGCATCTCCGCCCAGCGGAGGGGAGCCTCCCCCTCGGTGCGCACGGCGTGCGGCACGCCGACCGGGACGACCCCGTAGTCGCCCGGCCGGAGCCGCCAGGCGCCCTCCGGCGTGGTGATGATCCCCTCGCCCTCGAGGACGTGGAAGCTCTCCTCGAACGAGTGCACGTGGGCCTCCACCGCGCCGCCGGGATCGAGCTCGCAGACGCCGAACCCGGTGTGGACCGCCGCCGACTCGTCCACGATCGACCACCGGCGGAACCCGCGGCTCCGCCGGTCCCATCCCTCGGGGACCTCGTAGCGGGCCTCGGCGGCGCGGCGGACCAGGTGCCGCGAGCTCACGCCTGCTGCTTCCTGCGCTGGACCTCCGCGACGAGGCGGTCCCGGGCCTCCTCGACCTGCCGCCGGGCGCGCTCCACGTCGGCCACGAGCTTCCCGTCCTGCTTCACGATCCGGCCGTCGACGAACACCGTCTCGACGTTCGAGACGTCGGCGCAGAGCGTCACCGCGGCCACCGGGTCGTGGACCGGCGCGACGTTGATGGCGGTCGCGTCGATCACCACGATGTCCGCCTTCTTGCCGGGCGTGAGCGAGCCGATCCGGTCCTCGAGGCCGACGACGTGCGCCCCGTTCACCGTCGCCATCTCCAGGAGCTGGCGGGCGGTGAGCAGCCCCTGGGCCGGCTCGTTCTTCTGCCAGAACACCTCGTTCGCGCGAGCGCGCTCGCAGGCGAAGATGCAGTGCATCTCGGAGAACAGGTCGCCCGAGACCGTGGTCACGACGTCCCGGCTGATCCCCGGGCGGAGGCCCTCCTGCATCGAACGGACCACCGGCGGCCATCCGTGGCCCATCTGCATCTCGATCTGAGCCGCGATCGAGACCGTGCCGCCCGCGTCGGCGAGGAGCCTCCACTCCTCGTCCGAGAGGTAGCAGCAGTGGATGAACGTGGTGGGCGCCCAGTCCAGGACCCCGAGGTCGGCGAGCTGCTTCACCATCCCGAACCGCCCGGCCAGCCGTCCCATGGCCACGTGGATCGTGATGGGGATCCCGAGCTCGCGCGCGAGCCCCCACTCCTCGCGGACCACGTCGTCCACGCAGAACCCCGGCCCCCGGGTGGCGAGGGCCATCGTGAGCAGCCCCTGGTCCGAGGAGAAGTAGGTGTCCCGGACCCGGCGCACGTCGTCCGCGGGGACCGCGATCTTGCTCTCGAACCAGTAGTCCTGGAGCGAGGTGTTCGCGCTCCCGTAGGCGTACTGCGCCCGGATGCCCGCCTCCTTCAGGCCCTGGATCGCGGCGTCGGGGTGTTCCGGGGTGTTGTTGATGTGGGACCAGTCCACGAGCGTCGTGATGCCTGCGTTGAGGCACTCCAGCGCGCCCGCCAGGTTGCTCGCGTACACGTCCTCCGGCCGGTACGCGGGCGCGAACGTGTCGAGGATCTCGACGAAGTAGTCGTCGAGCGTGGCGTTGGGCGCCACCCCGCGGATCGCAGCCTCCCACGTGTGGCGGTGGGTGTCGACGAACCCGGGGACCACGATCCTCCCGGAGACGTCGATCACCCGAGCCTCGGCCTCGACCCGGGGCTGGACCGCCGCGATCCGGTCGTCCTCGATCAGGACGTCCCCGGTCGGGAGGTCGCCGATCCCCGGATCCATCGAGAGGACCGTCCCGCCCCGCAAGAGCGTGCGTTCGGCCATCGCTCCCTCCCCCTGCCTCGAGCTGACCCCCCGGACGATACCGCGGTGCTCAGTAGCAGTAAAGCCGTGCCAAGCCACACTGTTGTCGCTCGCCCGCCGATCCGCGCGGTGATCCGGCTCAGCTCAGAGCGCCTCGAGGGCCGCCCCGAGCTCGTCGAGGGAGCGGATCGCGGCGTCGGGCTCGGCGAGCTGCTCCGGCGTGGGGTGGTCGGGGGCCTCGCCCCGGAGCACCCACACGGTCCGCATCCCGAGGGCCTTGGCCGGCCGCACGTCGCGGTCCAGGCGGTCCCCGACCATCGCGGTCCGTCCCGGGGGGGAGCCGGCGAGCTCCAGGGCCCTGGCGAAGACCCGGGGGTCCGGCTTCTCGAGCCCCACGTCCTCCGAGACCACCCACAGCTCGAAGGCGTCGGCGAGGCCATCCCGCGCGAGCGCCTCGCGGACCGCGCTCGGCTGGTTCGCCAGGAGCCCGAGGCGGTAGCCCGCGCCCCGGAGGGCGGCCACGGCCGGACGGGCGTCGGGGTAGAGCTCCTCCGGCGCGTACCGCCACCAGCGGGCGGCCCGTCGTTCGACCTCCCGGAGGTCCGCGGCCGGCCCCAGGAACCGTTCCGTCAGGCGACGTCGGAACGACCCGGCCTGCAGGGCGCGGCACTCGGCGTAGGCCCGATCGAACTCCTCGTCCGTGAAGGACGCCCCGAGCTCGCGGAGGGCCCGACGGAGGGAGTCCTGGTAGCGCGCGTCGGTGTAGAGCACGCCCCCCACGTCGAGGAACACCACGTCCAGGTGGCGGGTCATCACGGGGAGGGCCTCGGCCCCCGGGCTGCGGACCCCACGGCCTAGCGGCCGGCGCGCTCCCGGAGCTGGGCGAAGGCCCCGGGATCCGTCGTGCAGCAGCCCAGGCGGACCGGGTCGTAGCGGGTGCCGTGGCAGTCGGAGGCGCCGGTCGCGATCAGGCCCAGCCGGCGCGCCAGGCGGCGGTAGCGCTCCCGCTGCTCGGGGGTGTGATCCGGGTGCTCGACCTCGAGCCCCACCATCCCCCGCTCCGCCATCTCCGCGATCAGCTCCTCGGGCAGCTCCCGCTCGCCGCCCCACATCCCGGGGTGCGCGAGGACGCAGACCCCGCCCGCCCGCCGGATCAGCTCGAGGGCGTCGAAGGGGTGGAGCGCGTGCTTCGGGACGTAGGCGCGCCCCCCGTCGGCGATGAACGCCTCGGTGAACGCCTCCTCCTCGGTGGCGACGATCCCGGCCTCCACCATCGCCTGGGCGATGTGGGGCCGGACGATGGGGGCGTCCCCGGCGATCCGCTGCACCCGGTCCATCGCGATCGGGTACCCGAGCTCCCGCAGCCGCTCCACCATGAGCTCCCCCCGCCGCTCGCGCGCGTCGCGGAGCCGGGCGAACTCCGCGCGGAGCTCGGGATGCTCGGGATCGACCCAGTAGCCGAGCACGTGCACGCTCCGCCCGTCCACCTCGGCCGAGAACTCCACGCCCGGCACCACCTCGAGCCACCCGTCCGCCGCCCCCAGCGCCTCGCGGACGCCCTCGGTCGTGTCGTGGTCGGTGATCGCGATCACCGAGAGCCCGCGCTCCCTGGCGAGCGCGACGACCTCCGAGGGGGTGAACGTCCCGTCGGAGCGGGTGGTGTGCACGTGCAGGTCGATCCCACCCATGGGATGCCCATGCTCCCACGGGCGGCGGCCGGCGTCAGGCCCCGGCCGCGGAGCGTCCGACGTGGCTCAGCCCTCGAGCTTGGCGGCGACCTCGACCCGGACGTTCCCCTCCAGGGCCCGGGAGATGGGACACCCCGCGCCTGCGGCCTCCGCGGCGCGCTGGAACGCCTCGTCGTCGGCGCCCGGCACCCTCCCCGTCACCTCGAGGCGCATCGTGGTGACCCGCCACCCGGCGTCGGTCTTGTCGAAGGACGCCGTGGCGCGGACGTCGAGCCGCTCGGGCGGGTGCCCGGCCTTGGCCAGCTCGTTCGAGAGCGCCATCGAGAAGCACGCGGCGTGGGCCGCCGCCAGGAGCTCCTCGGGGCTCGTCCGGCCCTGGGGCTCCTCGGCGCGCGAGGCCCACGTGACGGGCATCCCGACCAGGACCTCGCTGCTCTCGGTCCAGATCCGCCCGCTCCCCTCGAAGAGGTCCCCCTCCCAGACGGCACGCGCAGACCTGGTCGTTCCCATGGCCCCTCCTCTCCGTCGCACGGACAGCGCCATGGTACGAGCGACTCGGTCCGCGCGGTGCCCGGGGCTCACCCGCCGCGGGCCGCGACGCGGCCCGCGCCCATGTCGCGGGACAGGCCCCGGGCCGCCTCCTTCACCGCCGCGACCAGGTGGTCCGAGGGGCCGTCCGGGAGCAGGCGCTCCACCGGGCCCCCCACCCCGATCGCGCCCACCACCTCGCCCAGGTGGTCGAAGACGGGCGCGGCGATCGCGGCCTCCCCCAGGATCGCCTCCTGGTCCTCCAGGGCCACCCCCATCAGCGCCACCCGGTCGAGCTCCCGCCCGAGCCCCTCGGGGTCGGTGAGGGTGCGTCCCGTGAGCCGCGGGAGCGGCCCCCCGAGGAGCTCCGAGCGCCTGTCCCCGTCGACGTAGGCGACGATCGCCTTCCCCAGCGCGCAGGCGTGCCAGGGGATCGCGTTCCCCACCTCGAGGATCTGGAGCGAGTCGTCGGGCCGGAAGACGTGGTGGACGACGAGGACGCTGGTCCCGTTCAGGACCCCGACCCGGACCGCCTCCACGGCCCGCGAGGCGAGCGCGTCGGCCCACAGGAGCGACCGCGCCCGGAGCTCGTGGTTGTCGAGGAAGGCGTTGCCGAGCTGGAGCAGCGCGGGGCCCAGCCGGTACTTGCCGGTCCCGGGGTCGCGCTCGACGAGGTCCTCGGCCTCGAGCGTCCGCAGGAGCCCGTGGACCGTCGCCTTGGCCAGGCCGAGCCGCTCCGAGAGCTCCGTGACCCCCATCCTCGAGGGGCCCGACCCGAGCGCCCGGAGGACCGCGGCCGCCCGCCGGACCGACCGGATCACGGGGAGGCGCCTTCCTCCACCGCGCCCTCGAGGGCCCGGAAGAGCAGGGCGGTGGACGTGGCGCCGGGGTCCTGGTGCCCGACGCTCCGCGGACCCAGGTACGAGGCGCGTCCCTTCCGGGCCTGCAGGGGGATCGTCGCCCGCATCCCCTCCTCCGCCGCTTCCCGCGCCCGCCGGACCGCCTCCCCGAGCCCCGCCCCCGCCCACAGCCCGCGCTGGAGGGCGCCGAGCGCCGGGGCGAACGCGTCGACGATCGTCTTGTCGCCCTCCGCGGCCGCGCCCAGGCGCTGTATCCCCTCGAGCCCGGCCCGGAGCGCCGCGAGGAGCGCCGCCGGATCGAACGAGGCGGCGTCCCCCAGCGAGGCCCCGGCCTGCCGGAAGGCCGTGCCGTAGAGCGGCCCGGCGGCGCCGCCCACCGTGAGCACGAGGACCCGCCCCACCGCCTGGAGCAGCCGCCCGGGGGGCCCGACCGGGCCCCCGTCGAGCTCGCGGACGGCGGCCGCGAACCCGCGGTGCATGTTGATGCCGTGGTCGGCGTCCCCGATCGCCGCGTCGAGCTGCGTCAGGTAGTCCCGGTTCTCGTCGAGCAGGGCCTCGTAGGTCCGCACCCACCGGACGACGAACCCGCCGTCCAGGGCCTCGAGATCATGCCCCGGCATCCTCGCGGAACCGGTGCGCCGTCCCGCCATCGCGCTAAGCCTGCTGACCGGCCGGGGGGCTGTCAAGGCGACGGATCTCCCCTCCCCGTCCCCACGACGGGCCCGGTCGTTCGGCTGTACCGAACGACCTCCGGCATATCGGGACGAGACCGCCCGGGACCTGCCGATTTGACTTCGCCCCGCCGCGGGGTTGGCTATCCGCGGCGGCGAGGGGGCCGCTCGCCGCGCGACCGCGCACAGAGGGGGTGGTCATGGAGAACAGGTTCGTTGCGGAGATGGTGGGCACCGCGCTCCTGATCCTCTTCGGCGACGGGGTGGTGGCCGGGGTGCTCCTGAACCGCTCCAAGGCGCAGAACGGCGGGTGGATCGTGATCACGATGGGGTGGGGCCTCGGGGTCGCCGTCGCCGTGTACGCCGCCGGGCAGTTCAGCGGCGCCCACATCAACCCGGCCGTCACGCTGGGGCTCGCGACCATCGGCGAGCTGCCGTGGAGCGACGTGCCGACCTACATCGGCGGTCAGTTCGTCGGGGCGTTCATCGGGGCCGTGCTCGTGTGGCTGGCCTACCTCCCGCACTGGGAGGAGACCGACGACCCGGGCCTGAAGCTCGCCGTGTTCAGCACCGGCCCGGCGATCCGGAACTACGGGATGAACCTCCTCACCGAGATCATCGGGACCGCCGCACTGGTCGCGGGCGTCCTCGCGATCGTGGCCAACGCCGCCCCCGGGGAGGTGGGGCTCACCCCGCTGCTGGTCGGCTTCCTCGTGGTCGGCATCGGGCTCTCGCTCGGCGGGCCCACGGGCTACGCGATCAACCCCGCGCGCGACCTCGGCCCCAGGATCGCGCACGCGGTGCTCCCGATCGCGGGCAAGGGTGACTCCGACTGGGGCTACGCCTGGATCCCGGTGGTCGGTCCGGTCGTGGGCGGCGTCCTCGGCGCGCTGCTGTTCAAGGCGCTGTGGCCGTGAGCGGGACCGCTGGCTCCGTCAGGCGGGCAGGCGCCCGCCGGACGGCGCGCGGGAAGGAGGGACCGAGGTGAAGAAGCTGATCAATCGGCCCGAGGACGTCGTCAGGGAGGAGCTCCAGGGGATCGCGGCGGCCCACCCGGACCTCGTGAAGGTGCACTTCGACCCGAACTTCATCTCCCGGGCGGACGCCCCGGTCCAGGGCAAGGTGGCGGTGATCTCCGGCGGCGGATCGGGCCACGAGCCGATGCACGGAGGCTTCGTGGGGATGGGGATGCTGGATGCGGCCTGCCCCGGCGAGGTCTTCACCTCCCCCACCCCCGACCAGATGCTCGAGGCCGCCAAGGCCGTCCACGGGGGCGCCGGGATCGTGTACATCGTGAAGAACTACACCGGCGACGTCATGAACTTCGAGATGGCGGCGGAGCTCGCCCGGGGCGAGGGGATGGAGGTGGAGACGCCCCTGATCGACGACGACGTGGCCGTGCAGGACAGCCTCTACACGGCCGGCCGGCGGGGCGTGGGGACCACGGTCCTCGCCGAGAAGATCGCGGGCGCCGCCGCCGAGGAGGGCCGGCCCCTCAAGGAGGTCGCGGACATCGTCCGCAAGGTGAACGCGAACGGCCGGAGCATGGGCATGGCCCTCACCTCCTGCACCGTCCCGGCCAAGGGCTCGCCCACCTTCGAGCTGGGCGAGGACGAGATGGAGATCGGGATCGGGATCCACGGCGAGCCGGGCCGCGAGCGCCGGAAGCTCGCGCCGGCCAGGGAGATCGTGGAGACGCTCGCCACGGCGGTCGTGGAGGACCTGCCGTTCACCTCCGGCGACCGGGTCCTGGCCTTCGTCAACGGGATGGGGGGCACCCCGCTGATCGAGCTGTACATCGTGTACAACGAGCTCCACCGGTTCCTCGAGGCCCGCGGGATCGCGATCGCCCGGAACCTGATCGGCTCGTACATCACCTCGCTCGAGATGGCGGGCTGCTCGATCACCCTGCTCAGGCTGGACGACGAGCTGATCCGGCTGTGGGACGCCCCGGTGCGGACCCCGGCCCTCCGGTGGGGGGCATGAGGGCGGAGGTCGGGCGGCGGGCGGCGGTCGGACGGCGGGCGGCGCCCCGCGGGGGAGGAGCTGCCCGGTGAGCGTCTCCTACGACCTCGTCGTGCGGTTCGTCCGCGGCTTCGCCCGGGCGATCGAGGAGAACCGCGACCACCTCACCGAGCTCGACTCCCCGATCGGCGACGCGGACCACGGGATCAACATGCACCGCGGGATGCAGGCGGCCCTGGCGAAGCTCGACGGCCTGGCCGCCGGGGACATCGGCGCGCTCCTGCGGACCGTGGGGATGACCCTGGTCTCCACGGTCGGGGGCGCCGGGGGCCCCCTCTACGGGACGCTCTTCATGCAGATGGGCATGGCGACCTCGGGGAAGGACGAGCTCTCCCCGCGCGACTGGGCGGAGGCGTTCGATCGGGGGCTGCGGGGGGTGGTGAACCTGGGCAAGGCGGAGCCGGGCGACAAGACCATGGTGGACGCCCTGACGCCCGCCCGCGACGCCCTGGAGCGGGCCCTCGACGAGGGGGCCCCCTTCGGCGAGGCGCTCCGGCGGGCGGCCGCCGCCGCCGAGGAGGGGATGAAGGCGACGATCCCGATGGTGGCGAGGAAGGGGCGGGCGAGCTACCTGGGCGAGCGGAGCGCCGGCCACCAGGACCCCGGCGCGACCTCGTCCTACCTGCTCGTCCGGGCCGCGGCGGACGCGTGGTCCGACGCCGACCCCTGAGCGTGGCGAGTGGAAGGAGGAGCGATGGCGCGGTACGCGGGAGCGCTCGACCAGGGCACCACGAGCACCCGGTTCATGATCTTCGATCACGGGGGGCGGGTGGTCGGCATCGAGCAGAAGGAGCACGAGCAGATCTACCCGAAGCCCGGCTGGGTCGAGCACGACCCGATGGAGATCTGGACCCGGTCGGTCGAGGTGATCGAGGGCGCGCTGGCGAAGGCCGGGGCGTCTGCCTCGGACCTCGCGGCGGTGGGCGTCACCAACCAGCGGGAGACCACGGTCGTGTGGGACCGGAGGACCGGGGAGCCGGTCTACAACGCGATCGTCTGGCAGGACACCCGCACCGACCAGATCTGCAACGAGCTCATGTCGGACGGGGGGCAGGACCGGTTCCGTCCGAAGACCGGCCTCCCCATCGCCACCTACTTCTCGGGCCCCAAGATCAAGTGGATCCTCGACAACGTGGAGGGCGCCCGGGCCAGGGCGGAGGCCGGCGACCTGCTGTTCGGGAACATCGACACCTGGTGCATCTGGAACCTCACGGGCGGGCCCGACGGCGGCGTCCACGTGACCGACGTGACGAACGCGAGCCGGACGATGCTGATGGACCTCCAGACCCTCGACTGGGGCCAGGGGATCCTCGACGTCCTGGGGATCCCCCGCCAGATGCTCCCCGAGATCCGCCCGTCCTCGGAGCGGTACGGGACCGCGAGGGGCGCCCTCGACGGGGTCGCGGTGGCGGGGGACCTGGGCGACCAGCAGGCCGCCCTGTTCGGACAGACCTGCTTCTCCGTCGGCGAGGCCAAGAACACCTACGGGACCGGCTGCTTCCTCCTGCTCAACACGGGGACCGAGGCGGTGCCCTCGAAGAGCGGGCTCATCACCGGCCTCGCGTACAAGATCGGCGACCAGCCCGCGGTCTACATGCTCGAGGGGTCGATCGCGATCACCGGCGCCCTCGTCCAGTGGTTGCGGGACAACATCGGGCTGATCGAGACCTCGGCGGAGATCGAGGACCTGGCCCGGACGGTGGAGGACAACGGCGGCGTGTACTTCGTGCCGGCCTTCTCGGGCCTGTTCGCCCCCTACTGGCGGAGCGACGCCCGCGGGGTGATCGCGGGCCTCACCCGCTACGTGAACAAGGGGCACCTGGCCCGGGCCACGCTCGAGGCCACCGCCTGGCAGACCCGCGAGGTCGTGGACGCGATGAACGCGGACTCCGGGGTCGAGCTCACGTCGCTCAAGGTGGACGGGGGGATGGTCTACAACGAGCTGCTGATGCAGTTCCAGGCCGACGTCCTCGGGGTGCCGGTGATCCGCCCCACGGTGGCCGAGACGACCTCGCTCGGGGCGGCCTACGCGGCCGGCCTCGCGGTGGGCTTCTGGTCCGAGGTGGAGGACCTCCGCCAGAACTGGGGCGTGGACAAGGAGTGGGAGCCCCGGATGCCCCGGGAGGAGGTCGAGCGCGAGTACCGGTTCTGGAAGAAGGCCGTCCAGCGCACGATGGACTGGGTCGAGTAGCCGGGACGGGGATCCCCGGCCCATCGGCCGAGGCGGAGGGGCGGGCCCGGGCCCGTCCCTCGCCGTCCCCGGGGGACCGGTGGGCCTCGCGGGCGGCCGGACCGACGGTGCCATACTCGGGTCGGACGCATGAGGCGCCTCGAGACCGACGTGCTCGTGATCGGCGGCGGCTCCACGGGGGCCGGCGTGCTGCGCGACGCGGCGATGCGGGGGTTCCGGGCCCTGCTCGTGGAGCGGGGCGACCTGGCCACCGGCACGACCGGGAGGTTCCACGGCCTCCTGCACTCGGGCGGACGCTACGTCGTGAAGGACCCGCGGGCGGCCCGGGAGTGCATCGACGAGAACCGGATCCTGCGGCGGATCGCCGCCGACTGCATCGAGGACACCGGGGGGCTCTTCGTCACCACCCCCCTCGACGACCCCGCCTACGCGGACCGGTTCGTCGAGGCCTGCCGCGAGACCGGGGTGCCCTGCGAGGAGATCCCGGTGGCCGAGGCCCTCCGCCGCGAGCCCCGGCTGAACCCCCGGATCTCCCGGGCGTTCGTCGTGCCCGACGCGGCGATCGACGCCTGGAAGACCGTGTGGGCCACGGTGCGGAGCGCCCGCGAGCACGGCGGCGAGGCCCTCCCCTACCACGAGGTGGTCCGGCTGCTGGTGGGGGACGGGGCCGTGCTGGGGGCCGTGGTCCGCGACCACCGCGGTGGCGAGGAGCTCGAGATCCGCGCCGGCTTCACGATCAACGCCGCGGGGGCCTGGGCGGGCCGGATCGCCCGGATGGCCGGCTGCCGGGTCGAGGTGATCCCGGGCAAGGGGATCATGATCGCGATGAACCACCGGCTGGTGAACACGGTGGTGAACCGGTGCGAGATGCCCTCGGACGGGGACATCATCGTGCCCATCCGGACGGTCTCGGTGATCGGGACCACGGACGTCCGCGTCGCGGACCCCGACCGCTGGGAGATCGAGCCGGCCGAGGTCCAGGCGATGCTCGACGCCGGCGAGAACCTCGTCCCGGGCTTCCGGCGGGCCCGGGCGCTCCGGGTGTGGGGCGGCGTCCGGCCCCTGTACCAGGAGCGGGAGGCCGCGGACACCCGCGACGTGACCCGCGCCCACACGCTCCTCGACCACCGCGCGCGGGACGGCGTCGAGCGGTTCCTCACGATCACCGGGGGCAAGTTCTGCACGTTCCGGCGGATGGCGGAGGACGCCGTCGACGCGATGTGCGACCAGCTCGGCGTGGAGGCCCGGTGCCGGACCGCGGAGGAGCCGCTCCCCGACTCGGAGGACGCCCGCTACTACTGGCTCGGGGCCCGGGTCGCCGACCGGGAGGCGACCCTCCTCGAGGACCAGCTGATCTGCGAGTGCGAGATGCTCCCCCGCCGCACGCTCGAGGCGGCGATCCGCCGGCGGCGGACCACGGACCTCGACGACCTCCGCCGCAGCCTGCGCCTGGGGATGGGCCCGTGCCAGGGCGGCTTCTGCATGTACCGGGCGGCGGGGATCCTCCACCGGGAGCTCGGCACGTCGTCGGCCGAGGCGAACCGGGCGCTGCTCGACTTCCTCCAGGAGCGCTGGAAGGGGGTCCGGCCGGTCCTCTTCGGCGACCAGCTCCGCCAGGCGAGGCTCGACGACTGGATCTTCCAGGGGCTCCTGGACGTGGAGCACCTGCCCTCGCCGCGGACGGCGGAGGTCGCCGGGCGATGAGGGACGCGCCCTCGGCGACGGCGCGGGTGCGGGACGTGGTCGTGATCGGGGCCGGGGTGGCCGGCCTCACCGCCGCGATCCGCCTCGCCGAGGCCGGGCTCTCGGTCGAGGTCCTGGCCAAGGGGGTCGGGGCCACGCACCTCTCCGCCGCCACCGTGGACGTGCTGGGCTACGCCCCGGGCCGCGTGGACGCCCCGGGCGAGGCCCTCCCGGCCTTCGTCCGCGACCACCCCGACCACCCCTACGCCCTGGTCGGCCCGGGGCGGATCGCCGAGGCCCTCGGGTGGTTCCGCGACCGGGTCGCCGAGCTCGGGTACCGCGGCGGCCTCGAGCGGAACCTCCTCCTCCCCACCGCGGTCGGCGTCCTCAAGCCGACCGCCCTGGCCCCCCGGACGATGGCCGAGGGCGACCTCCGGGGCGGCGGGCGGGTGCTGGCGGTGGGCTTCCGCTGCCTGAAGGACCTCCACCCCAGGCTCCTCGCCGAGAACCTGAACCTGGCCGACCCGCCCGATGGGAGGGTCGAGGCGCGCGCCGCCGAGCTCGAGCCGGACCTCGGGGCCGCCGACGTCTCGGCCGTCGCCCTGGCCCGGCGGATGGAGGACCCCGAGGTGCGCAAGGCCGTCCTCGCCGAGCTCGAGCCGGCCGCCCGGGACGCCGAGCGGATCGCGCTCCCGGCCGTGCTGGGGCTGGACCGGGCCGGGGAGGTGTGGGCGGAGCTCCGGGACGCCCTCGGGCGGCCGGTCTTCGAGGTCCCCACGCTGCCCCCCTCGGCCCCCGGGATCCGGCTCTTCCGCGCCCTCCGGGACGCCCTCCGACGGGCGGGTGGCCGCCTGACGATCGGGGCCGAGGTGGAGGGGGCGGAGACCGACGGCCGTCGGGTCACGGCGGTCGTCACGAGGACCGGCGCCAGGGCCGTCCGGCATCCGGCCCGGTGGTTCGTGCTCGCGACCGGCGGGGTCGGCGGGGGCGGCGTGGCCTCCGACGTGACGGGCGCCTTCCGGGAGACGGTGCTGGGGCTCCCGCTCGCGTTCCTCCCCGAGGAGGGCCCGCCGTTCCTCCCCGCCTACCTCGACCGCCACCCCGCGGCGCGGGTCGGCGTCGCCGTGGACCCGGCGATGCGCCCCCTCGGCCCCGACGGCGCGCCGGCCTTCGAGAACCTCGTGGCAGCCGGGGCCACGGTGGGGGGAGCGGAGCCCTGGCGCGAGAAGTCCGGGGAGGGCATCTCGATCGCCACGGGCTACGCGGCGGCGGGGACGGTCCTGGGGGAGGCCCGCTGATGGACCGCGCGGCGACCATCGAGGAGCTCGTCCGCGGATCCCTCGACCGCTGCGTGAAGTGCACGATCTGCGAGACCGCCTGCCCGGTCGCCGCGGTCACGCCGCTCTTCCCCGGGCCCAAGTACGTCGGCCCCCAGCTCGAACGGTTCCGGGCGGGGGGCCCCTCCCCCGACGCCTCGCTCGACCTCTGCTCGGGCTGCGGGATCTGCACCCACGTCTGCCCCCACGGCGTGAAGGTCGCCGAGATCAACGCCCTGGCCAGGGCCGCGATGAAGGCCGAGCGCGGGGTGCCCCTCCGCGACCGGATCGTCTCGCGTCCGGCCACGTACGCCCGCCTCGCGCGCCCGGTGGCGCCGATCGCGAACGCCCTCCTCGCCCAGGGGTGGTTCCGGGCCCTCCTCGAGCGGGCCCTCGGGATCCACCGGCGGGCGCCGCTCCCCCCCTTCGCCGGGCGGAGCTTCCAGGCGTGGGTCCGCCGCCGGCGGCCACCGGCCCTGCCGCGGGCCGTCGTGTACTTCCACGGGTGCAGCACCAACCACTTCGAGCCCCGGCTCGGCCGGATGACCGTCGAGGTCCTCGAGCACAACGGGCTCCGCGTCGCGGTGCCCCCGCAGGGCTGCTGCGGCCTGCCCCTGCAGTCGAACGGGCTGCTCGACGACGCCCGGCGCTCGGTCCGGCGGCTCGCCGCGCGGCTCGCGCCGTACGCGCGCCGCGGCTACCCGATCGTGGCCACCTCGACCTCCTGCGGCCTGATGCTGAAGCGGGAGGCGATGGAGATCCTGGGGCTCTGGGACGACCCCGATCTCCGGGCGGTGAGCGAGCACCTCTACGACGTCTGCGAGTTCCTCCTGCTCCTCCACGAGCGCGGCGAGCTGCGGACCGACCTCCGGCCCGTCGAGCTCACGCTCCCCTACCACGCGCCGTGCCAGCAGCGCGGGCACGGGATCGGGAAGCCCGCGCTCGAGCTCCTCTCGCTCGTCCCCGGGCTCCGGGTGGTGGAGTCGGACGTGGAGTGCTGCGGGATCGCGGGGACGTACGGCGTGAAGCGGGAGAAGTACGACCTGGCCATGGCCGTCGGCGAGCCCCTCTTCCGCCTGGTCCGCGCGGCGGGGGCCGACGCGGTCGCCTGCGACAGCGAGACCTGCCGCTGGCAGATCGCGCACGCCACGGAGATCCCGGCCCTGCACCCGATCGAGGTCCTGCACCGCGCCTACGGCCTGGGCCCTCCCCCCTGAGGCGGGCTCCCGTGGTTGGCATCGTGATCGTCTCCCACAGCTCGGCCCTGGCCGAGGGCACGGTCGAGCTGGCCCGGGCGATGGCGGGGCCCGAGGTGGCGATCGAGGCCGCGGGGGGCCTCGAGCTGCCCGGCCGCCCCGTGGGCACGGACGCGGCGCTCGTGGCCAAGGCCATCGACCGGGCCTGGTCGGACGACGGCGTGCTGGTCCTCATGGACCTGGGGAGCGCGGTGCTCTCCGCCGAGATGGCCCTCGACCTCCTCCCGGAGGACCGCCGGGCCCGCGTCCTCCTGTGCGACGCGCCGCTCGTGGAGGGGGCCGTGGCCGCCGCGGTGAGCGCGAAGCTCGGGCTCCCCCTGGCGGAGGTCGCCCGCGAGGCCCGCCGCGG
>DATLZM010000269.1:0-1130 GCA_035573995.1 Actinomycetota bacterium | reverse complement strand
TCCCGGGTCATGCCGGTGATCGAGGACTCCACGGGGTTCACGATGTTCGAGTAGTGGAAGCGGGTCACGAGGAGCCCCCGGGACGTCGCGGCCACCATCTCCTCGAGGCTCGCCTCGCCCGGCGCCATGAACAGGTTCAGGGGGAACGGCCCCTCGGGGTTCGGGGGCGGGAGCGCGTGGCCGGTCGTCTCCTTCCCCGCCTGCTTCCCGGTCCTGCGGTCGTAGACCCCGTCCAGGAACACGCCCTCGCGGATCAGGTCGACCCGCCGCCTCGGGGTCCCCTCGAAGTCGAAGGGGAGCCCGATCGTCTCGGGCGAGAGCGCGTCGTCGTAGATCGTGATCCGCTCGTCCGCGACCCGCTGCCCCTCCTTCCCCGACAGGCACGACCGCCCCTCGACCAGTGCCCGCCCGCCGAAGCCGATGTAGGCGAGGAACCCGACCAGGGTGGAGACCGCGTTCGGCTCGAGCACCACCTCGTACTCGCCGGGCTCGATCTCCCGGGGCGAGGCCGACCGCACCGCCTTGTCGGCGGCGCGCCGCCCCACCGCGACCGGATCGACCTCCTCGAGCTTCCGTCCGAAGACCTCGGCGAACCCGCTGCCGCCGTCGGGCCCGGTCACGACCGTCGTGAGCGAGGCCTGCGTCGTGGGCGCCCAGCACACCTGCCCCTCGGTGTTGGCCAGGCCCACCTCGACCGCGATCGTCTCGAACGCGCCCGCGGCCGAGCAGCCCGCGGGGAGCTGCCCGACGAGCTCGGCCACCCCCCGCGCCCGCAGCTCCGGGGAGGCCGCGGCCACCGCGTCGTCGAACCCGTCGTGCTCGGGGACGGGCGCGGGGGGCGCGAGCCCGGGGAACAGCGGGTCGGGGGAGACCACCGAGGCCATCTCCCGCGCGCTCTCCGCCGCCGCCCGGGCACCCTGCGGCGAGAACGCGTTGGTGGCGGCCACGCCGATCCTCGCGCCCTTGACCACCCGCACCCGCAGCGCGGTGTCCTCGCGCCAGGTCGACTGGTGGATCCGGGAGGAGGCGAACCTCGTGAGCCCGCCCCACTCGTGCATGAACAGGACCTCGACCCCGTCCACGCCCGGGACCTCCAGGGCGGCCGCCGCCACCCGCTCGAAGGCCTCCCG
>DATLZM010000268.1:0-4367 GCA_035573995.1 Actinomycetota bacterium | reverse complement strand
GGGCACCCGAAGGTACTCGCCGTAGGTGAGGAGCCCGTCCTCGCCGGGCTCGCTGAGGCGGCCCATCCGCCGGACCCGCCCGCCCCCGGGCTTTCCCATCGCGGAACCATCCTAGGGCCGTCCGCCCGGGGGCGCATCGAGCCGACCAGGGTGTGCAGGCCTTCACGTCCCTCTGGCCCCCTCCGGGGTGCCTCGCTCGGGCTGGTCCTTGAGCGTCCGCGTCGACGGGGAGTCCGAGATCTCCTCGAGCGTCTCCCCGACGAGCCGCTTCGACGCGTCGGCCAGGGCCACGTCGCCGAGCGAGATGATCCCGACCAGCTGATCTCCCTTCACGACCGGAAGCCGGCGGATCCTCCGCTCCGCCATGAGGTCCCGGGCCTCGCTGAGCTGCGCGTCCGGACTCACGGTGATGACGGCGCGCGTCATGACCTCCCCCACGGGAACGGTCCGCGGATCCCGCCCCTCCGCGACGACCCGGGTCGCGAGGTCGCGGTCGGTCACGATCCCGCGGAGTCGTCCGTCGTCGAGCACGGGGATCGCCCCGACGTCGAACTGCGCCATCAGGGCCGCGGCGTCGACCGCCGTCATGTCGCTCCGGATCGACCTGGGGCCCTCTGTCATCGCGTGGCGGACGAGGATGGACATGGCGCGACCTCCCTTGGATCGGGTCTCCTCCCGGTCTTACCCACGACCGGTCTTACCCACGTCGCCGTCCGGGACGCACCGCGAGACGAGTTCCCCGTCCCGCCCGCTGGGGACGGGAACTCCTCCCCGCCCGCCTCGACGAGGCCTCGCGACGAACCGCAACTCCAGGGAGGCCTGGCGGCCCTGCCCTGCCGTGAGGGACGGGTGGGCTGTGAGGCCCTCAAGGGCACGGGGTCGGTTTGACGTCGGGGCTGGACGGAGAACACGGAGGTATGCGGGTCGCGATCGCCGGGGCGCGGGCCGCCCGTCGGCTCGGGGGTTCCCGGTGGGACCTGGGCGATCATCGGAGGTCGAGGATGGGCATCATCGAGAAGCCGCAGCACGAGGAGGAGCAGGAGTACCGGCCGATCGCCGAGCCCGTGACGCTGCCGGGCTCGTGGGAACCGGCCGAGCTCCCGCCGGGCCGGCTCCCCCACGAGGAACCCGCGAAGGTCCCCGTGTAGTCGACGGGTCGATGTCCCAGGGCTGGCCGAGGAAGGTGGTGCGGACGCCCAGGAGCGGCTACGTCCTGGGCCTCCGCGGCTGGTACCTGGCCCAAGCACCGGCGCCCCCACCGCCCGGATCGCGGACCAGCGTTGGGCTCGTCTCGATCCTCGAGTACTCGTGTCGGTGGCCGAAGGGGGAGCCGCTCGTCGCTTCCTGCATGCGGGTCCCGGCCTTGGCCCGGTGGGCGGAACCCTCCCATGCATCGCCGCCGCGGCTCGCGGACCCCGAGCACTGTCTCTGCGGCATCTGGGCGGCCAGCGACCTCGTCGGGATCCTCCGGCACTGGCCCGTTCAGGGGATCGTCTACGGCTACGTGGCGATCTGGGGAAGGGTCAGGACCGCGTGGGGCCCGGAGGGGGAGCGGGAATGGCGGGGCGAGTTCGCCTACCCGCAGGCGATCCTCGCCCCCTCGTACGTCGACGCGCTGGCGGAGGCGCACGGGATCGAGCGACAGCCGTTCCCCAGCCGCCTGCTCTGGCCCCGGTTCTCACTCGAGGAGGAGATCCTCGCGTCGGTCGTGCACGATTACGGGGTGCCGATCGTGGCGGAGCCCGTGTGGCAGCCGGGTGTCCGCTGCTGAGCGGGACCGCGGGGCCCCGTGGTCCCCACGAGCCATCGGTCAGGAGGCGGGGGCCCCGCGAGGTCCACTGGGTGCGCCCAGGAGGCTGCGGAACAAGTCGAGGTAGTCCTCGAGCTCCCTGGTCACGAGGTACGATCGGGCGACGTCCTCGCGGGCGCGGTGTCCGAAGGAGGTGGCGAGGTCGGGGTCTCGGAGTAGCTCACGCACCCGTTCCCCGGCCTCCTCGACCGAGCCGACGAGGAACCCGTTCTCCCCGTGACGGACCTGCAGCGTGATGCCACCGGCCCTGCCGCCCACGACGGGACGCCGCTTCCACATCGCCTCGCTCACCGTGAGACCGAACCCCTCGCGGATCGACTTCTGCAGGACGACCGCGGCGAACGACTGCAGGGCGTTGATGGCGATGTCCGGGGCGTCGTGCACGAGCCGGATGTCCCCGTCCCCCCTGGCCTCCTCCTCGGTCAGCCGGCGGTAGCGCTCTCCTTCCGGATCGTCCGATGCCCCCGAGCCAGCCAGCACGAGCTGGGCCCCGGGGACGGCTGGGCGCGCCAACCGGAACGCCCGGATCGCGCCCACCGGGTCCTTCCACGGTCGCGCCCATGCCCTGGAGACCGTTGTGCAACGCCTTCGTCACCCGGAAGAGCTCCTCGTCGCCGACCATCACGTGCCACCGGGCATCGACCCCGACGGCCCGCATCAGCGGGACGATGCTGCTCAGGCTTTCGGCCACCCCCCCGCCCTGGGCCGTCGAGTTCACGTGGAGGACCCGGGCGCCCCGCAGCGGTTCGGCCAACCGTCGGATCCGATCCACCGCTTCATCCCCGGCTACGAGGGCGTAGAGCCGAAGGTCCCGCCGGGGGACCCGTACGGGCGGCAGCCCCGGGGAGGGATGCCGCCCCGAGGGCGACCCTACCGTGCCGTGGTCGCGCCGAGGTGCGGGAACCGCGAGCTCCACGTCGGTCATGCCCCGACGAGCCGCTGCGGCGGCATGTGGGTCGGACGAGGGATCGCCACGGACGAGACACGAACGGGCCCGGGGTGGGCATGCCGACCCTGCCCTCCCCGGACCCGCCGCTTGTCCGCGGCCCGGGCGCCGCCGGGCCGGGCGGGACCGTCGGACCTCGGTTCGTCCCTCGCACGCCCCGCCAGCGAGGTACGCCGGGCATTACCCACGTCCCCTCACCCCCAAACCTCTTCGCCGCGGCTCCGCCGCGATCCTCCGGTAGAGAGACTCGTACGCGTCCACCATCATGGAGACGTCGAAGCGCGTCGCGGCCGACGCCCTGCAGTCCTCCGGCCTCAGCTCGCCGATCGCGCCGATCGCCCTCGCCATGCCCTCGACGTCGGTCACGAGGAAGCCCGTCCGCCCGTGCTCGACGACCTCGCGGGCGGCCCCGCGCGGGAACGCGATGACCGGCGTCCCGCAAGCCATGGCCTCCGCCATCACCAACCCGAACGGCTCCTCCCAGTCGACGGGGAAGAGCAGGGCGCGGGCGTCGAGCAGGAGCTGCCGTTTCGCCTCCTCGTCGACCTCCCCGACGAAGGAGGCGTCGTCCCCCAGCCGCGGCCTGACCTCGCGCTCGAAGTACGCGGCCTCCGGTCCGTCCGAGACCCGGCCCGCGAGGACGATCGGCACGCCGGCCCGACGGGCGGCCTCGATGGCCAGGTGAGCGCCCTTCTCCGGAGCGAGGCGGCCGAGCCAGGTCACGAAGCCCCGATCCCCTTCGCTCAAGGGGAACGAGCCGACGTCGATCGCGTTGTGGATCGTGGCGGCCCAGGCGATCCGCGGGGCCGAGGCACGCTGTGCTTCGCTGATGGCCACGACGTGGCCCCTCCTGGAGAGTCGCTCGTAGAAGCGGCCGAACCAGCCGTCCGTCGGGCCGTGGGCCGTCGTGACGTACGACCAGCGGCCCGACAACCCCACCGAGCCGATCAGCGTGTGGTCGTGGACCAGGTCGGGTTCCAACTCCTCGGCGGCCTCCACCGCCTCGAGCCCCTGGAGCACATCGGGGAGGACGTGCTCGAACAGTCGCTCCGGGTCGGAGGACATGACGGAGCGGGTGGGGGCGGGGGATCGGGAGTCCCCGGCCGCGATCAGGTGCACCTCGTGCCCGCGTTCCACGAGTCCGGCCGTGAGCCAGTGGACGATCCACTCGATCCCGCCGTAGCCCTCGGGCGGGACGGGGATCCAGGGCGGCGCCACCTGGAGGATCTTCACCGTCCACCTCCCGGGCTCCCACCGGCCGGGGCATGTCCCAGGGTCCCCATGCTGTCTCGGCGCCTTTACCCCGGGCTGCTCGCGCTCACACGCCGGGGAGCGCAGGTGTCCTCGACGGGCTCGTATCCTAGGCGCCCGTGGAGGGGGAACCGCGGGTGCCGACCGAGGGCCAGGGCGAGATGCCTGGAGCGGGGTCCGCCGCGCCATCCGGCGGCACGCCGGCGGTCGGGGAAGGGAGGCCGCCCGCCGTCGGGCCCGAAGGACCGCCGGTCGTGGGGCCCGTCGACGCGCTCGTCGTCCCGCGCTTCGCCGGCCCGCCCACCTTCGCCCGCCTGCCGCGGCGCGACGAGGTCGAACGGTGCGACGTGGCGGTCCTCG
>DATLZM010000267.1:0-1053 GCA_035573995.1 Actinomycetota bacterium | reverse complement strand
CCCCACCCCCTCCCCGAGGTGCGCCCAGGGCACGACCCCGGGCCCGCCCACGATCCCCGCGCACAGCTCGGAGACGATGTCGCCGTAGAGGTTCGGCAGGACCACGACCTCGAACGCCTCCGGCCGCTGGACCAGGGCCATCGTGAGCGCGTCGATGATCCGCTCCTCGAAGGCCACGTCCGGGTGCTCGGCGGCCACCGCCCGCGCCACCTCGAGGAACAGGCCGTCGGTGTGCTTCATGATGTTCCCCTTGTGGCCCGCGGTCACCTTCCGTCGCCCGCGGGCGCGAGCCACCTCGAAGGCGAACCGCACGATGCGCTCGGAGGCCGCGGCCGAGATGGCCTTCACCGAGATCCCCGAGTCCCCCCGGACCTGGACCCCCGCCGCCTCCTCGAGGAACGCCACGAGCTCCCGGGTCGCCGCCTCGCCCCGGGCGAACTCGACCCCGACGTACAGGTCCTCGGTGCTCTCCCGGACGACCACGACGTCCACGGCCTCGTAGCGGGACGGGACCCCGGGCAGGAGCCGGCACGGGCGCAGCCCGGCGAACAGGCCGAGGGCCTGGCGGAGCGCCACGTTCACGTTCCGCAGGCCGCTCCCCGGCGGGGTCTCGCAGGGCCCCTTGAGGCAGGCCCCCGCCGCCCGGATCGCCGCCAGCGTGCCCGCGGGGAGGGCGTCGCCGACCCGCTCGAACGCCCCCCGACCCGCCTCGCGCACCTCCCAGCGGAGCGGGACCCCGGTGGCGTCCACGACGCGGCGCGCCGCCCCCGTGACCTCGGGGCCCACCCCGTCGCCCGGGACCAGGACCGCCTCGTGCGCCACGGCCCCACCTTAGCGGGCGGCCCCCGCGGGCTCCCGGCGGTATGCTGGCCGTGGAGGCTGCCCGCGCGGCGGGAGGGTAATATCTGAACGTCGAGATATCGAGGCGGGGGCGATGACCGAGAAGGGGCTCCAGGACGTCGTGGCGGCCGAGACCAGGATCTCGGACATCGACGGCGAGCGCGGGAAGCTCTGGTACGTCGGCTACGACATCGAGGACCTGGCCCGGGACTC
>DATLZM010000266.1:0-1012 GCA_035573995.1 Actinomycetota bacterium | reverse complement strand
GGCCGCCCGCAGGCGGTCCTCGACCGGGTGGTCCGCGGCGACCTCCTCGGAGGGGGCCGGCGGCGGGGGGGCCGTCGCCGCGGGCCGGGCGCTGGACCGGACGGGCCGCCGGGGCGGCTCCGGTTCCTCGAGGTCGAAGGTGAGGGTCTGGCGAACCTCGTCCTGGGCCTTCCGGAACTCCCGGAGGGCCCGCCCGATCGTCCGACCCACCTCGGGCAGCTTGGCCGGGCCCACGACGATGAGGGCCAGGACCAGGATCACCAGGAGCTCCATGGGGCCGATGTTGAACATGTCCGCGAGGGCCAGGGCGCCCGTGGGTGATTCTACCGGCCGCCCTTCCTCCGCAGGGGGTCCTCGGCCAGGCGCGCGGCCCGCTCCCCCGCCCGCGCCGCCTCCCCCGCCACCTCGGCCGCCCCGGCCCCGACCTCCCGCTGGAGGCGTCCCACGGCCCGGCCGAGCACGAGCGCGTGGCGGACGAGGCCGATGAGGACCGCCAGGATCGCCGCCGTCGACAGCAGCCCCACCACGACCCAGGTCACGACCGGCGCCCGCACGGGAGCGATGCTACCCGCCGGCGGGCCTCACTGCGTCGAGAGGAACTCCTGGATGTAGCGGTCGTCCTGGAGGCGGAAGTGGAAGTCGATCAGGTCGTCGACCGTGAAGGGAGGGGCCTGCTCGCGCTCCCGGCGGTCCTCGTCCTCCGCGTCGAACAGCGTCGCGGCCCGCCAGGGCCCGGGCGGCGCGCCGGTGACGTCCACGCCGGCCGAGACGAGGAGCGCGACGATCTTCCGGTCGGCCCGCTTCTCGACGTCGTCGAGGCACACCGGGCACGTGAACCGGTAGGTCCCCTCGCGGCCGTTCTGGCGGACCGAGAGCACGATGGCCTCGGGCCCCATGTCCACCTCCCCGCACCGGGGGCACGTCGTCCGGATCGTGGTCATGACACCCCGGGTATCGGCGGGGCCCGGCGGGCGCTTGAGCGCCCGGAGTGACTACCCTCGGGTCCCCCGCC
>DATLZM010000265.1:0-2197 GCA_035573995.1 Actinomycetota bacterium | reverse complement strand
GGTGCGCCGCCACGTCGCGTCGGCGGAGGGCGTCCCCGCGCTGCTCGAGGCGGTGCGCGGGGCGCTCGGCGCCGAGCGGGTCTTCCACCTCCGGGAACGCGGGCCGGACCTCGAGGTCGCGGTGGCCCCGCCGCGGGGCTGGCCGCGGGCGATCCCGGAGGAGGTCAGGAGCGGCCTGGCGGGGCTCGGCGCCGGCCGGAGCATCGACGAGGCGAGGGCCCGGCAGCTCGCGGTGGTCCTCGGCGCGGGGGGGACCGCGGTGCGGGCGGCCCCCTGCGCCGGCGCCGAGGGGCTCGAGATCCTCCTCGCGAGCTGGGACCGGGACCCCGGGCTCGAGCCGGGGACGATGGAGGCCGTCGCCGCGCTCGTGGGCGCGGGGCGGACGGCCCTCGAGGCCCACGTGCGCGCGGCCGAGGCTCGGCTCCACCGCGAGCGCACCCGGTGGGCCTTCGAGGTCCACGACGGGGTGACGCAGGCCGTGACCGCCGTCCTCCTGGAGCTCCGCACGCTCCGCCGACGGCTCGCCACCGATCCCGCCGGGGCCGTCGAGCTCGTCCGGGAGATGGAGCTCGAGGTCCGGCGGGCGCTCGGCGAGCTCCGGGCGATCCTCTTCGAGCTCTCCGGGGAGGCCGGGGCCGTCCCGGAGGCCTCCTTCCAGGAGGCGGTCCGCGAGCTGGCCGGGCGCTGGCGGCTCTCCCCGAAGGTCTCCGTCCGCGGCGACCTGGCCCCGCTCCCCCGGCGGGTGCTGGACGCCGCCTTCGTCGTCCTCCGGGAGGCGATCGCGAACGCCGCGAAGCACGCCGGCGCCCGGCAGGTGGAGGTCGCGGTGGAGGTGGCCGGCGACGAGCTGCTCGTCGAGGTGCGCGACCGGGGGCGGGGCTTCTCGCCGGGGGCCGCCCTGGACGACCCCCACTTCGGGCTCGACCTGATGGAACGCACCGTGGAGGAGATCGGCGGGAGGCTCGAGGTCGCGTCCTCCCCCGGGTCCGGCACACGGGTGGCCGCGAGGCTGCCCGTCCGAGAGCGAGGAGAGGAACCGTGAGGATCATGATCGTGGACGACCACGCCCTGGTGCGCCGGGGGATGTCCTACGTGGTCCGCGAATGTTTCCCGGACGCCGAGGTGGTCGAGGCCGACGGCGCGGAGCAGGCGCTCCGGGTCATGGAGGAGGAGCCCGCCGACGTCGCCCTGGTCGACGTCCGGATGCCGGAGCTCGACGGCCTCGAGCTCCTGCGGACCATCCGCGCGAGGTGGCCGGCGACGCCGGTGATCATGCTCTCGAGCTACGAGAACTCCCTCTACGTGCGCCGGGCCCTGGCCGAGGGCGCCGCTGGCTACATGCTCAAGGAGGCCACCCCCGAGGACCTGGGGCAGGCGATCCGGGTCGCGCTCTCCGGCAGCGGGAACGTGCTCTCGCCCCGGGTCATCCAGAACCTCTTCGACGAGACCGCGGTGGCCACGGCGAACGGCGAGGGCGCGCGGCGCCCGGAGCTCTCCCTCACCCACCGGGAGCAGGACATCCTCGCCCTCCTCGCGGAGGGCCGCAGCAACCGCGAGATCGCCCAGACCCTCTACCTCTCGGAGAAGACCGTGAAGGCGCACCTCGCGGCGATCTTCCGCAAGCTCGGCGTGACGAACCGCACACAGGCGGCCATGGCCGCGGTGCAGCTCGGGATCGGCCCCCGGAACCCGTCCGGCCTCGACCTCGGCGCGTCGCGCGCCCGCTCGTAGCGAGGAGGGGCGGTGTCGGACCGGGAGCCCGGCGAGGGCGGGCTGCGGAGCCTGGCGGGCGCCGGGAGCGACAACGGCCGCGCTCCGTCCCGGGGCACGGGGGAGGTCGAGGCGTACGAGCAGGACTGGTACCGGAGCCTCAAGGCGCTCGCCGAACGGGCCCGTGAGCTCCAGGAGGAGGCCGAGCCGGAGGGCACGGGCGACCAGGGGAGCGCCCCCGCGGGGCCGGGACCCGGGAGCGCGGCGGAGGTCGAGCGAGCCGACGATCGCCCCCCGGAGCCCGCCGTCGCCGAGACGGAGGCCGCCGGGCCACGCGTCGTCGGGACGGCGGAGGTCGAGGCCGCCGGGGCGGAAGGGGTCGAGGCCGCCCGGGCGGCCGAGCTCGGGGAGCCGGCGATCGACGTCTCGACCGTCCCGGGGGTCGGGCCGGCCACCCGGTCCCTCGAGCCGCCGCCGGTCGGGCCCG
>DATLZM010000264.1:0-2243 GCA_035573995.1 Actinomycetota bacterium | reverse complement strand
CCGGCCCGGGCCGGTCGCCGGCCCAGGCGGTCGAGGAGCGGGAGCGCCCAGGCCGGCGCCAGGACGGCCCGCCCGGACCCCGCGGCGACCAGCGCGGCCGTGAGGTACACCGCGTCGTCCCGGCCCGGGCAGGCCCGCCGGGCCAGCTCCGCGAGGAGCGCCCGCCCCACGGTCGGCGCGTGGAGCGAGCGGACCAGCGCCCCCACCCCCTGGTACAGGACGTGGAAGCGCCGCCCGGGGGAGCCGGGCAGGGCGTCGCCCCCCGAGATCGCCACGGAGTAATCGAAATACCCCCGGCCCCGCGCGCGGACCCGGTACGGGCCGAGCACCTCGTCGAGCCAGTCCCCGAACTCCCGGGAGGTCGTGCGGACCGAGACCCGCTCGCCGCCGATCCGGTACGTCCCGTGCACCGCCCACCCGAGGCGGTCGAGCTTCTCCGCTCAGGGGCTCGCCGGCACCCGCTCCCGGACCCGCCGCCGCCCGTCTTTCACGCCCGCCGTCCCGGCCGCTGCGCGCGCCCGTCCGTCCCCCGCGCCGTCCGCGGCCGGCGACCGCTCCTCGGCCGCGCCGGCCCGCCGCCCCGGCCGTCCCTCCCGTTCCCCCCGTCCGGTGGCTCGAGGAGCTCCGCCCGCCGGAGGGCCCGGAGGAGCCGCCGCACCTGGGGCTCGATCTCCCCCCGGGGCAGGCCGAAGGCCTCCGCGAGCTCCTGGGAGATCTCCGCCGCGGTCGCCGTCCCGTCGCAGCGGGAGAAGATCAGGGTCGCCGTGGGGTTCAGGTGGTGGAGGTTCCCCGTGGCCTCGTCGTAGACCACGGCCTCGCCGTCGAGCTCGACCACCGTGAGGTCCTCCCGGGCCCGGGGGCGCCGCGGCGCGGTCACGGCCCCCACCCCCCGACCGACCGGAACGGGATCCGGGCCCTCCCGCCCGCGAGGGCGGGCGCCGGCAGCTCGTCGCGCAGGTCGTTGCGGATCACGAACGACGCCGCCTCCAGCCGCGAGTGGAACGCGAGCTTGCCGAGGAGGTTCCGCACGTGGGTCCGGGCGGTCTGCGGGCTGATCACCAGGGCCTGGGAGATCTCGTCGTTGTCCGCGCCGTCGGCGAGGAGCGCGAGCACCTCCCGCTCCCGCCGCGTGAGGCCGGCCACCAGGCGGAGCGCGCGGTCCCGCTCCCCCTGCCGCCGGAGGAGCGCGGTGATCAGCGGGCGGAGCAGGTGCCGGGGGATCAGCATCTCGTCCCGCACCCGCCGCACCCCCTCGATCAGCTCGTGGAGGGGGCACTCCCGGGTGAGGAACCCGTCCGCCCCCGCCGCCACCGCGTCGATCAGCGTGGCCTCGTCGTCGGCGTCGGCCAGCACCACCACGCGGCACCCGGGCACCCGGCGCTTCACGAGCGCGGTGGTCTTCACCCCGTCGCCGTTGGGGAGGTCGGCGTCGACCATCGCCACGTCCGGGCGGGCCCGCTCGGCCTCCCGGACCGTCCCGATCCCGTCCCCCGCCACCGCCACCACCCGCAGGCCCGGCGCGCGGTCCAGGGCGTGCCGGAGGGTCTCGCGGAACAGCGACTCCCGCTCGGCGAGGAGGATCCCGACGGGGGCCGCGCGCCGCTCCATGGCTCAGGCGAGGTGCCCGCGGGGGCGGACCCGCACGAGGCCCCGGCGGACCGCCCGGGCCGCCGCCTCCAGCCGCGAGCGCGCGTGGAGCTTCGTGAGCACGCTGTGCACGTGGCTCCGGACCGTGCTCAGGCTGATCCCGAGCCGGAGCGCGATCTCCTCGTTCCGCGCCCCCTCCACGAGGAGCTCGAGCACCTCCCGCTCCCTCGCGGTGAGCTCCTCGACCCCGGGCCCGCCGTCGCCGTCGCGGGCCGCGTCCACCAGCACCACGCGCCCCTCCACCAGCGCCCGGAGGACCTGGGCGAACTCGACGGGGGGGACCTGGGTCGTGACGAAGCTCCGGAGGCCGGCCCGCCGCGCCTCCCGGACCACGGCGGGCTCCACCGAGCCGAGGAGCCCCGCGACCCGCACCCCCGGGACCTCGCGGGCGATCCGGGCGCCGAGCCGCGCGGCGGCCGCCGAGGGCCGCAGGTCGACCAGGACGAGGTCCGGGCGCCGCGCGGCGACCGCCCGCCGCAGCTCGCCGTCGCCTTCGACCAGCTCGACCTCGATCCCGAGGCCGGAGAGGAAGGTGCGGAGGGCCTCCCCGTCGAGCCGGCGGCTCCCCGCGAGGAGCACGCGGAGGGCGGGCTCGG
>DATLZM010000263.1:0-7659 GCA_035573995.1 Actinomycetota bacterium | reverse complement strand
GCCCTAGGCGGCGACCACGATCCGGTTGCGCCCGGCCTCCTTCGCCTGGTAGAGGGCGGCGTCGCAGCGGGCCACGAGATCCGAGGCTGATTCCAGGCCGTTCCACGAGGCGAGGCCGGTCGAGCAGGTCTGGCCGCTCGGGACCCCCTCCCGGAGGCGCTCCACGATCCGCTGGGCGGCGTCGAGGGGACAGCCGGGGAGGATCACGGCGAACTCGTCGCCCCCCAGGCGGGCCAGCACGTCGCCGTCGCGGAGGGCGCCGCGCCAGCGGGCCGTGACCTCCTTGAGGAGCCGATCGCCGGCCTGGTGCCCGTGCTCGTCGTTGTACTCCTTGAACCGGTCGAGGTCGATCAGCGCGACGCAGACCGGCGCGCCCTGATCCTCGGCGCGGGAGATCGCGGCCTGGATGTCCTCCTCCCAGGCCCGCCGGTTGCTCACCCCGGTGAGGGGGTCCGTCCGCGCCAGGCGGGCGAGCTGCTCGGCGTGGGCCCGGAGGAAGCCGAACAGGCGCTGCACCCCGAACCCCACGCCGGAGGTGATGAGGAGGAGCAGGAGGGTCCGCGGCCACTGCGGCGCCGCGTCGGGGACGAGGAGCAGCGGCGAGATCAGGATCAGGCCCACCCCCGTGACGCCGGCCGCCACCTCCACGATCGAGCCGTAGACCGCGAGCCAGAGCACCGGGACCAGCACGAGCTGCGCGAACATCGAGTCGTGGCCGCCGGTGCCCTCTCGGATCAGGAACGCCACCGCCGCGTAGGCGAGCGGCGGCGCGATCTGGGCGAAGGCGGGGAGCCGGTGCCAGGGCACGAGCTGGAGCGCGGAGATCGTGAGCGCGGTGATCGTCGCGGCCTGGATCAGCAGGCGGTCGCTCCTCGGTGGCGCGGTCCCGATGGCCACGGCCAGGAGCGCGGAGAACGCCGCTCCCACCAGGGGGCCGAGGTCGCGGAACAGGACCTCCCGCGAGAGCGGCTGGGTCCTCTCGGCGACGTGCACCCGGGTCATCCGGTTCCCCTCCCCCGAGTCCTGCTCGGTATCGACTAGCTCCCAAGGGTTCTCGGCATCCGACCCCGTGCGGCTCGAGCGCTCGGTCGGCGGATTTCTCCGACCCCGGGCGGGGAGCCGCGCGAGGGACGGACGGGGGATGCGCCCCCTCCGATCGGCCCTACACCTCCGGAGGGTCTTCGGAGGGCGGCGGCGGGCGGGGCTCGAGCCCGGGCGTCCCCGGGCCGGGGCGGGCGAGCCAGGGCGCGGGCCTCCCCCGGGCCGGGCGTCTCGGCTCCCGTCGGGCGGGATGCCGGTGGCGATCGGCACGTCGCGCGGGTACCTTGAGCCCGAGGAGGTGGAGCAGATGGGCATCCTGGAGAAGGTCAAGGAGACCACGCAGCACGTCGCCGCCGACCTTCGGGAGGGCGCCGCGCACATGGCGGCCGACCTCAAGAAGGGCGCCGCCCAGCTCCAGAGCAAGGTGGAGCAGGTGCAGCTCCGCCGGAAGGCCGACGAGCACGCGAAGGACATCGGGTACCTCGTGGTCCGTGAGCGGACCAAGGGGGCTCAGGTGCGGGAGGAGGTCGACCGGCTCGTCCAGGCCATCGTCGACCTCGAGCGCCAGATCGAGGAGGCCAGGGCTCGCGAGGAGGTCGGGGCCACCCAGGAGGTCGGGGCCACCCAGGAGGCCGGGGCCACCCAGGAGGCCGGGACCGGCCAGGAGGCCGGGGGCGAGGGCGGCGGCCAGGCGACGGCCTGAGCCCTCCCCCGGCCGACCCCGCCGGCCCGGTCGCCGCCTGGTCCTCGGCGCGCGGGTCCGGCGGTCGGGCGAGGGGTCGGCCGGTAGGATTGCCCCGTGAGCGTCACCGATCGGGGCGTGCGCCCCGAGCCGGCCACGACCGCCGAGGCGCTCCTCGAGCGGATCGCTCTGCGGTTCCCGGATCGGACGGGGCTCCTCCGTCCCTTCGCCCAGGCCTACATCCGACGTCTCGACCCCGAGGAGCTGGCCGAGATCCCCCTCGACGACCTGGTCGGTGAGGTGGCGTCGGCCTTCGCGTTCGCCGACGCGCGGGGGGATCGGGCGGTGGCGGTCCGGGCCTTCAACCCCACGCGGGACGAGCACGGGTACGAGCCCCCCGGTTCGGTCCTCGAGACGAGCACCGCCGACTCCCCCTTCCTCTTCGATTCGGTGGCCGAGGAGCTGCAGGCCCGGGGGCTCGGGATCCGGCGGAGCGTCCACCCCGTGGTCGGGTTCGAGCGAGGGCCCGACGGGCGGATCGCGCGGGTGCTGCCGGTCCGGGAGGCCCCGTCCCGGGAGTCCGTGATGCACTTCGAGCTCGACCGCCGGCTGTCCCGGGCCGAGCTCGACGACCTCGCCGAGGCCGTCCGTCGCGTCCTCGAGGACGTGCGCCTGGCCGTGCGGGACTTCGGCGCGATGCGCGAGGCCGTGGGACGGATGATCGAGGTGGCCCGGGCCGGCGCGCCGCTCTACGGGGAGGAGGAGATCGCCGAGACCGTGGCGTTCCTCCGGTGGCTCCTCGACGACAACTTCGTCTTCCTCGGCTACCGGGAGTACGAGCTCGTGGACACCCCCGAAGGGCGGGCGCTCAGGGTCGTCCCCGGCTCGGGGCTCGGGATCCTCTCGAAGCCGGGCTGGTCGAGCTACGAGCGGCCGGTGCCGCTCGCGCGGATCGAGCCGAACCTCCGGGCGCGGATCGAGGGGGGCGATCAGCTGATCTACTCGAAGACGAACCGCCCCTCCACCGTCCACCGCCGGGCGCGGATGGACTACATCGGGGTCCGCAGGGTCTCCCCCGAGGGCCGGGTGGTGGGCGAGTGCCGCATGGTCGGGCTCTTCACGTCCAAGGCCTACATGGAGCCCGCGTCGAAGACCCCGCTCCTCGGCCGGAAGCTCCGCCGGATCCTCGAGGCCGAGGACCTCTACGAGGGCTCCCACGACTACAAGGCCGTGGTCGCGATCTTCGAGAGCTTCCCCAAGGACGAGCTGTTCGCGGCGAGCCCCGAGGAGCTCCGGCGCCAGGTGATGGGGCTCCTCCACCTCCAGGAGCAGCGGGAGGTCCGGCTCTTCGTCCGGCGCGACCTGTACGGGCGGAGCGTCTCGCTGCTCGTGGGGATGCCGCGCGACCGGTTCAACTCCGAGCTCCGCAAGCGCCTCCAGGACCTGTTCGTGGAGCGCTTCCACGGCGACGGGGTCGACTACCACCTCTCGCTGGGCGAGGGGCAGCTCGCGGCGCTCCACTTCGACGTCCGGGTGGGGGAGGGGCGGATCCCGGAGGTCTCGTTCGAGGAGCTCGAACGGGAGGTCGTGGAGCTCTGCCGGACCTGGGAGGACCGGCTCCTCGATCGGCTCCTCGAGGTCCACGGCCCGGAGCGAGGCCGCGAGCTGTTCGAGCGGTGGGCCCCGCGGTTCCCCGACCCCTACCGGGCCTCGACCCCCGTGGATCTCGCGCTCCTCGACATCGACCACCTGGAGCGGCTCGCGCCGGGGGACCGTTCGCTCCTGGTGGGCGTCGTGAACCGCGACCACGACGGGGAGGTCCTCACCCGCATCCGGCTCTACCGGCTCGGGGAGCGGATCCAGCTCTCGGAGGTCGTGCCGATCCTGGAGGACCTCGGGCTCCGGGTGGTGGAGGAGGTCCCGACCCACGTCCACGCCGACGGCGACGACCGGTTCGTCCACGACTTCGGGGTCCTGGGGCCGGAGGGACGGCCCCTCGACGCGGCCGCCGCCGGCGGGCGGGTGGCGGAGGCCATCCGTGCCGTGTGGCGCGGGGAGGCGGAGTCGGACTCGCTGAACCGGCTGATCGTGACCGCGGGGCTCGACCACCGACAGGTGACCATCCTCCGCGCGTACCGCAAGTACCACCACCGGGTCCGCGCCCTCTTCACCTCCGAGTACAAGAACCAGGCATTCGCGGAGAACCCCGGGGTGGCGGCGAAGCTCGTGCGCCTCTTCGAGCTCCGGTTCGACCCCGCGCGCCCCTGGGATCCGGAGGCCGCCGCCAGGCTCCGGGCCGAGATCGTCGCCGACCTGGACGCCGTGCGGTCCCTGGACCAGGACCGGATCCTCCGGGCGCACCTCGGCCTGATCGAGGCCACGGTGCGGACCAACGCCTACCGGGAGGGGGTCGACCGGCTCGCGTTCAAGTTCCGCTCGGCCGAGGTCCCCGAGATGCCCGAGCCCCGGCCGCTCTACGAGATCTTCGTCTACGCGCCGGACGTCGAGGCGATCCACCTGCGGGCCGGGAAGGTGGCCCGGGGAGGGATCCGCTGGTCGGACCGGCGGCAGGACTTCCGCGACGAGGTCCTGGGCCTGATGAAGACCCAGATCGTGAAGAACGCGGTGATCGTGCCGACCGGTGCCAAGGGCGGGTTCGTGCTGAAGGCCGCCCCGGCCGACCCCGCCGAACGGCTCGCCGCGGCCCGCCGCGCGTACGCGCGGTTCATGCGCGGGCTCCTCGACCTCACCGACAACCTCGTCGACGGGAAGGTCGTCCACCCCGAGGGCGTCCGGGTCCACGACGAGCCCGACCCCTACCTCGTGGTTGCCGCCGACAAGGGCACCGCCACGTTCTCCGACCTCGCGAACCAGGTGGCCTCCGAGTACGGGTTCTGGCTCGGCGACGCGTTCGCCTCCGGGGGTTCGACCGGCTACGACCACAAGGCGCTGGGGATCACCGCCCGCGGGGCCTGGGAGTCGGTGAAGCGGCACTTCCGCGAGATCGGGACCGACCCCGAGACCAGCCCGATCACCGTGGTGGGCATCGGCGACATGTCGGGCGACGTGTTCGGCAACGGGATGCTGCTCTCCGACCAGATCTGCCTCGTCGCCGCCTTCGACCACCGCCACATCTTCATCGATCCCAGCCCCAACCCGAAGGTGGGCTACGAGGAGCGGCGGCGCCTCTTCGAGCTCCCCGGGTCGTCGTGGGACGACTACGACCGCTCGAAGATCTCGGCGGGCGGCGGGGTGTGGCCCCGGACCGCGAAGCGGATCCCGATCTCCCCCGAGGCCCGCCTCGCGCTCGGGCTCGAGGAGGTCGAGGAGCTCACGCCGAACGAGCTGATCCGCGCCATCCTCCGGGCGCCGGTGGACCTCCTGTGGAACGGAGGCATCGGGACCTTCGTGAAGGCCTCGACGGAGAGCCACGCGGACGTGGGCGACCGGGCCAACGACGACGTGCGCGTGGACGCCCGCGAGCTCCGCTGTCGGGTGGTGGCGGAGGGAGGGAACCTCGGGTTCACCCAGCGGGCGCGGATCGAGTACGCGCTGGCGGGCGGACGGATCAACGCCGATTTCATCGACAACTCCGCCGGCGTGGACTGCTCCGACCACGAGGTGAACCTCAAGATCCTGCTGGACCTCGCGGTCCGCCGCGGCCTGCTCGCGCCGGAGGAGCGGAACGCGCTCCTCCACGAGGTCGAGCCGGACGTCGTCCGGCACGTCCTCTACGACAACTTCCTCCAGGCCCAGATCCTCTCCCAGGAGGCGGAGGGCTCGGCGGACCGGATGGAGGCGTACGAGGACCTGATGCAGGCCCTCGAGGCGGAGGGCGCGCTCGAACGCGACCTCTGGGCGCTCCCCTCCACCGAGGAGATGGCCGAGCGGCGCCGGGCGGGTCGCGGGATGGTCCGACCCGAGCTGGCCGTGCTCCTCGCCTACGCGAAGCGGAGCCTGGCCGCCGCGCTCCTCGCCTCGGACCTCCCCGACGACCCGTACCTGGAGCGCGACCTCCACGACTACTTCCCACGGCCGGTCGTGGCGCGGTTCCCCGACCTCGTCCGTGAGCACCCGCTGCGCCGGGAGCTCATCGCCACGATCGCGGCGAACGACGTCGTGAACTCGATGGGGATCACGCTGGTCTCGCGCCTCTCGCTCGAGACGGGCGCGGAACCGGCCGACGTGGTCCGCGCGTACCGCGTCGCCCGGGACGTGACCGACGCGCCCCGCCGGTGGGAGGCGGTGGAGGCCCTGGTCGGTTCCCTGGAGCCCGCCGTGGTGGGGACCTTGATGGAGGGCGTGGACCGGCTCGTGGAGGTCGTGACCCGCTGGGAGCTGGGTCGCCCCGGGGGGCCGATCGGCGAGCGCGTCGAGGCCATGCGCGAGCCCTTCGCGCGGCTCGACGCGGCCCTCCCCGAGCTCGCGCCCGAGCCCTGGAGGACGCAGCGCGAGCGGGCGGCCCGGAGGCTCGAGGCGCGGGGGGTCCCCGAGGACGTGGCCCGTCGGCACGCCTTCGAGCCCGCCCTGGTGCACGCCCCGAACGCGATCGAGGTGGCCCGGGCGACGCGGCGGAGGGTGGAGGACGTGCTCCGCGCCCTCCTCGTCCTGGGCCGGGAGCTGCGGATCGACTGGCTCGAGGAACGGGTGGGCGGGCTGTCCCCCGGCAGCCGGTGGGAGCGGTGGGCCCAGCAGGCCGCCGAGGACGACCTGCTCCTCGTCCGTCGTCGGATCGCCGAGCTCGCGCTCTCGGCGGCTCCTCGCGACGCGGGCCCCGACGAGGCCGTCGCCCGCTTCCTCGCCGCACGCGGGCGGGCGCTGGCCCGCTACGAGCGGTTCATGGCCCGGCTCGCTTCGGAGGGGGCGATCGGCCTCGCCGCGGCGACGGTGGCCCTGCGGAAGATCCGCACGCTCTTGGCCTGATCCGGTCCCATCCGCCGCTCGGCCGCGGCGGGCCGGGGCGTCCACCCCGCCGAGGAGGTGCGGCCGCGTGGGTCGAGCCGCGCCGGGCGGCGCCGTCATCGGCAGGTGCTAGCCTGCCACCGGCATGCCTTCCGCGAGCGACGACGTCCGGGCCTTCGTCCGGGCCCTCGCCCAGGATCCCGAGGCGAGGGCCGAGCTGGCACGCCTCGTCGCCGACCACTACCTGCGGGAGGTCCGGGACGAGCTCCGGGCCCTCGCCGAGGCCCAGCGCCGGACCGAGGAGCGGGTCGAGGCCCTCGCCGAGGCCCAGCGCCGGACCGAGGAGCGGGTGGGCCGGGTGGAGGAGCAGCTCGCGGCCCTCGCCGAGGCCCAGCGCCGGACCGAGGAGCGGCTCGAGGCGCTGGCGGAGACCGTCCGCCGCCTCGGCGAGACGGTCGCCGGGCTCGCGCACGACGTCGCCGTCCTCAAGGGACTGAGCCTGGAGACCCACTACCTCCTCCATGCCGACGGCATGTTCGGCCCGATCGCGAGGGGCATCCGGGTGCTGGACGGCCCGGCCCTCGATGCGCTGCTCGCCCCGGCCATCGAGGCCGGTCGGCTGTCGGCCGACGAGGCGGTGGACGTGCGACGCGCCGACGTCCTCGCGGTCGGCCGCCGGGACGGCGGCGAGGTGTACCTGGTCGTCGAGGTCTCGTGGGCCATCGACCAGCAGGACGTCGAGCGGGCCCGGGACCGCGCGGCGGTGCTCGAGCGGGCCGGCGTCCGGACCTTCCCGGTCGTCGCCGGCCAGGTCATCCATCCGGCGGTCGACGAGGTGGCCAGGGCCTCGGGGGTCTGGCGGGTCCTCGACGGGAGCGTGCGCGAGCCGGTGGCCTGAGCAGCCTATGACCCCGATGTCAAATCGAATCTTCGGGCAGGAGGGATCGTCCCCCGTCGGGGGGTCGCTTCGCCTCGGTGTCGGATCCGATCTCCTGGCGCGAGGCCCGGGTGGTGCCCTGCCCGCTCTCCATCCC
>DATLZM010000262.1:0-3560 GCA_035573995.1 Actinomycetota bacterium | reverse complement strand
TGGTGCGCGAGCCTACCCGGTCCCGGACGCCGTGCCCAGTGGACGTCCCGGCGCGTCGGCGGCCCGGGGCTGGACAGGCCGTCCCGAGCCGGACGCGGCCCGGCCCGCCCCGTGCAGGTGCCAGCGGTGGGGCGCGATCAGCTCGTCGGCCTCGGGCGGCCCCCAGCTCCCCGCGGGGTAGGGGCGGACCGGGGGCGGCGACCCGAGGAGGGGCTCCAGGATCTCCCAGGCCCGCTCCACCGCGTCCTCCCGCAGGAACAGGGTGTGGTCCCCCTGCATCGCCTCCAGGAGGAGGAGCTCGTAGGCGTCGAGGAGCTCGGTGGGGAAGGCGCGCTCGTAGTCGAAGTCCATCGTCGCCCTCCCCAGGGAGAAGTCGGGTCCCGGTCGCTTCGCGTTGATGGCGAGCGTCACGCCCTCGTCCGGCTGGATCCGGATCGTGAGGTGATTGCGGCCGAGGACCTCCACGCCGACCTCCCGGAAGACGTTGTACGGCACCTCCCGGAACACCAGCGTCACCTCGCTCGCCCGCCGGGCGAGGCGCTTCCCGGTCCGGAGGAAGAACGGGACGCCCGCCCACCGCCAGTTCTCGATCTCGAGCTCGAGCGCGACGAACGTCTCGACCCGGGACCCCGGCGCCACCCCGGGCTCCTCCCGGTACCCCTCGTACTGCCCGAAGACCGCCCGCGAGGGGTCGCACACACGGGTCGCCCGGAGCACGCGGACCTTCTCGTCCCGCAGCCGGTCCGGATCGAACGAGAGCGGCGGCTCCATGGCCACGAACGTGAGGACCTGGAGGAGGTGCGTCTGGACCATGTCCCGGAGGCAGCCGGTCTGCTCGTAGAAGTCCCCGCGCCCCTCGATCCCGATCTCCTCGGCCACCGTGATCTGCACGTGGTCCAGGTAGCGCCGGTTCCAGATCGGCTCGAAGAGCCCGTTGGAGAACCGCAGCGCCAGGATGTTCTGGACCGTCTCCTTCCCCATGTAGTGGTCGATCCGGAACACCTGGGATTCGTCGAACACCTCGTGGACCACGGCGTTGAGGGCCCGGGCCGAGGCGAGGTCGTGGCCGAAGGGCTTCTCGAGCACGATCCGGGAGCCCCAGGCGAGCCCGGCGCGCCCGATGGCCCGGACGACGTCGGCGAAGGCCCCGGGCGGGACCGCCGCGTAGAAGAGGGGCGCCCCCGGCCCGACCTCCCGCAGCCGCTCGGCGACGGCCGCGAGCCCCTCGGGCTCGGTGAAGCTCGCCCCGGCGTACCGGAGGCGGCGGGCGAACCCCTCCCAGGAGGCGCCCTCGGGCGGATGACGGCCGAACCGCGCCACCGCCTGCCGGGCCAGCTCGCGGAACGCGTCGTCCCCGAGCTCGCCCCGGGACGAGCCCACCACCGCCACGCCCCCCGGGAGCAGGCCCTCGAGGTGCAGGTGGTAGAGGGCCGGGAGCAGCTTCCGCCGGGCCAGGTCCCCGGTGGCCCCGAAGATCACGATCGCGCTCACCCCGGACGGAGCCCGGCCCGGCGCCCTCATCGGGGCTCCTCCGCGGGGAGCTCGTGCCCCCCGAACTCGGCCCGCAGGGCGGCGATCACCTTCGCGGCGAACGACTCCTCCTGCCGCGAGGCGAAGCGCTGGAACAGCGCGAGCGCGGTGACGGGCGCGGGGACGCCCGCCGACACCGCGGTCTCCACGGCCCAGCGCCCCTCCCCGGTGTCCTCGACCCACCCGCGGACCCCGGCGAGGTCCGGGTGGCGCTCGAGGGCCCGGTGGAGGAGGTCCAGGAGCCAGGAGCGGACCACGCTCCCCCGCCGCCACACCGCCGCGACCTGCGCCAGGTCGAGCCCGAAGGGGGAGGCGTGGAGGAGCTCGAAGCCCTCCCCGTAGGCGGCGAGCATCCCGTACTCGATCGCGTTGTGGACCATCTTCACGAAGTGCCCGGCGCCGGAGGGGCCGACGTGGGCGTACCCGCCCTCGGGCGCCAGCGCGCGGAGGGCCGGTTCCACCAGGGCCACGGCCTCACGCGCTCCCCCCGCCATGAGGCAGTAGCCCTCCCGGAGGCCCCAGACCCCGCCGCTCACGCCGCAGTCGATGAACGAGATCCCCGAGCCGGCGAGGCGCTCGGCTCGGCGCATCGAGTCCCGGAAGTGGGAGTTCCCCCCGTCCACGATCACGTCCCCGGGCGCGAGGAGTTCCCCGAGGCGCCCGATCACGCCCTCCGTCGCCTCGCCCGCGGGCACCATGGTCCAGACCACCCGGGGCGGCCGGAGGGCGCCGACGAGCTCCTCGAGGGAGCCGACCGCCTCGGCGCCGGCCCCGCGGGCGCGCCCCCGGGCGCCCTCGTCGGGGTCGAACGCCACGACCTCGTGGCCCGCGCGCAGGAGCCGTTCCGCCATCCCCCCGCCCATCCTGCCGAGCCCCACCATGCCGAGCCGCATCGTCCCCTCCTCGCGTCCTCCGGGAGCCGCGGGGCCGGTCACCCCTCGGGCGGGCCGACCTCGATCCACCCCGCCTCGACCCGGACGGGGAACACCGCCAGGCGGTCGACGGCCGGCCCCCGCACCGGCTCCCCGGTCTCGAGGTCGAACCCGCTCCCGTGGCACGGGCACTCGACCTCGAGCCGCTCCTCGTCGAGCTCCCCCTCCGAGAGCGAGCACCCGGCGTGCGTGCACTCGTCGCTCACGGCGAACACCGCCTCGCCGAGCCGCGCGACGGCGATGCGCCCGAGCTCCGTGTCGAAGGCCCGGAGCTCCCCCTCGGGGACCTCCCCCAAGGTGCCGATCCGGATCCGCTCCACCGCTCCTCCCATCGGTAACACTACGCGCGTGCCGGAGCTGCCCGACGTCGAGGCCGAGCGCCGGCGGTTCGCGGCGACCGCCGCCGGGCGTCGGGTCCGCCGCGTCGCGGCCGACCCGGCGTTCGTGCGCAACGCGAGCCCCGAGGACCTCGACCGCGCCCTGCGGGGTCGCCGGCTCGGGGAGCCCCGCCGCCTGGGGAAGTGGCTCCTGTGCCCGGCCGGTGGGCCGGTGCTGCTGCTCCACTTCGGCATGACCGGGAGGCTCGACCCGGGCGGGGAACCGGGCCCCTACGACCGGCTGGTGCTCGAGCTCGAGGGCAGCGCGCTCCGGCTCCGGGACGTCCGGAAGCTCGGCGGCGCCTGGCTCGCCCGGGACGAGGACGAGGCCCGCCGGCTCCTCCGGGGGCTGGGCCCCGACGCGCTCGAGGTCGACCGGGCGACGTTCCTCGAGCGGCTCGCGGGGCGGAGGGGAGGGGCCAAGGCCCTCCTCCTGGACCAGGGGTTCGTGGCCGGGGTCGGGAACCTCCTGGCCGACGAGATCCTGTGGCGGGCGCGGCTGCACCCCCGGGCCCCGGTCGTGGGGCTGGACGCCGCGGCGCGGGCGGGCCTCCACCGGGCGATGCGGGACGTGCTCCGCGCGGCCGTGGCGCGGATCGGGAGGCCCCCGCCGCCGGGCTGGCTGCTCTCGGTCCGCGGAGAGCCGGGCGCCCGCTGCCCCCGGTGCCGGACCCCCCTGGCCCGGATCGCCGCCGCCGGGCGCACCACCTACCTCTGCCCC
>DATLZM010000261.1:0-1136 GCA_035573995.1 Actinomycetota bacterium | reverse complement strand
CACGGCGCGCCGAGCGCGACCAGGGGGGTCCTCGCTCCCTCCACGGCCGGCTGTTAGCCTCGGGCCGTGGCCGTCCGGGAGAAGTACCGGGGGATCGCACCGCTGCCGGCCGACTGGCGAGAGCGTCTGACCGAGCTCCCGTCGGTGTGCGCCGAGCACGGGGTCGACCTCCTGTACCTGTTCGGGTCGGCCGCCCGGATGCTCGAGGGCGAGGGGATCCCCGAGGACCTCGACCTCGCCTACGTCACGGCACCGCGCTCCGACTTCTTCGGCTTTGCCCAGGCCCTCTCCCGCGTCCTCCGCTCGGACCGGGTCGACCTCGTCGACCTCGGCGCGGCCTCGCCGGTGTTCGCCTTCGAGGTGGTGCGGACCGGGCGGCTCCTGTACCGGCGGTCGGTCGAGCGGGAGAACGCGTTCGAGCTCGCCCTCACCGGGCGCTATCGGGACGAGGTGGTGCGGCTCCGGCGGTGGGCCGCGTCGCGGACGGGAGGGGAGCGCCCTGGTCCTGCGTAGGCAGGTCGTCGAGGGGTTCCTCGCGGAGCTCGAGACCGTGGCCGCTGGGCTCGAAGGCCTCGGCCCCGTCCGTGCGGAGGACCTGAGGGGCGATCTCCGGCTCCGTTGGGCGGTCGAGCGAGGCCTCCTGAGCGGGCTGAGCGTGGTCTTCAACGTCGCGGACCACATCCTGGCCGGGGCCTTCGGGATCCGGGCCGAGACCTACGAGGAGAGCCTGGACCTCCTCCTGGCCCGTGGGGTCATCTCGGAGACCACGCGCCGTGCGCTGGCGGGGAGCGGAGGGTTCCGGAACGTCCTGGTCCACGAGTACGTGCGGGTGGAGGTGGGCAGGGTGGCGGACGCCCTGGCGGACGCGCCCTCGACGTTCCGGTCCTTCGCCGCGGACGTGCGGGCCTGGCTCGAAGGCGCGGAGGGGGGCGGCGCCGGCTCTGGGAAGGGCTGAGCGTCAGGCGCCCAGGGCCTCGCGCACGGCGGCCGCGATTCTCCCGGCCGAGATCCCGGCCCGCTCGCGGAGCTCCTCGGGGGTCCCCGAGCCCGGCATGGACCGGACCGCGAGCTTCACCACCCGGCCCGAGAGCTCCCCGCCCTCGGCCAGGGCCTCGAGGACGGCGTCGCCCAGCCCC
>DATLZM010000260.1:0-13302 GCA_035573995.1 Actinomycetota bacterium | reverse complement strand
CCGGCGGGCCGGCACCCGGCGAGTGCCCGCCCGACGGCGTCCGGATCACGGCGCCCGCCGGGGCGGTCACGAACGGGTTCGCCCAGACCGAGCTCAGGGTCCCCGCCGGCGAGCGCCTCGTGGTGTGCTTCGACAACCAGGACGCCGGCATCCCGCACAACGTCGCGATCCACGCCGCGGAGGACTTCTCCGACCAGGCGATCGCCGCCACGACGCCCGAGCCCGGGCCCGTGACCCAGACCCTCGAGGTCCCCGCGCTCGACCCCGGCACGTACTACTTCCGGTGCGACGTCCACCCGACGACGATGACCGGGACCCTCGTGGCCCGGTAGCGGCATCCACGCGCGCCGCGTCCGGGCCGGATCCCTCCCAGGGCCGCCCGGGCCCTGTCGTACGATGACCGCGTGAGCGTCCCGCGGCCGGAGGCGTCGACCATCCCCGACGAACCCGGCGTCTACCTCTTCCGGGACCGCGACGGCCGGGTGGTGTACGTGGGGAAGGCGCGCTCGCTCCGCAAGCGCCTGGCGAGCTACTGGGGCCGGCCGCTCCACCCGCGGACCGAGGCGATGGTGGCGGCCGCGTCGTCGGTCGAGTGGATCGTGGCCCGGACCGAGGTCGACGCGCTCATGCTCGAGTACAACCTGATCAAGGAGCACCGGCCCCGGTTCAACGTCCGCTACCGCGACGACAAGAGCTACCCCTACCTCGCGATCACGGTCGCGGAGCGATGGCCCCGGGCCCAGGTGCTCAGGGGCCGCAAGCGACGGGACGTGCGGTACTTCGGCCCCTACGGCCACGCCTACGCGATCCGGGAGACCCTCGACGCGCTCACCCGGGTCTTCCCCGTCCGGACCTGCTCGGACAGCTTCTTCGACCAGCGGGCCCGGGCCGGCCGGCCCTGCCTCTACCACGACATCGGCCGCTGCGCCGGGCCCTGCGTGCCCGAGCTCACCGGGATCACCGAGGAGGCCTACCGGGCCCACGTGGAGGCCCTCTCGGACTTCCTCGCCGGGAACCACGAGCCGGTCCTCCGCCGCCTGGAGCGGGAGATGCGGGAGGCCGCGGCCCGCCAGGAGTTCGAGCTCGCGGCCAAGCTTCGGGACCAGCTCTTCGCGGCCCGGCGGGCCATGGAGAGCCAGGAGATGGTCCTGCCCCGGGAGGAGCACCTGGACGTCGTGGGCCTGGCCGAGGACGACCTGGAGGCCTGCTTCCAGGCGTTCTTCGTCCGCCGGGGCCGGGTGATGGGGCGGAAGGGCTGGGTCGTGGACCGGGTCGAGGACCTCGACCGGGCGGGGCTCGTGGCCTCCTTCCTCCGCGAGCTCTACATGGAGCGGGAGGACGTCCCGGCCCGGGTCCTCGTGCCGGTGCTCCCGGAGGGGCGCGAGGTCCTCGAGGAGTGGCTCTCGGAACGCCGCGGCGGACGGGTCTCGATCGGCGTCCCCGAGCGCGGGGCGAAGCGGAAGCTGCTCGAGATGGTCACCCGGAACGCCGAGGAGGCGTTCCAGCGGCACAAGCTCCGCCGGGCCTCCGACTTCGGCGCCCGCTCCCGGGCCCTCGCCCAGCTCGCCGAGGAGCTCGGGCTCGAGCAGGCCCCGCTGCGGATCGAGTGCTACGACGTCTCGAACCTCGGGCCGGCCGACAAGGTCGGGTCGATGGTCGTCTTCGAGGACGGCCTCCCCAAGCGCTCCGACTACCGGCGGTTCGAGATCCGGGGCGTGCCGGGCCAGGACGACTTCGCCTCGATGGAGGAGATGCTCCGTCGCCGCTTCCGCCGGCTCCTCGAGGAGCGGGCCGAGGGCGACGGCGAGCGGCGGCCCCGGCGGTTCTCCTACCCGCCGGGGCTCGTGGTGGTGGACGGCGGGGCCGGGCAGCTCGGGGTCGCCGTCCGGGTCCTCGGCGAGCTCGGCCTCGACATCCCGGCCGTGGGGCTCGCCAAGCGCCTGGAGGAGGTGTACGTCCCCGGGCGGCCCGAGCCGCTCCGGATCCCGCGGTCCTCGGAGGCCCTCTTCGTCCTCCAGCACCTCCGGGACGAGGCCCACCGCTTCGCGCTCACGTACCACCGGACGAAGCGGGCGAGGCGGACGCTCGCCTCGCCGCTCGACGAGGTGCCGGGGGTGGGCCCGACGAGGAAGAAGGCGCTCCTGCGGGCGTTCGGCTCGCTCGCCCGGCTCCGCGCGGCCCCGCCCGAGGAGATCGCCCGGGTCCGGGGGATCGGGCCCGAGCTCGCCCGCGCGATCCACGAGCACCTCGGGACGCCGCCGGAGCGGCGGGAGAGCGCCTGATGGCCGACCCGATGCGCGAGCCGGCGCCCGAGGAACGACCGACGTCCGTTCCGCGGGCGGGCGAGGAGGCCCCGGCTGGCGCCCCGGCCCCCGCGGCCGCCGGAGCCCCCGGGCCCGACGAGGCGCCCAGGCGGACCGGGCCGGGGTTCACGATCATCACCGGGCTCTCGGGGGCCGGGCGCTCCGAGGCCGCGCGGTGCCTGGAGGACCTGGGCTACTTCGTGGTCGACAACCTCCCGCCGGCCCTCCTCTCGAAGATGGCCGAGCTGGCGGACCGGCCCGGCGGGCCCAGCCGCGTCGCGGTGGTGGTCGACGCCCGCGGCGGGGTATTCTTCGGCGAGCTGTCCAAGGCCCTGGAGGAGCTCAAGCAGCTCCACATCGCCTACCGGATCCTGTACCTCGAGGCCTCCGACGAGACCCTGGTGAACCGCTACGAGGCCACCCGCCGGCGCCACCCCCTGGCCCCGGCGGACCGGGTCGTGGAGGGGATCAGGAAGGAGCGCCTCATGATGGAGAGCCTCCGCGGGGACGCCGACCTGATCCTCGACACCACCGGCCTCACCCCCCACGAGCTCCGGGACCGGGTCCGGGAGGCCTTCGCCGACGCGCCGCCCGAGGAGAGCCTGCAGGTCTCGCTGGTGTCGTTCGGCTACAAGTACGGCACGCCCCGGGACGCCGACCTCGTGCTCGACGTCCGGTTCCTCCCCAACCCGCACTGGGTGGAGGACCTCCGCCCGCTCCCCGGGAACGACGAGCGGGTCCGGCGCTACGTGACGAGCCAGCCCGCCTACGACGCGTTCATGGCGCGCCTCCGGGCCCTCCTCGAGGTCCTGGTCCCGGGGTACGTGCGCGAGGGGAAGTCGTACCTCACGGTGGCCGTGGGCTGCACGGGCGGCCGGCACCGGTCGGTCGTGGTGGTGGACGAGCTGGCCCGCTGGTTCCGGGAGCGGGGACTCCCCACCGCCGTCGACCACCGGGACCTGGACCGCGGCTGACCCGCCGCCGCGTGACGGCCAGCGGCCCGGACCCCATCGGGGCGCGATCCCGGGCCCGCCCTCGGGGCCGGCGGGAGGGCCGGCCCGATAGGATGGGACCCGTCGCTCGAGGAGGGAACCGATGACGGTGAGGGTTGGCATCAACGGGTTCGGCCGGATCGGCCGCAACTTCTTCCGGGCCGCGGTCCAGCGGGGCGCCGACCTCGAGGTCGTGGCGGTGAACGACATCACCGACGCCCGGACCCTGGCGCACCTGCTCAAGTACGACTCGGTCCTCGGGGTCCTGGAGGCCGACATCAAGGCCGCCGACGACTCGATCGCGGTCGACGGCCGCAGCTTCAAGGTCCTCGCCGAGCGCGACCCGGGGGCGCTCCCCTGGGGCGACCTCGGCGTGGACGTGGTCCTCGAGTCCACCGGGCTCTTCACGGACCGGGCCAAGGCCGAGCTGCACCTCTCGGCTGGGGCCCGGAAGGTCGTGATCAGCGCCCCGGCCAAGGGCGAGGACATCACGATCGTGCTGGGCGTGAACGAGGACGCCTACGACCCGGCCGCCCACCACGTGATCTCGAACGCCTCGTGCACCACCAACTGCGTGGTCCCGATGGCCAAGGTCCTCCAGGACGCCTTCGGGATCGAGCGGGGGTTCATGACCACGATCCACGCCTACACGAACGACCAGCGGATCCTGGACCTGCCCCACAAGGACCTCCGCCGCGCCCGGGCCGCGGCGATCAACATCATCCCCACGTCCACCGGGGCCGCGAAGGCCTCCTCGCTCGCGATCCCCGAGCTCAAGGGCCGCCTCGACGGGGTCGCGATGCGGGTCCCGGTGCCCGACGGCTCGGTCACCGACCTCGTGTGCGTGCTCGGCCGCGAGGCCTCGGTGGACGAGGTCAACGGGGCCTTCCGGGAGGCCGCCCAGACCGAGCGGCTCCGTGGGCGGCTCGTCTACACCGAGGACCCGATCGTCTCGACCGACGTGGTGGGGAACCCCGCGTCCTGCGTGTTCGACGCCCTCTCCACGATGGCCATCGGGAACCTGGTGAAGGTCATCGGCTGGTACGACAACGAGTGGGGCTACTCGAACCGGCTCGTCGAGCTCGTGGAGATGATCGCGGAGCGCCTGTGAAGCTCCGGACGCTCGACGACCTGGGTGGGATCGACGGCCTCCCGGTGTTCGTCCGCGCCGACCTCAACGTGCCGCTCGAGGGCGGCGGCGTGGCCGACGACTTCCGGATCCGGGCGACCGTCCCCACGCTCGTCGAGCTGCTCGAGCGGGGCGGGGGGCTCGTCGTCGCCTCCCACCTCGGGCGGCCCGAGGGGCGGGTCCGGGAGGAGCTGCGCCTCGCGCCCGTGGCCCGCCGCCTGGCCGAGCTCCTCGGCCGGGAGGTGCGGGCCCTCGACCAGGTGGCCGGCGAGCCGGTCCGGGCGGCCTGCGCGGCCCTGGCCCCGGGCGAGGTCGTGATGCTCGAGAACCTCCGGTTCGACCCCCGGGAGGAGGCCAACGACCCGGCCTTCGCCGAGGAGCTGGCGGAGTTGGCCCAGGCCTACGTGGACGACGCGTTCGGGGCGGCCCACCGCGCCCACGCCTCGGTGGACGCCCTCCCCCGGGCGATGCTGGCCCGGGGACGCCCGGCGGTGGCCGGCCGCCTGCTCCAGCGGGAGGTCGAGGTCCTGGGGCGCCTGCGCGAGGACCCGGAGCGCCCCTACGTCGCGGTCCTGGGCGGCGCGAAGGTCTCGGACAAGCTCGGCACCCTGGCCGCCCTGGTGGAGCGGGTGGACGCGCTCCTGCTCGGCGGGGCGATGGCGTTCACGTTCCTCGCCGCCGAGGGGGCGGAGGTCGGCCGGACCCTCGTGGAGCCCGAGCGGTTCGACGACGTGCGGGAGGTGCGGCGGCTGGCCCGGGAGCGGGGCGTGCTGCTCGAGCTCCCGGTGGACGCCGTGGCGGCCCCGGAGATCTCGGCCGAGGCCAGGTGGCGCACGGTCCCGGCGCGGGAGATCCCCCGCGACCACCTGGCGCTCGACGTCGGTCCCCGCACCGTGGAGGAGTTCGCGAGGATCCTGGCCGACGCCCGGACCGTGCTCTGGAACGGCCCGATGGGGGTCTTCGAGCTGGAGCCGTTCTCGGCCGGCACCCGCGGGGTGGCCACCGCCATCGCCGGGTGCCGCGCGCTCAAGGTCGCGGGCGGCGGGGACACGCTCTCGGCGATCGCCCGCGCCGGGCTGTCGGACTCGTTCGACCACCTGTCCACCGGCGGGGGCGCCTCCCTCGAGTTCCTCGAGGGGAGGGAGCTCCCGGGGATCGCGGTCCTGGAGGCCTAGGGTGGCCAGGCGGCCCATCATCGCGGCCAACTGGAAGATGCACAAGACGCACCTCGAGGCGATCCGCGACGTCCAGAAGCTCTCGTACCTCCTCGACCGCGGCGATGCGGACCGGGTCGAGGTGGTGATCTGCCCCCCCTTCACCGCGCTCCGGGCGGTCCAGACCCTGATCGAGAGCGACCGGCTGCCGTTCGGCCTCGGGGCCCAGAACGTCCACCCCGAGCCCCAGGGGGCCTTCACCGGGGAGATCTCGGCCCCGATGCTCCAGGCGCTCAGGGTCTCGTACGTGATCGTGGGCCACTCCGAGCGGCGGCAGCGCTTCGGGGAGGACGACGCCTTCGTGGCCCGGAAGGTGCGCGCCGTCCTGGCCCACGGGATGGCGCCCATCCTCTGCGTGGGGGAGACCCTCGACGAGCGGGACGCGGGCCGGACCGAGGAGCGGGTCCGGGGCCAGGTGGAGGCCGCGCTCCGTGGCCTGGCGCCCGCGGAGGTCGCCCGGGTCGTGATCGCCTACGAGCCGATCTGGGCCATCGGCACCGGGCGGAACGCCGAGCCGGCGGACGCCGGCGAGGTGATCGGGATGATCCGCTCCTCGGTCGCCGCCCTCGCCTCGCCCGAGGTGGCCGGCGAGGTGCGGATCCAGTACGGGGGGAGCGTGCGGGCGGGGAACATCCGGGACTTCATGGCCCACCCCGAGATCGACGGGGCCCTGGTGGGCGGCGCCAGCCTGGACCCCGAGGAGTTCGCGCTGATCGTGCGGTACCGGTGAGCGGGGGCGCCCCCGACGCCCCGGCCCCCTCCCCGGCCGGGTGGTCCGGGGGCCGGTCGCGGGCGTAATATCCGCGCCGGAGGAGAGGGAGAGGTCGGTCATGGCCCAGGTCAGCACCGAGCCCGCCTTGGCGGGCGCCGCGCCGGGCCCGCCGGGCGGGGAGCCATCGGCGTCGATCGTCGGGCGGAGCCCCTGGGAGATCTTCTGGCGTCGGTTCCGCCGCGACCGGTTCGCGCTCGCCGGGATCGTCGTCGTGCTCCTCATGGTGGCCCTCGCCCTCCTGGCCCCGGTGATCGCCCAGCGCGTGGTCCACCACGGGCCCAACGACGTGGACCAGCGGGCCACGCTCGACGAGTACGGGCTCCCCAAGGGCCCCAACGCCCAGTACTGGTTCGGGGCCGACGACGCCGGCCGCGACCTCTTCGTCCGGGTCCTCTACGGGGCCCGGACGTCCCTCTTCGTGGCCGTGTTCGCCACCGGGATCGCGGTCACGATCGGGGTGGTCCTGGGCCTGGCGGCGGGGTTCTACCGGGGGCGGATCGACACCGTGATCTCCCGGGCCATCGACGTCGTGCTGTCGCTCCCGGTCCTGCTGCTCGCCCTGGGGCTGGCCGCCGCCTGCGGCACGGGGCCCGGGTGCCTGGGTGGGCTGGTGAAGCCCGGCCTGCTCCTCGTCTCCTACATCATCGGGCTGTTCAGCTGGCCGTACATCGCCCGGATCGTCCGGGGCCAGGTGCTGTCGCTCCGGGAGAAGGAGTTCGTCGAGGCCGCCCGGGCGCTCGGGGCGAGCGACCTCCGGATCATGTGGAAGGAGATCCTCCCCAACGTCCTGGCGCCCATCATCATCTACACCACGCTGATCATCCCCAACAACGTGCTGTTCGAGGCGGCGCTGTCGTTCCTGGGGGTGGGCGTGCCGCTCACCACGCCCTCCTGGGGCCGGATGCTCTCCGAGGCGGCCGACACGTTCATCTACGCCCCGTGGATGATGGTCTTCCCGGGCCTGTTCCTGTTCCTCACCACGCTCGCCTTCAACCTCGTCGGGGACGGGCTCCGGGACGCGTTCGATCCCCGGACCGCGGTTGCCCCGTAGAACCATCATGGGAACGGCTCCTTGGGAAAGGGGGGATGGACGGCCCTGACGAGCCTGTGCACGGACGCGGAGGAGGACGCATGCGAGTGAGAGGGGGGTGTCGGTGAAGCGATATCTCAAGGTACTCGCCTTCGCGGGGGTCCTCGCGATCGCCGCCACGGCGTGCGGCGGGGGCGGGGGCGCCCAGCAGCCGACCGGCTCGCCGGCCGAGGAGGTGCCGAGGGGCGGGACGTTCAAGGGGGCCCTGCTCTCGGACGTGAGCGCGGCCTTCGACCCCCAGAAGGAGTACTACTCCGTCACCTGGGAGTTCTACCGCTGTTGCCTGCTCCGGACGCTCCTGTCCTACAAGGGCGTGCCCGCGGACCAGGGCGGCAACACGCTCCAGCCGGACCTGGCCACGGCGATGCCCGAGGTCTCCTCGGACGGGCTCACCTGGACGTTCACGCTGAAGAGCGGCATCCACTACGCGCCGCCGCTCGAGGACGTGGAGGTCACGTCGCAGGACATCGTCCGGGCCCTGGAGCGGGAGGCGTGCGAGGACTGCGCCCTCAACGGGTACTCGTTCTACTACTCCGTGATCGAGGGCTTCGACGACTTCAGCAACGGCAAGGCCGACTCGATCTCCGGCGTCTCGACGCCCGACGACCACACGCTGGTGGTCAAGACGAGCGAGCCCGCCGGGTGGGTGCCGTACCTGTTCTCGATGGCGGCCACCGCGCCGATCCCGCCGAACCCGGACAACCCCGACGCGCGCCTGGGCGTGGCGGAGGGACACACCCGGGACTACGGGCGGTTCCTCGTGGCCACCGGCCCCTACATGTTCGAGGGCTCGGAGAACCTGGACTTCTCGGTCGACCCCAAGGACCAGACGCCGGTCTCGGGCTACGAGCCGGGGCAGCACATCATCCTGGTCCGCAACCCGTCCTACGACCCGGCCACCGACGGGAGCCGGGGGCCGGCCTACGTGGACCGGATGGAGATCTCGATCGGCGGGGACAACAACGACCTGTACAACAAGGTGCAGGCGGGCGAGCTGGACATGGTGATCGACGGCATCGTGCCGCCGAACCTGCTCAGGCAGTACAAGACCGACCCCAACCTGCAGCAGTACCTGTTCATCAACCCGACGGACGGGGTCCGGTACCTCGCCTTCAACCTCGCCGTCCCGCCCTTCGATGACATCCACGTCCGGAAGGCGGTGAACCTCGCGATCGACAAGGACGGGATGCGGCGGCTCCGGGGCGGGCCCGACGCGGGGGTGATCGCGGGCCACATCGTCCCCGACGGGCTGCTCAACAACCTCCTCCTCGACTACGACCCGTACGAGACGCCCAACCACCAGGGCGACGTCAACGCGGCCAAGGAGGAGATGGCGCAGTCGAAGTACGACACGGACGGCGACGGCGTGTGCGACGCGCCGGAGTGCAAGAACATCCTGGCGATCACGGACGAGGCCGACCCCTACCCGGGCCAGGCCGCGCTGATCCAGGACAACCTGGAGCCGCTGGGCCTCACGCTCGACGTGAAGTCCTTCGAGCGGACCACGATGTACAACAAGTGCAACGACCCGTCGGTGCACATGGCGATCTGCCTGGCGCCGGGCTGGCTCAAGGACTTCAGCGACGCGTACACGTTCATGCCGCCGCTCTTCGGCTCGGAGTCGCTGTTCCCGAGCTGCTGCAACTACTCGCTCGTCGGCGCGAGCCCCGAGTACCTCCAGAAGTACGACTACACGGTCACCGAGGTGCCGAGCGTCGACGACCAGCTCGCGGAGTGCGCGCCGAAGACCGGGGACGAGCGGGTGCAGTGCTACGCGGACCTCGACAAGTACCTGATGGAAGAGGTCGTCCCCTGGGTGCCGTACATCTTCGACAACAACATCGACCTCGTGTCGACGAGGGTCGTGAACTACTCGTACGACATCTCGGCGGGGCTGGCGGCCTTCGACTGGATCGCGGTCTCGGAGGGCGCGTAGCCGTGAGCGGCGCGAGGGGGCCGGCCGGCTGGCCGGCCCCCTCGCTCGCGCCTCCCGGTGCTAAGGTTGCGGAGGAGGCATGGGCAGGTACCTGATCCGCCGCTCGCTCTTCCTGGTCCTGGTCCTGTTCATCGTCTCCGTCCTCACGTTCGTCATCTTCATCAAGCTCCCGCCGGGGGACCCCGCCCGCCGGGCGATCGGACGGGCCACGACGGCCGAGGAGATCGCGGACGCCCGGCGCGCCCTGGGGCTCGACAAGCCCTGGTACGTCCAGTACGGGCGGTTCGCGAAGGGGCTCATCCCGTGGCCCGGGTGGTTCCTCAACGAGCAGTACTACTACTCGTGGCAGAACTTCGTGCCGGTGAAGGAGGAGATCTTCAAGCGGCTCCCGGTCTCCGTGACCCTGGCCCTGGGCGCCGCCGTCGTGTGGCTGCTCATCGGGATCCCGACCGGGATCGCGTCGGCGATCAAGCGAGGGTCCCTCCTCGACCGGTCCACGATGCTGTTCGCGCTGTTCGGCGTCTCGGCGCCGGTGTTCTGGCTCGCCCAGATCTTCCTGTTCGTGTTCTGGTTCAAGCTCCAGATCTTCCCGGGCAGCGGGCTCCCGCCCGAGGAGACGCTCCTGGAGTCCGTCCTCCGGGGGCGGTTCCTGATGCCCTGGATGGTGCTCGCGCTCTCCTTCGCCGCGTTCTACGCCCGGATGACCCGGGGGAACCTGATCGAGACGATGTCGGAGGACTACATCCGCACCGCCCGCGCGAAGGGGCTGTCCGAGCGCCGCGTGATCTTCAAGCACGGCCTCCGCGCCGCCCTCACGCCGGTGGTCACGATGTTCGGGCTCGACCTCGGGATCCTCCTGGGCGGCGCCTTCATCACGGAGACCGTTTTCAACCTCCCGGGGATCGGGCAGTACGCGGTGAACTCGATCGAGATCAACGACTTCCCGGCGGTCATGGGCGTCACGGTCTTCGGGGCGTTCTTCATCGCGGTCTCGAACCTCGTGGTGGACGTCCTGTACGCGTTCCTCGACCCCCGGGTGAGGTACACGTAGTGGCCGAGCCGCTCCTCGAGGTGCGGGACCTGAAGGTCCACTTCCCGACCGAGGACGGCCTCGTGAGGGCCGTGGACGGCGTCTCGTTCAGCGTGATGCCGGGGGAGACGCTCGGGGTGGTGGGGGAGTCGGGCTCGGGGAAGAGCGTCACCTTCCTCACGATCATGGGGCTGATCACCCGCCGGCAGGCGATCATCGAGGGACAGGCGCTGTTCCAGGGCCAGGACCTCCTGGCGCTCCCCGTGGAGGAGATGCGCCACATCCGCGGGGCCCGGATCTCGATGATCTTCCAGGACCCGATGACCTCGCTCCACCCCTACTACAAGGTCGGGTACCAGATCGCCGAGGCCATCCTGGCGCACGAGGACATCCCCAAGCGCGAGGCCCACCGGCGGGCGGTGGAGATGCTCCGGCGGGTGGGGATCCCGCGCCCCGAGGAGCGGGCCGACCAGTACCCCCACGAGTTCTCGGGCGGGATGCGGCAGCGGGCGATGATCGCGATGGCCCTCGCGCTCAACCCCGACCTCCTGATCGCCGACGAGCCCACGACCGCCCTCGACGTGACCGTGCAGGCGCAGATCCTGGACCTGATCGACCGCCTCAAGCAGGAGTTCAACGCCTCGGTCGTGCTCATCACCCACGACCTCGGCGTCGTCGCCGAGCACTGCGACGACATCCAGGTGATGTACGCGGGGCGGATCATGGAGACCGGGACCCAGCGGGACATCTACTACGACGCCCACCACCCCTACACCTGGGGCCTGCTCCGCTCGCTGCCGAGGCTGGACGAGGAGGCCCGCGGGCGCCTCGAGCCGATCAAGGGGCTCCCGCCCTCCCTGATCCTCGTGCCGCCGGGATGCCCGTTCCACCCCCGCTGCCCCTACGCGTTCGACCGGTGCCGGACCGAGGTCCCCGCGCTCCTCCCCGAGGACGGCCGGCACGCCTCGGCCTGCCACCTGTCGCTCGCGGACAAGGAGCGGATCTTCCGGGAGGAGGTGCTGGTGCGCCGATGAGCGTGTCGGTGAGCGAGCGCGCCGCGCCCCGCGCGGAGACCGACCGACGGCCCCTCGTGAAGCTCGAGGGCGTGAAGAAGTACTTCCCGATCACCCGGGGCATCATCTTCCAGCGGACGATCGGCCAGGTGCACGCCGTGGACGGGGTGGACCTCGAGATCTACCCGGGGGAGACCCTCGGGCTCGTGGGCGAGTCCGGCTGCGGGAAGTCGACGCTCGCGCGGGTCGTCACCCGCCTGTACGACGCGACCGCCGGGCGGATCTGGTTCGACGGCCGGGACATCACGCACCTCCGGGGACGGGAGCTCCGCGAGATCCGCCGGGACATGCAGATCATCTTCCAGGACCCCTACGCCTCCCTGAACCCCCGGAAGACCGTGGGGAGCATCATCGGCGAGCCGTTCCGGCTGCACCGCACGGTGCCCAAGGATCGCATCAAGGCCGAGGTCCAGCAGCTGATGGAGCTCGTGGGGCTGAACCCCGAGCACTACAACCGCTACCCGCACGAGTTCTCCGGGGGTCAGCGGCAGCGGATCGGGGTGGCGCGGGCGCTCGCGCTCCGGCCGAAGCTGATCGTGTGCGACGAGCCGGTCTCGGCCCTGGACGTCTCGATCCAGGCCCAGATCCTGAACCTCCTCGAGGACCTCCAGGAGGAGTTCAACCTGACCTACCTGTTCATCGCCCACGACCTCTCGGTCGTGAAGCACGTCTCGGATCGGGTGGCGGTGATGTACCTCGGGAAGATCGTGGAGGAGGCCCCGGGGATCACGCTGTACCGGAACCCCAAGCACCCCTACACGGGCGCGCTCCTCTCGGCGGTCCCGATCCCCGACCCCGACCTCGCCGCGCAGAAGAAGCGGATCATCCTGGAGGGGGACGTGCCCTCGCCCATCGACCCGCCGTCCGGGTGCAGGTTCCACCCCCGCTGCCCCCAGACCCGCCGGGCCGCGGCCGCCGAGGGCCTCGAGGGCGTGCACCCCCGCTGCCGGGAGGAGGAGCCGGCCCTGCTCCCGCACCACCCGGGGCAGGTGGCCGCCTGCCACTTCCCGCTCCCGGACCGCGCTATCCTGGAGACCACCGGCGCCACGGCCGGCGCCGAGCTCCCCGAGGAGGGTCCGTGAGGATCGTCAACACGGTCGTGATCGTCGTCGACGTGATCTCGGCGCTGCTGCTCATCCTGTTCATCCTGCTCCACGCGGGGCGGGGGAGCGGGCTCTCCGACATGTTCGGGGGGACGAGCACCCTGGCCGGGGGGACGGCGCTCGAGCGGCGCCTCGACCGGATCACGGTGATCACGGCCGTGGTGTTCGGGCTCAGCACGTTCTGGCTCGCCTGGAAGTGGATCTAGGGCCCGGGGACCGCTGCCCCGCCCAGCGGGTCGGGGGCGACGGCCGGGACGGTGCCCTTGGTAGAATCCGATCCGGCTCGTCGGAGTGGCGGAACTCGGCAGACGCGCTAGGTTGAGGGCCTAGTGGGCGCATAGCCCGTGGGGGTTCAAATCCCCCCTCCGACACCGGGCCTGAGCTGCGGAGATAGGGGAGCGCCCCGGCGGTGGAGCTGGCCGCCGGGGCTCTCCGTTCCCTCAGGGTTTCCCCACGCGCTAGGTCCCGAGCACCCGCGCCACCCGCTCGATGCGCCGCCGCAGGGCCGGGTTGTCCACCTCGGCCGCCAGCGCCAGGGCCACTCCGAGCGCGTCGGGATCCCCGAGATCGTGGCGGTACCGGTACGCGCGGGCCAGGAACTCCCGGATCATGGTGCGGCCCGCGACCAGCTCAAGGTCCCCGACCCACGACCGAGCCTCC
>DATLZM010000259.1:0-2478 GCA_035573995.1 Actinomycetota bacterium | reverse complement strand
GCGGGGTCGCCCGCCTCGACGCGGGTCCGCACCTTCACCCCCGGGAACCTCGACGGCATCCGCTCCAGGTACGCCTCCGGGTCCGGGAGCTTCCCGGGGTCGAACACCTCCCGGGCATCGAGCGGCGGCCTCACGTACAGCACGAGGAGTTCCGCGTCCCCGGCCCGGGCCAGCTCGGCGGCCGCCTCGACCGCGAGGTCGGCCGCGGCCGATGTGTCGGTCCCGACGAGCAGCTTCTGGATCATCGTCGACCTCCTTGCCGTCCGTGGCCCGACCGTACGCCGAGCGAGGCCATCGCCCTAGCCGGGAGCCACCACTCGTGAGAGGCTGTTCGCCACCCCTCCGCTGGGGGACGGCACGGGGCCGGCGAGGGAGGCAACACGCGGCACGGATGAGGGACTCCCCCCACGATGGTTCGGACCACACCCTTCCCGGGGCGGGCCCCGGAGGACAGCATCGCGCCATGACCGAACGGACGGCCTCTCGCCTGGCCTGGGCCGCGGTCGCCCTCTTCGCGGCGCTCGCCGCCGCCGGGCTCGCCCTCCTCGCCCGGAACGGACGGGGGGGCCTGGGCGGGAACCTGGCCATGGTCGTCGTCTTCGGGTCGATCGTCGCGGTGGGGGCCCTCGTCGTGTCCCGGCAGCCGGGGAACCCGATCGGGTGGCTGTTCCTCGCGGTCCCCTTCGGGGCCGCGCTCGGCTTCTCCTCGGGCGAGTACGCGTACCACGCGTACGTCGCGGATCCCGGACCGCTGCCGGGCCGGGAGGTGGCCGCCTGGCTGTCCAGCTGGATCTGGATCGTCTCGATCGGTCCGATCCTGACCTACGTGCCCCTGCTCTTCCCCGACGGGCATCTCCCCCCGGGACGCTGGCGGATCCTGAGCTGGGTCGCGGGCGCGCTGTTCCTGGGCTCCTCCGGGCTGTTGGCCTTCGCTGAGCGCCTGGAGATCGCCGACGGGATGTCCATCCGGAACCCGGTCGGCATCGCCGGCCTGGATGCGGGCACGATCGATCAGGCCACGTTCCTCCTCTTCGTCGCGGTGGCGCTCCCCTCCGTCGCCGCCCTGACGGTCCGGTTCCGGAGAGCGACCGGGGAGGAGCGTCTCCGGCTCAAGTGGTTCACGTTCGGGGTCGGGATCCTGGCCGGCTTCATCGTCCTCAACGCGGCGCTCGAGCTGCTGGGGCTCGGCGACACCGTCTTCAGCGGGGAGCTTGTCGCCGCGGCGGCCTTCATGGCTGTGCCGGTGGGGGCCGGCATCGGGATCCTCCGTCACCGCCTCTTCGACATCGACCTGGTGATCCGGAAGACGCTCGTGTTCGGCCTCCTGGCCGCGTTCATCACGATCGTGTACGGGGCCGTCGTCCTGGGGATCCCGGCCCTGGTGCTCGGTGTCCGGCCCACCGGGATGGGCGCGCTCCCCCTCATGGCGGCGGTCGTGCTCGCGATCGCGTTCCAGCCGGTCCGCCGGCGCGCCCAGCGCTGGGCGAACCGCCTCGTGTACGGGGAGCGGGCCACCCCGTACGAGGTCCTCTCGGAGTTCGCCGAGCGGATGAGCGGGACCTTCGCCGCGGAGGAGCTCCTGCCGCGGACGGCTCGGATCCTCGGGGAAGGCACCGGCGCGGAGCGGACCGACGTATGGCTCCGCGTGGGTGACGAGCTCAGGCCGGCGGCGTCCTGGCCGGCCGACCAGCGGCAGCATCCGCCGCTGGGGGTCGGCCCGGACGGCGAGCTCCCCCCGGTCCCGGGCGCCGACGCGGCCTACCCGGTGCGGCACCAGGGCGAGCTGCTGGGGGCGGTCTCGGTCCGCAAGCCCCGGGACGAGCCGCTCACCGAGGCCGAGGACCGGCTGCTGGCGCACGTCGCGGCCCAGGCGGGGCTCGTGCTCCGGAACGCCCGGCTCACCGAGGAGCTCCGCGCGACGGTCGAGGAGCTCCGGGCCTCGCGCCAGCGGCTCGTCGCCGCCCAGGACGAGGAGCGCAGACGGATCGAGCGGAACATCCACGACGGCGCCCAGCAGCAGCTCGTGGCGCTCACCGTCCAGCTCCGTCTGCTCGAGCGGCAGGTCGAGCAGGACCCGGCCGCCGCCAGGACCGCCGCCGCGCGGCTCCAGACCGCCGCCACGGAGGCCCTGGAGGACCTCCGCGACCTGGCCCGAGGGATCTACCCGCCGCTCCTGGCTGACAGGGGGCTCCCCGCCGCCCTCGAGGCCCAGGCCCGGAAGGCCTCCGTGTCGATGACGGTAGAGGCGGACGGCGTAGGCCGCTATCCCCAGGAAGCCGAGGCCGCCGTGTACTTCTGCGTCCTCGAGGCCCTCCAGAACGCCGTGAAGCACGCGGGGGGATCGGCGATCCGGGTCCGCCTGTCGGCCTCCGGCGGCGAGCTGGCGTTCGCCGTGGAGGACGACGGGCCGGGCTTCGACCCGTCCACCACCCCCCGGGGGGCCGGCCTCCAGAACATGGCCGACCGCATCGAGGCCCT
>DATLZM010000258.1:0-3562 GCA_035573995.1 Actinomycetota bacterium | reverse complement strand
GACCTCGAGGGCGTCCGCCTGCCGCCCGGCGCGGTACAGGGCGAGCATGGCGATCCCGTGGAGCCGCTCGTCGAGGGGGGCCTCGGCGAGGAGGCGCTCGACCTCCGGGACGACCTCGGCGTGGCGGCCCAGGGCCAGGTCAGCCTCGAGCCGGGCCTCGAGGGCGGAGCGGCGCTCCTCCTCGAGCCGGGTGAGCTCCGCCGCGAGCTCCGCGGGGAGGTCGACGTCCTCGAGCGGCGCGCCCCTCCAGAGCTCCAGGGCCTCGGCGAGGAGGTCGCGGGCCCTGGCCGGGTCGCCGGCCCCCAGCGCCTCCTTCCCGGCCTCGACCAGGCGCTCGAACCGCCGCAGGTCGAAGCACTCCGGCTCGACCTCGGCCAGGTAGCCGGACCCCCGGGTCTCGATCCGGAGGCCCGAGGCGTCGGAGAGGAGCTTCCGGAGCTTCGAGACGTAGACCTGGATGGTGGTGCGGGCGGTGGGGGGAGGGGAGTCCCCCCAGAGCATCTCGATCAGGAGGTCGGTCGGGACGACCTCGCCCTCCCGGAGCAGGATGATCGCGAGGACCGCGCGCTGCTTCCGGCCCCCGACGGGCAGGTCGGACCCCCCTCGCGCGACGGCGAGGGGGCCGAGGATCCGGATGTCCAGGCGCTCGGCCAAGGCTTCCCCCGGACGATGGTCGGCGGAAGCCTACCGGAGCGCAACTACCGGGCCGTTCGAACAGGACGCGGAGCGGATCCCACCCGGGCACGACACAGCCCTGCCCGGAACGGGAGGCACGGGCAGGGCTGTGGTACTTGCTCCACCGAGCTGGCGCCCTTTCCCTCCAGCTTGGGGACGGCGAAGTCTTAGGAGTTGCTTCTCTCCGTCTCTACTACTGTCGCCGGCGCGCTAGTGGACCTTCCAATGCGCGCCGCCGGCGAGCACGACCGCAGCCAGCGACCCCAGCGCGATGGCGAGCCGCTTGAGGTACCGCATGACCTCCTCCTTTCCCCCGGTACGGGGAAGGCTGGTCGAGGGAGCTTTCCGTCCGCTTAACCCCGCCTAAACGGTCCCCCGGGTGCTGCTCGGGGCGCCGCATAGGGGATGGGATCTGGCTTCGTCAGCTGATGATCCTCGTCGCCCGGGTGGCGGAGTGCATCTTCGTCTTGACCTCCGACGACCGGCCAGGGTTAGATTCATGGCACTCGCGGCAAGAGACGTGGCCGTGGCAGCCTCCGCCACCTCATCGACCGGCAGGCTTCCCCGCGGCTCGAGGCCGCCCTCGGGTGACGGCACCCGCGTTCGACTCTTCGAGTGGGCCGTGTCCGTTCCGACGCTGATCGGGATCGCGTGGCTCGCACCCGGAGACGAGCGACTCGCGACGGCGGCCCCCTGGTTCCCCACGGTGGTCGCAGCGAGCCTGCTGTCGGTTCGCGTGTGGGGCACGGTCTCGATGGACATGTCGCTCCCGGTCCTCCTGGCAGCCGGGATCGTCCTCGGCGGGCCCGTCGCGGGGCTCCTTGCGCTGGTGGGGTCGATCAGCGAACGGGAGCTTCGTCGGGAGGTCGGGCTCACCCGGGCGATTTTCGATCGATGCCAGGTTGCCGTGAGCGTGCTGGTCGCGGCGAGCGTGTACCACGCGATCGCCGGGTCGACGTACGCCCTGCCCGACGCTGCGCTCGCCTTCACGCCCGCGTTGCTCGCGGACTTCCTGGTGAACGTCTCCCTGGTCGTCGTCGTCTCGCGACTGACCACGGGTGTGCCCTGGCGCGCGATCGTCGGCGGGTTGCTGGGAAGCCCGCCCGCCGAGGCCCTGACCTACCTGTGCTTGGGCTCGATAGCCCTGGTGCTGGTCCCGCTCTACGAGTTCGCCGGGACGTGGGGATTGGTCGCCGGGATGGCGCCCCTGCTCTTGGCGCACCAGCTGTTCCTCCGGGGCCAGAAGCTTCGAGAGGCCTCGCGCGCGGTCGAGACGATGAACCGGGCGCTGGTGGACGTCAGCGGCCGGATCGCCGAGGAACGGCGGGACGAGCGGCTCTGCATCGCCGGGGCGCTCCACGACGAGGTGCTTCAGCCCCTGTACAAGGTCCATCTGATGGGGGAGGTCCTCCGACGGGACCTCTCCTCGGGACGGCTGCTGGACCTCGAGGACGATCTGCCCGGGCTACTGGAGGCGACCCGGGTTGCGCAAGACGCGCTACGCCGTGTGGTCCGAGACCTCCGCGACTCCTCCCTGGGTCCGGGCGGCCTCCATCGGGCGCTGAAGGCGCTCGTCCGGAACGCCGAGGGGTCCTGCCGCGCGCGGATCTCGGCGGAGGTCGACGAGGTGGACGGCCCGCCGCTCGTGCAGCTGCTCGCGTACCAGATCGTCCGGGAGGCCCTCCAGAACGCCCTCAAGTATTCCTCGGCCTCCGCCATCCGGGTGCTCGTGAAGAACGAGGGGGACGCGATCCGGCTCCTGGTCGAGGACGACGGGCAGGGGTTCTCGCCGCTGGTGGTCGACAGCCAGAACCACTTCGGGCTGCAGCTCATGCGGGAGCGCGCGGAAGCGGCCGGCGGCCACCTCTGCATCGATTCCGCCCCCGGCGCCGGCACCAGGGTCGTGGCCAGGCTGCCCTTGCCGGCGACGACGGACCGACCGTAGGTCCGGGCGCCGGTCCGGCCTGCCGCCCGCGTGGTCGTTCCTACCGTGCTGCCGACGGTGCAAGATAGACCGAGTCGGCGCTCGGAGGTGGGTGATACCGGCGAGACGGCAGCGCAGGGAGGGTCGAGCGGGCGCGCTGGTCGCGTACCAGGTCGCGGTGGTCGGCGCCGCTCTGGGGATCGGGGCGGTGTTGGTCGCACGCCGGCCCGAGGGCGTCGCTGATGTGCCTCCTGCCCACCTGCTCGTCTGGACCGTGCTCGTGGCCGGGGTCGAGCTGTGGCCGGTGCCGGGCTGGCGTGGCCTCCAGGTCAGCTTGGGGTTCCCCCTCCTGATGGTGGTGGCCTTCCTCTATCCCCCGCTCGCCGGAGCGCTGGTCGCGTTCGTCGGTTCGTTCGACCCTTGGGAGTTTCGGCGGGACGCCAACGTTCTCACGGCCCTGTTCAACCGGTCGCAAGTGGCGCTGGCGGTCCTGGCTGCGAGCCTCGCCTTCCACGGGGTCGCCGACCTGCACGCCTCGTCGACCCTGCGCCTGCTGGGAGCGGCGACGTTGGCGACCGTAGCGGACTACGCGGTCAACGTGGCGCTCGTGGGCATCTGGGCCAGCCTCAAGTACCGGACCGGGATCGCGAAGGTCGTGCGCGAGCTCCGGATCGGGAGCCTGCCGGAGTTCCTGATCAGCTACCTGGCCCTGGCGCTCCTCGGCCTGGTGATGGCCAAGTTCTTCCTCGCCATGGGCTTCTGGTCCGTCCCGGCGTTCCTGCTCCCCCTCATGTTCGCCCGGCAGATGTTCTTCCGGAGTCGGGCGCTCGAGGAGGCGCACAAGGAGCTCCAGGAGCGGGAGCAGGTCCTCCAGGCCCTCTCGGTCCGGATGGCGGAGGAGCGGCAGGACGAGCGGCTCCAGATCGCCGGGTACCTCCACGACGACCTGGCGCAGCTCCTGTT
>DATLZM010000257.1:0-4700 GCA_035573995.1 Actinomycetota bacterium | reverse complement strand
CGCCTCGCCCGCCGGCCGGGCCCTCCTCGCGGCGCACCTGCGGCCGACGGCGCGGGTGGGGGAGGCCCGCGCGCTGGCGCGCGCGGGCGCCACGGCGATGATCGACGTCTCGGACGGGCTCGCCCTCGACCTGTGGCGGCTCTGTCGGGCGAGCGGGGTGGGGGCGCGGATCTCGCTCCCCCACGTCCCGGTGGCGCCGGCCCTGCTCGAGCTGGCGGACGTGCTCGGGGCGGATCCCCTGGAGCTCGCCCTCGGCGGCGGCGAGGACTACGAGCTGCTCGCGACGCTCCCCCCGGGAGCCGTCGAGCCGGCCCGGGCCGAGCTCGCCGAGGCCTTCGGCGTGTCGCTCGCCGAGATCGGGGGCATCATCGAGGGGGAGGGCTGCACGGCGGTGGACGCCGAGGGACGGGAGCGGGCGCTGGAGCCCACGGGCTGGGACCACTTCGCGGGGGGTGACGGACGTGACGGGTGAGCAGGCGCCGCCGCGGCCGCGGGCGCTCACCATCGCCGGCTCGGACTCGGGCGGGGGCGCGGGGATACAGGCCGACCTCAAGACCTTCAGCGCCCTCGGGGTGTTCGGGACGACGGCGATCACGGCCGTCACCGTCCAGAACACGAAGGGGGTCTCCGGCTACGAGGAGCTCTCGCCGTCGACCGTCGCGGACCAGATCCGCGCCGTGGCCACGGACATCGGGGTGGATGCCGCGAAGACCGGGATGCTCGCCTCCGCGCCGATCATCGAGGCCGCGGCCGAGGCGATCCGCGAGACCCGCATCCCCAACCTCGTGGTGGACCCGGTGTTCATCTCCAAGCACGGCCACCCGCTCCTGGCGGAGGACGCCGTGGAGGCCCTCCGCGCCGAGCTCCTCCCCCTGGCCACGCTCGTGACCCCCAACCTCCACGAGGCGAGCGGCCTCGCCGGGTTCCGGGTGGACTCGCGGGACCTGATGGAGGACGCCGCCGAGGCGATCCTCGCGATGGGGCCCCGGGCGGTGCTCGTGAAGGGCGGGCACCTCGAGGGAGGCCGGGCCGACGACCTGCTGTTCGACGGGGAGCGGATGACCTGGATCGAGGCGGAGCGGATCGAGACGCCGCACACCCACGGGACCGGCTGCGTCCTCTCGGCAGCGATCGCCGCCCACCTGGCGCGGGGGGAACCGCTCGGGGAGGCCGTCCGCCGCGGGAAGCGGTTCGTGACCGAGGCCATCCGGCACGCGCTGCCCCTCGGGGAGGGGATCGGCCCCGTCGACCCCCTGTGGAGCGTGGCCCCCGGGTAGGCCCCGGGGTCAGCCGGCGCGCTGGACGCGGCCGGCCTTCAGGCAGCTCGTGCAGACGTGGATCCGCCTGGGCGCGCCGTCCACGATGGCCCGGACGCGCTGCACGTTCGGGTTCCACCGGCGCTTGGTCCGCCGGTGGGAGTGGGACACCTGCATCCCGAAGAAGGGGCGCCGCCCGCAGACATCACACACCGCCGCCATGACGCCCCGATGCTAGCAGCCGCGGCCGGGGGCGCCCCGTGGCGGCCGGCCTCGAGCCCTCCCGTTCCACCGCCGTGGTGGGCCCGGGGCCACGGCGGCGTCGCTAGGATGCCCTTCGCCGGCCCGGCCGCGGCCGGCTCGAGCGACGAGGGAGGGTCGACGATGCCTGAGGACCGGGACGCGTTCCCCGACGACGCGGCGGAGCTCCTGGAGCGGCACCGGCGGGTGCTGCCCTCCTGGCTCCTCCTCTACTACGAGCAGCCGATCGAGCTGGTCCGGGGCGAGGGGACCCGGGTCTGGGACTCGAGCGGGAAGGAGTACCTCGACTTCTTCGGCGGGATCGTGACCACGATCTCCGGGCACCTCATGCGACGGATGGTGGAGGCCCTCGAGGCCCAGATCGAGCGGGGGATCACCCACACCTCGACGCTCTACCTGATCCGGCCGCAGATCGAGCTCGCCGAGCGGCTCACCGCCCTCGCCCCGATCGACGGGGCCACCAAGGCGTTCTTCGTCTCCTCGGGGACCGAGGCGATCGAGGCGGCCCTGCTGTTCGCGTCGAGCTGGCGGCGCTCCAACGAGATCATCGCGCTCCGGAACTCCTACCACGGGCGGTCGTTCGGGGCCGTGGGGATCACCGGGAACCGGAACTGGGCCGCGACGTCCTTCACCCCGGTCAAGGTGAGCCACGCGCTCTCGCCCTACTGCTACCGCTGCCCCCTCGGGCTCTCCTACCCCGACTGCGGGGTGGCCTGCGCGGAGGACCTCCGGAACGTGATCGACCAGACCACGACCGGGGAGCCGGCGGCGATGATCGCCGAGCCGATCCAGGGCGTGGGCGGGTTCGTGACCCCGCCCCCCGAGTACTTCCGGATCGTGAAGTCGATCCTCGACGAGTACGGGATCCCGTTCATCGCCGACGAGGTCCAGACGGGGTTCGGGCGGACCGGGGAGGCGTTCTGGGGGATCGAGTCCTACGGGGTCCGCCCCGACGCGATCGTGTGCGCGAAGGGCCTGGGGAACGGCCTCGCGATCGGGGCCGTGGTGGGCCGCGAGGAGATGGTGGAGTCGCTGCGGGCCAACTCGATCTCGACGTTCGGGGGCAACCCCCTCGCGACCACCGGCGCCCTCGCCAACCTCGACTTCATCGAGGAGGCCCACCTCCGGGAGAACGCGTACAAGGTCGGCTCGTTCCTGATGCGAGGGCTCAAGGACCTGGAGGACCGCTACGAGGTCGTGGGCGAGGTCCGCGGCAAGGGCTTGATGATCGGGGTGGAGATGGTGACGGACGCCGCCTCGAAGGCCCCCGACCCGCGGGCGGCGAACCGGGCCATGGAGGCGGCCAAGGCGCGGGGGCTGCTCATCGGCCGCGGCGGGCTGTACGGGAACGTCCTCCGCCTCTCCCCGCCGCTCACGATCACCGAGGAGGAGGCGGCCCGCGCCATCGAGACCCTGGACGCGGCGTTCGCCGAGGTCCAGGGGGGCTGAGCGCGAGCGCCGGCTTCGCGATTGAGACCCTGGACGCGGCGTTCGCCGAGGTCCCAGGGGGCTGAGCGCGAGCGCGGCCTCGCGGGATCGGGGCCGCCGGCGCCAGCCGTCGACCGCGGTCCGGGCCCGATCCGGCGGGTCGCCGACCCCTGGCGCGCCGGGGGCGGCCCGCGTACGATCGGGTTCCACGATCGAAGGGGGCGTGCGCCAGCGGATCCGCCGGGCCGGCCGTGGCCACGCCGTTCCCCCGAGGCCTCGATCCAGGCGCCCCGCGGGCGCGTGGGTCCCAGGGGACGGAGGTCCCGACCACGGACCCGACGACCGCCACGCGCCTCGGGTCGCGGGCGGAGCCCGAGAGGGGAGGGGGACATGGCGGTGGGACCGTACGAGGGGCTGCACGCGTTCGCCTTCATCCGGTCCGCGGAGCCCGGCACGCGGGTCCGGGACCTGGTGGCGGCGCTCCGGAGCAAGGAGGATCCCGAGCGCGGACCGATCTTCGCCGCCTCCGAGGTGGTGGGGTCGTACGCCGGCTTCGTCCACCTGGGCGCGGAGGACCTGGGGGCCCTCCAGGACGTGATCGCGGAGGAGCTCTGGGGGCGGGGGGCCCACGGGGAACACGCGGTCGAGTGGCGCCCGGTCCGCACCGCGGACGGGGTGTTCGGACCCCGGCGCTGGGCGCCGCGCTTCGTGGGCCTGGTGCGCCTGTGGACCGAAGCCGGGGCCGCGGAGGACGTGCTGGGTCGCCTCCCGGAGGCCCTGGGCGGCCCCGGCGGCCTCTTCAACGGCGCGTCGGCGGTCTTCGGGAGCTTCGACATCCTGCTGCAGATGGGGTCGGACGAGGCCCTGTCTCCCGTGATGGACGCGGTCCCCGGGCTCGTCCACCGCCTGGAGGGCGTCGCGCGGACCGAGACCGCCTTCGCCATCCTCCGCTGAGGCTGTCGTGCCGGCGGCGACCGGGTCGGGTGGAGGCGGGGCTCGGCGGCCCCGGGGGCGCGCGGCCGTCGAGGGTGAGCCCCTCGGGGTTCCGCGCGAGGAACGGAAGCTCGTCACGGTCCTCTTCGCCGACCTCGCCGGCTACACCGCGCTCGCGTCGTCCCTCGACCCCGAGGAGGTCTACGCGTCGCTCCGGCCGGGGATCCTGGAGCTGCAGCGCGCGGTCGAGGGGTTCGGCGGCACCGTGCCCCAGATCATGGGCGACGGGTTCATGGCGGTGTTCGGCGTGCCGGTGGCCCACGAGGACGACGCCGAGCGGGCGGTGCGTGCCGCGCTCGCCGCCCGGGACCTGGCCCGCGAGCTCCGCGCGGCGGGGGGCAGGGTCCCGTTCCCCGAGGTCCACGCCGGCGTGAACTCCGGGGAGGTGATCGTCGTGCCGGCCGCGGAGGCCGGGGGATTCGCCGTGATCGGCGACACCGTGAACTCGGCCTCGCGCCTCGCCGACCTCGCGCCGCCCGGGTGCGTCCTCGTGGACCACCGGACCCGGGACCGGACGGCGCGGGCCGTCCGATACGGGCGGGGACGGCTGCTGCGGGCCAAGGGGAAGCCCGAGGGCCTGCTCGCCTACGAGGCGGTCGAGCCGATCACGCGGGTCCCGGGCGGGCGCCCGGCCGGGGGCGCGCCGTTCGTCGACCGGGAGGCGGAGCTCGAGCGCCTCGACCGCGCGTTCCGCGACGCGGTCCGGGCGGGGAGGTCCAGGGTGACGCTCGTGGTCGGTGAGCCCGGGCTCGGGAAGACCCG
>DATLZM010000256.1:0-3322 GCA_035573995.1 Actinomycetota bacterium | reverse complement strand
CGCGACCCGCCGGCGGACCCCCCGCGCCCGTGCCCTGGGCGCACGTCCCCGCCACCGCGCCCCGGGCGCGCGCTCCCGCCGCGCCGGGCGCTCCGTGGTCCTCACCGGTACAGGCCCGTCTTCTCGATGTACGCCTTCACGCCCTCGGGCACGAGGTAGCGGATGGGTCGCCCCTCCCGCACCCTGGCCCGGATGTCGGTGGAGGAGATGGCGAGGGCGGGGATGTGCATCACGCTGATCCTCGGGTGGCGGGTGGCGGCGTCCGCCTCGAACCGCGCGAGGTCGTACCCGGGCCGGGTGGCGGCGATGAAGTGCGCGAGCTCGAGCACCTCCTCGGGGTCCTTCCAGTGGACGATCTCGAGGATCGCGTCGGCCCCCGTGATGAAGTACAGCTCCGCGTCGGGGTGCTCGGCGGAGAGCGCCCGGAGGGTCTCCACGGTGTAGGTCGGCCCCCGGCGGTCCACCTCGATCCGGGACACCGAGAACCGGGGGTTGCTGGCGGTCGCGATCACGGTCATGAGGTAGCGATCCTCGGCCGGGGAGACCTCGCGGTGCTCCTTCATCCAGGGCTGGCCGGTGGGGACGAACACGACCTCGTCGAGCTGGAACTGGACGAGCGCCTCCTCGGCCGTCACGAGGTGGCCGTGGTGGATGGGGTCGAAGGTGCCCCCCATCACGCCCAGGCGCCGTCCCACGGCCCGATGCTACCCCGCCGCGGAGCCCGGGCCGCGCATCCGCGCCGCCCTCACGTCCTCGAGGTGCTCGCGGTAGTGCTGGACCCCCGACTCCCGGAACCACTCGACGGCCTCGCGCGGCGGCTCCTCGGGGAGGAGGGCGAGCTCCTGGAGCATCCGGTTCCGCGCCGCCGCCAGCATCGCCCGGCCCGTGGCCGCGTCGTGCCTCCTCCCCTCCTCGAGGAACCGGGCGTTGAGGGCGTCGACGTCCTCCTCCCACCCGCGGTAGGTGCCGAGCCTGATCCGCTCGAGCGCGCTCGCGCACTCCGCGCACCAGCAGGCGACGTGCCAGAGGAGGTCCCGCACCGACCAGCCGCCGGGCAGGACCGGCTCGTCCCCTCGCTCGGCCCCCAGCCGGCGGACCTCGTCCAGGAACCCCGCGAACGCCTCGTCCTCCTCCCGCAGCAGGTCCTCACGACGGACCATCGGCGTCCGCCCCCTCGTCGTCCTCGCCGCGGTGGGCCCCCGCGGCCAGCTCCTCGTCGGGGATGAACTCGAACACCCGGTCCCCGATCACGACCTCGTCCCCCCGGCGCGCGCCGACGCGGGCGAGCTCCCGCTCCACCCCCTCCCGGGCCAGCCGCCGCTGCAGGGAGACGACCTGCCGGGGGTCCTCGAGGTCGGCCTCGGCGACCCACCGCTCGACCTGCGGACCGACCACCCGGAACCGTCGCCCCTCGCGGCGGACGACGAACCGGGGCCTCGCGGGCCGGAGCACGACGAACGGCTCCCGTCGCTCCTCCGGCGCCTCCCGGACCAGCCGCTCCAGGCGCTCCGCGAGGTCCTCGAGCCCCTCGCCCGTCACCGCGGAGGTCACGACGGCCCCGGGACCGAGGGCCGCCGCGGCCCGCCCGGGGTCCGGGACCAGGTCCGCCTTGGTCCCCACCACGAGCTGGGGCCGGAGGAGGAGCGCCGGGTCGTAGGCCCCGAGCTCCTCCCGCACCGTGGCCAGGTCCCGGGCCGGGTCCGGGGAGGACAGGTCGACCACGAGCGCGAGCGCCCGGCAGCGGGTCACGTGGCGGAGGAATCGGTGGCCCAGGCCCCGGCCCTCGTGGGCGCCCTCCACGAGCCCCGGGACGTCCGCCACCACGAACCGGTGGTCGCGGCCGGCGACCCCGAGGTTCGGCGTGAGCGTGGTGAAGGGGTAGTCCGCGATCCTGGGGCGCGCCGCGGTGAGGCGGGCGAGGAGGGTGGACTTCCCGACGTTGGGGAGCCCCACCAGCCCCACGTCGGCCACCACGCGCAGCTCGAGCGCGAGCCGCTTCTCCTCCCCGGGCTCACCCGCCTCCGCGCGCCTGGGGACCGGGTTGCGCACCGACGCGAGCGAGGCGTTGCCGCGGCCCCCGCGGCCGCCGCGGGCCACGACCACGCGGGTCCCCTCCCCCACCATGTCGGCCAGGAGCCCCGCCTCGTCGTGGACCACGGTCCCGTCGGGCACCGACACGACGAGGTCCCGGCCGTCGGCCCCGTGCCGGCGGTTCGAGCGTCCAGGTCCCCCGTCCCCCGCGACCAGCCGCCGGTGCTCGAGGAACCACGAGAGGTCCCGGACCCGGGTCGAGACCTCGAAGACCACGTCGCCCCCGCGGCCGCCGTCCCCGCCGTCCGGCCCGCCGCGGGGCACGAAGGGCTCGCGGCGGATCGCGGCCGACCCGTCGCCCCCGCGGCCGCCGCGGGCCACCACCTCGACCTCGTCGACGAACGTCACCCCACAGCATCCTGCCAGACCGGCCGTGGTCGGAGCAGGGACCACCGGCCAAGATGGGAGCGTGGAGTCCCGCGTGTGGATGGTCCGCCTCCGTCGGGACCTCCTGCGGGAGGTGCCGGGGACGCTCTCGCTCGAGGCCCGCCACCTCGTGTTCACCCCCGACGACGGGAGCGGGGAGCGGCGGATCGAGCTGCGCGCGATCCGCCGGGTCCGCCGCCTCCTGGGCTCCCCCGTGATGGTCGTTCGCCACGACGCCGAGGAGGGCCCGGAGCGGACCGCCTTCTACTTCGTCCAGCCACCGCCGCTCCGCCGCCCCGACGAGCCGCGCTGGGGCGCCCGGCGGGAGCGTCGGGCGAGCGTCCGCTACCTGGCCGAGACCAGCGCGGCGAAGAAACCCGAGATCGAGGAGTGGGTCCGGGCGATCCGGCGGGCGACCTCGGCCGGCGGATGACCCGGCGCGCGACCTCGGCCGGCGGATGAGCCGGCGGGCGGCCTCGGCCGGCGGAGCCGCCGGCTCAGGCCCGCGGGACCACCCGGGCGAAACGACGCCCGCGCGAGGTGTAGAACTCGACGACGCCGGGCACGAGGGCGAACAGCGTGTCGTCGCCGCCCCGGCCCACCCCCGGCCCGGGGTGCACCTTGGTGCCCCGCTGGCGCACGATGATCGCGCCGGCGCCCACCGACTCGCCGCCGAAGGCCTTCACCCCGAGCCGCTTGGACTCGGAGTCCCGGCCGTTCCTCGTGGAACCTCCGCCCTTCTTGTGTGCCATCTCGCGCCTACCGTACCAGAAGCCCTGGAGCCCAGTGGCCGGGCCGACCGCGACCGACGCCTCCCGGGCCCCGCGGCTCGGCCGGCCGCGGCCCCGTGCCTCCCCCGGGGCTC
>DATLZM010000255.1:0-1404 GCA_035573995.1 Actinomycetota bacterium | reverse complement strand
CCGGGGTCGGGCGGGCGGCGAGGAGGGCGGCCCTCCGGCGGGCCTCCCGGACCGTGAGCGGCACGGGCTCCCAGCCGAGGAGCCGGCCCAGCCGGGCGACCGGCGGCCCCAGGCCGAGGGCCCCGAGCACCTCGGGCGTGGGTCCGGCGAGGGGCGGCTCGCCCTGCCGGCACCCGACCGCGAGGTCGACCGCCCCCACGACCCGCTCCAGGCGGTGCTCGGCCAGGAGCACCGTGGTGCCGAGCTCGTGGACCAGGCGCGAGAGCGCCGCGAGGACGTCCTCCGCGCCCTGGGGGTCGAGCTGGCTGGTGGGCTCGTCGAGGACCAGGACCCGCGGGCCCGCCGTGAGCGCCGCCGCGATCGCCACCCGTTGGCGCTCGCCGCCCGAGAGCCGGCGCACGCTCCGGTCCCGGAGCGGCTCGATCCGCATGAGGTCGAGCACCTCCTCGACGCGCCGCCGCATCGCGGCCCGCGGCACGCCCAGGTTCTCCATCGCGTAGGCGAGCTCGTCCTCCACCCGGTCCAGGACGAACGAGGCGCCCGGGTCCTGGGGCACGAACCCGACCGTGGCCGCGAGGGCCCGGGGACGGTGCTCCAGGGTGTCCCGCCCCCCGACCCGCACCCGGCCCTCGAACCGCCCCCCGGTGAAGTGGGGGACCAGGCCGTTGGCGCACCGCAGGAGCGTGGACTTCCCGGAGCCCGTGGGGCCGGCGACCAGCACGAACGCGCCCTCGGGGACGGCGAAGGTGGCCTCCCGGAGGACGGGCCGCGCCGCGCCCGGGTAGGCGAACCCGACGCCGGCGAAGCTCAGCGCCTCGGCCATGGCCAGAGGGGGGCGGTGAGGAGGGCCGCGGCGGCGACGAGCCCCAGGGAGGCCCCTCCCGCGCCGGCGTCGATCCCGCCCCGCCCGAGCAGCTCGGCCCCGACGAAGGCCGCCGCGCCGGCCGCGCTCGCCACGACGACCCCGACGTCCCGCCCGCGCCACCGCTCCTGGCGGTAGCGGCTCCTCCGCCCCGAACCGTGCCCGCGCGCGTCCATCGACTCCGCGAGCGTGAGGGCCTCCTCCATCCCGGTCTCCAGCACGGGCAGGGCGAGCGCGGGGAGGGCCCGCCACCCGCCCACCGGGAGCCCCCGCAGGCGCTGGGCCTCCCGGACCCGTCCGGCGGCCTCCGCGGTGCGCGGCGCGATCGAGAGCGCGAGCGAGACCGCGAGGGCCAGCTCGTGCCAGCGCCCCGGGGCGAGGCGGAGGAGCGCGCCCGGGTCGCTCGCGGCGTTGAAGGCCCCCACGACGAGCAGCACGACGGCCAGGCGCGCGCCCTCGACGGCCGCCGCCGCGAGGGTCCCCCGGGAGACCGGTCCGAGGAGGGCGAGGGCGGTCCGGAGGAGGACCGCGAGGGCCGCGGC
>DATLZM010000254.1:0-3702 GCA_035573995.1 Actinomycetota bacterium | reverse complement strand
CCACGACGTCCTCCCGCGTCGCACGCTCGTCTTCCTCGCGGTCCGGTGCGCCTCGCCCGAGCCCTCCTCGCCCTCGCCTGCCTCGCCGCGGTAGCAGCCGGCCCCGAGGGCCGGATCCTGCGGGCGGTGAACGAGGCCCGGGAGGAGGTCGGCCTCCCGCCGCTGGAGCGCGGAGCCCGCGTCTCCCGCCGCGAGGAGCGCCACGCCGCGCGGATGGCCGACGCCGGCCGCCTGTGGCACGCCGACATCCCCCGCCTCCTCGAGGGCGTGGCCTGGGAGCGGGCCGGCGAGGTCGTGGGTGCCGCCGCCGGCCCGCACCGCCTGGTCCGGGCCTGGATGGCGAGCCCCGAGCACCGGGCAGTGATCCTCGGCCCCTACCGCCGCGTCGGGATCGGCGCCCGGAGGGCCGGGGGCTTCCTCTGGTCCGCCCTCGTCGCCTGGAGGTGAGAGATGACCCGCATCGGCGAGCCGATCCGCCGCGAGGTCTGGGAGCCGCTCGAGGAGCCGGTCCCGGAGCCCGCGCCGGCGCCGGCCCAGGACCCGGCGGCGGAGCCGGCGGAGGTGCCCGTCCCCGCATGACCTGGGTCGAGGTCCCCGACCACGTAGGCGTGATCGTCGCCTGCCGGGCGTGGCGCTGGCGCCTGCCCGGCGAAGCCCCGCTCCGGGCGATCGCCAAGGGCGCGGGCTGGCCGCCCCTGCGGAGGCTCGAGGCCTCCTGCATCGAGCCCCGGCCCTGGGGTGCCATGGGGCGCCTCCGCCGCCCGCCGCCCACGCATCCCGCCCCGCACGTCGACTGCGAGTGCGGCATCTGGGGCCTGGCCTCGCCCGAGGCCCTGCTCCGCGAGCATGCGGCCCGGGAGTACGTCTACGGCGTCGTCGCGCTCTGGGGCGCCGTCGTCGTCGGCCAGCGGGGCTGGCGCGCCCAGTACGCCTACCCGCAGGCCTTGGTCCGCGTCGAGGTCCCCGTCCCCGAGAGCAGGGCGGTCTGGCTCCAGGCCCGCGCCGCGACGATCGAGCCAGCCGGGCCGCCGCCCCTCGAGGAGCTGGCGGCCGTCTACCGCGTGCCCGTCCTGGAGAACTGGCCCGCTCTCACGCCGATCCCCGTAGCGCCTACAGGGCCTTGATGTCCGCCGGCCCCACGCCCGCGAGCGGCGTGCCCTCGAAGAGCTCCCCGGATTCGACGAGCCGCACGAACGCCTCGAGCTGCGCCCGGTAGTCGGGGTGCTCACGCACCTCGATGGTTACCAAGAAGGCCTCGATGAAGCGCCGGACCTTTGCGCGGTCCCCCTCGACCGCGATCGCCCGGAGACCCTGGAAGAGCCGATCCTGCTCCTCCGGCGTCGTGCGCTCGAGGAGGTAGGTGAGGACGCCCGCTGCGTGGTCGGCTCCCTCGACCGCCGGGGTCACGGTGATCTCCTCCCTTCGCCGTCCATCCGTCGACCTGCCGACGCTACCACCCGACCGCCTCGAAACCCCCCGGAGGTGATGCACCTTGAGCACGGCCACGTCCGCCCGCCGTCGTGCTGGCGTCGCAGCCCTGGTCGCCGCGACGCTCGCCGGCGTCCTGTTCGGGATCCGCGCACCCGAGCGGCGGTTCTACGAGATCCCGGCCACCCGCGACCCCGCCTTCAAGGCCGTCCCGGTCACCCGGGACGGCTGGGGCATCGCGCGGAGCCTCCCCGAGACGATCGAGGTCCTCCGCACCAGGCTCTCCCCGCACCGCGGCGAGAGCTTCTCCATCCGCCGGCGCGCCGACGAGGAGTGGTCGCGGCGCCGGAACCTCGACGAGACGCTCCGGGTCCTCCGCGACCGGCTCGACCGGGCCCCGTACTACGAGGTCTGGCTGGTCCGCGCGTGGGCCGACGGCTACACCGAGCGGGCCCGGAAGGTCGACCTCAACCCCGCGGTGGTGATGGACACCGAGGGCTCCCCGAGCGTCGACATCATCGCCGGCACCGTCTTCCGACGCTTCCCCGAGCTCCAGAACTGGGGCATCTACGCGTGTCGGCGGATCGCTGGCTCCTCGACCTGGTCCCAGCACGCTTACTCCGGCCCCGACTGGCGGGGCAACGCGATCGACGTCGGCGGCGACCCGGACCTGCTCGACCGGGCGGCCCACTGGCTCGCGGAGCTCGCCCGGAAGGGCTACGTCCCCGCCACCCAGATCCTCTGGCGGTACCGCAGCTTGCTCACCGGCACCTACGTCGCCGACCACACCAACCATTTCCACGCCTCGGCCGTGCCGCTCCGGACCGGCACGCCCGCCTGCGCCTGAGGAGGCCCGGTGTTCCCCCCGGAGTTCCCCTACTCGATCCTGGACTACGGGCTCGCGGCCTTCGCGACCCTGATCAACCTGGCCGTGGTCTGGCTCTTCGTGCGGTTCCTGTCGAACCACATGGGCCGGGTGACCAAGACCCTCGAGGATCTCGTGGCCACGACGCGCGAACTCGTCGAGCAGGTCTTCCGCCTGTCGGAGGCGACCCGCGACCAGCTCTCCGAGTTCCGCCGCGACCGGGCCTCCATCCGCCGCTGAGGAGCACCGGGGAAGGAGAGGAGGTGAGCACGTGCTGAAGAGCCTGATCGACGCCCTCAAGGCGGTGGTGCTGGCGGTGCTCGGCGTCGCCGAGGCCGTCATCGGCGCCGTCCGGAGGGCCCTGGACACGGCCACGGGCGACTGAGGCCACCGGCTCGCCGGAGGGGCGGCGCCGCCCCTCCCCCGGGCCACAGACGGGAGGGTAGGCGATGGCGATCACGCAGGACGGACAGGTGACGGAGATGGAGCTCCAGTACGCGCGCCGCGTGCTGCGCGTCCTGGCCGAGCTCCTCGAGCGGGACGACCCGGAGGTCGCGGCCATGCTCCGCGCCCTCCGCGCCGCGCTCGGGCTCGACGAGCGGAAGGGGTCGCAGCGGTGAACCTGGACCGGGTCCACGCCGAGATCCTCAAGGCCTGCGTGCGGGTCCGGACCAACCGGGCCGGCGGCAGCGGCACCGTCATCTACTCCCAGGGCGAGCCCGGGCAGGTGAGCACCTACGTCCTCACCAACCAGCACGTGATCGACGACGCGGTCAGGGTCGTCGAGAAGTGGGATCCGGTGCTGCAGAAGAACACCAAGCGCGACGAGCGCGACCTGGTCGAGGTCCACTTCTTCAACTACCGCTGGTCCTCCCGGGTCGTCGGCGCGAACGCGATCGAGGCCGAGATCATGGCCTACGACAAGGACGAGGACCTGGCGCTCCTCAAGCTGCGCGGGACGGACCCGGTGCCGGCGGTCGCCAAGCTCTACCCCCGCGGGGAGGAGTCGAAGCTCATGGTCGGGGTGCCGATCCTCACCGTGGGCTGCGGCCTGGGCGAGCCGCCGGTCCTCACCCAGGGCGTGATCTCCGTGTTCGGGCGGGAGATCGACTCCCGCGAATACTGGCTCTGCACGGCGCCCTCGATCTACGGGAACTCAGGCGGCGGGACCTTCCTCGCCGAGAGCCACGAGTTCGTCGGCGTGCCCTCGCGGATCGCCGTGACCGGGTTCCTGGGCTCCGCCGCGGTCCCCCACCTGTCCTACTCGATCCCGATCACGCGGGTCTACCACTTCCTCGAGCGGCAGATGTTCCGGTTCATCTACGACCCCGCTTTCACCGAGGAGGGCGAGGCCGAGACCCGGCGGCGGATCCTCGAGGCGGACAAGCAGCACCGCAAGGAGCACCCCG
>DATLZM010000253.1:0-1115 GCA_035573995.1 Actinomycetota bacterium | reverse complement strand
GGCGGCATCCCCTTCTACGAGCCGGGTCTGCCCGAGCTCGTGGCCGGGGAGGTGGCCGCCGGGCGCCTCGCGTTCCTCCCGGAGACCGCCGACGTGGTCCGGGACCGCGAGCTGGTCCTGATCTGCGTGGGGACCCCGCCGCGCGAGGACGGGCAGGCCAACCTGATCGCCGTGGAGCGCGTGGCCGGCGCGATCGCGCGCGCGGCGACCGGTCCCCTCGTCGTCGTCGAGAAGTCCACGGTGCCCGTCGGCACGGCCCAGCGCGTCCGGCAGACGCTCTCCCGGGAGCGCCCCGAGATCGCCTTCGAGGTGGCCTCCAACCCCGAGTTCCTCCGGGAGGGGATGGCCGTGCGCGACGCGCTGGAGCCCGACCGGATCCTCGTCGGGGTGGAGAGCGAGGGCGCCCGCGCCGCCCTCCGCGAGCTCTACGAGCCCCTCACGCGCGCGGGGCACCGGCTCATCGAGACCGACATCGCCACGGCCGAGCTCGCCAAGCACGCGTGCAACGCGTTCCTCGCCACCAAGGTCTCCTTCGTGAACGCCCTGGCCCGGATCTGCGAGCGGGCCGGCGCCGACGTGCGGGCCGTGGCCGAGGTGATGGGCGCCGATCCCCGCATCGGCCCCGAGTTCCTGGAGGCGGGGCTCGGCTGGGGTGGCTACTGCTTCCCCAAGGACCTCGCGGCCTTCGCCCGCCTGGCCGAGGACCTCGGCTACCCCTTCCCGCTCCTGGAGGAGGTGGCTCGCATCAACGACGAGGCCGTGGAGGTCGCCTTCGACAAGGTCCGCGAGGCCCTCTGGAACCTGGAGGACAAGCGCGTCGCCCTCCTCGGTCTCGCCTTCAAGCCGGGGACCGACGACGTCCGCTTCTCGCCGGCGCTGGCCCTGGCCGAGCGCCTCCTCGCGGCCGGGGCCGTCGTGGTCGGCTACGACCCGCAGGCCGCCGCGGTCGCCAAGGCCGAGCTGCCTGCCATGCGCGTCTGCGAGGACCCCTACGAGGCCGCCGCCGACGCCCACTGCGCCGTGGTCTGCACCGCCTGGGACGAGGTCCGGTCCCTCGACCTCGCGCGTCTCCGCGAGACCATGCGCTACCCGATCCTCGTGGACGGGCGGAACGC
>DATLZM010000252.1:0-8067 GCA_035573995.1 Actinomycetota bacterium | reverse complement strand
CTCCCGTAGGCCGCCTGTCGCCCGCTCGTCGCGGGGACCGCGAAGCAGGGGACGCCCTCGACCGCCTCGGGCTGCGGGCCGGGCCGGACCCCCGGGCCCAGCACGGTCCTCGCGCCCCGGAGCCCGACGAGGCAGAGGGCGCGGGGGCGGACGCCGCGGAGGAGCGCCCGCAGCCGCGCCGCGCCCTCCCGCCACTCGGCCTCGGCGAGCTCGGAGATCCCGGCCGTCGGGCGCTTCACGACGTCGGTGAACCCGATGCCACGCTCGCGGCAGAGCCAGGCCTCCTCGCCGGGACCGCTGGTCGGCGGCACGAGCCCGGCGGCCCGCATCGCCGGCCAGAACAGGTTCCCCGGCCGGGCGAAGTACATCCCGTACCAGGCCGAGTAGCGGCCGGGGTTCATGCCGCACACGAGGAGGCGGAGGCCCGGGCGGACGTGGTCGGGGAGCTCCGGCACGGGCGCGTCGGGGCGGAACCGCTCCACGGGCAGGCTCCCGCACCACGCGATGCCCTCGGGCCCGACGGCGCAGCGACCCGCCACGACCTCCACCCCCGTCCGCTCGGCGCGGCGGAGGGCCGCCGCGAACGCGGGATCCGCGGGCTCGTTGGGCCGGACCGCGCGGGCGTCGGGGCGCTGGACGACGAACGCCACGACCCGCCGGGCGTCCCGCAGGCGGGCCAGCTCCTCGAGGTGACGCGCCCCCCGGAGCGTCGGGGAATCGGGGAAGAGGCCGGCCCCCGCCCGGACCAGCGTGATCGACTTCGCCTCGACCACCGCCTCCCATCCCGGGCCGGCGACGAGCAGGTCGGCCCGGCCGTCCCCGAGCGGCGGCTCCGCGCGGAGCACGCGGCCGCCCTCGAGGCCGGGGACGGCGCCCCGCGCCAGGCCGGCCGCCAGGATCCGCGGCGGGAGCCTCGCGTCCAGGCAGGCCCACCCGCCGCCCCCCGGACCCCGCTCGTCCGGGGGGATCCGGGCGAGCAGGAGGTCGAAGCGCGTCCGCCGCGCGCCCGCCCTGGGGGCGAGCAGGACGTCGGCCCCTGGCCGGAGGAGCTCCCGCAGCCGCCCGGCATTCGGCAGGTGGGCGAGCGCGCGTCGTCCCTCCACCTCCACCTCCGCGAGGAACCGCACGGGCCGCCCGAGGAAGCGCCCGGCCACGAGCCCGGGGAAGGCGACGTCGGGCTCGGCCGGATCCCCGGCCCCCGCGCTCCGCCGGTCCGCCTCCGCCCGCGCCATGCTTCCCCCGACATCTTGGGGCTTGGAGGGAACGATGTTCGAGATGGGGACCGCCGCCCGGGCGATCGCGCTCCGCCTACCTCGGGGTCGTCCTCGGCCTCCGCCTCGCCGGCAAGCGCGGCTGACCGTGGTCGTGCTGATCCTGCTCGGGGGCGACGCGGCCCGGAACGCCATGGCCGCGTCCCCGTGCGGGAGGCGACCCGGGGTCCGGGTCGCCTCCCGAGACGCCTGCGATGACCTCAGGCGGGCTGACGACGGAGGGCCAGCGGCGGGGCCTCGATCTCCGCCTCGGGAGGGACCCGCCGGAGGTGCCAGAAGCCGAGCCCCGTCAGGATCGCCATCACCCCTGCGAGGATGAAGGCGCCCCACATGGCCAGCTTGGCGATCTGCCCGAGCTTCCAGAACGCGTAGGAAGTGAGGAGGAGCCCCCGGAGGGTCTCGCCACGGAACAGCGTCTGCACCTGCCCCTGCAGCTCGGCGTTCTCGGGCTCGGCCAGGGCCTTGGCGGACAGCTGGGCGTACGTCTGGCCTCCGCCGATCTCCCTCAGGTGCACCGCGATGTAGTGGTCGGCGTAGGCCTGGGCCTGCGCGCCCGTGAGGAGCTGCTGGCCCGCGTACCGCGCGATGAAGGGCCGGTCCGAGGCCGGCAGGCTCGTGATGGACTCGCTCCCCTTCGGCGGGAAGAAGATCTTCTGCGCGGCGAGCTGGCTCCGCACGTTGTTGTCGGCGAAGCTGTAGCCGGCGAAGAGCAGGACCCCGGCCACGACCAGCACGACCGTCAGCACCACTCCGCCCATCGATAGCAGCCAGTCGAACGTCCGACGGCGCATGGTTCCTCCTTTCGGCGGGGTCCCGGCGACCCGCGCCCTCTCTCGGCCGAAGATAGGCGCGGGTCGGGGTGGGCCGGACGGGCCGAACGACCCTCTCCGGACGGCCCGGACGCCCCCATCACGGCCCCCGATCGCACCCCGAACGCCCTCCGGCCGCCCGGCTCTCGGCGCCCTCGCCCAGGCCCTCCCGGAAGCCGGTCCGCCAGCTCGGGTAGGCCGGACGCCACCCGAGCTCCCGCTTGGCCTTCTCGTTGGACGCGCCCCGGTTCTCGGTCATCATCGCCGCGCCGTGCTCGCCGGCCAGCAGCCGGCCAAGCCAGACCGGGACGCGGCGGGGCGGCTTCGCGCCCACGGCGGCGGCCAGGGCCGGGAGCCACTCGGCCACCGGGGCCGGGTCGTCGTCCACAACGTTGTAGACCCCGGGCTTCCCCCGCTCGATGCTGGCGACCGTGGCGGTCGCCGCGTCGTCGATGTGGATGAACGACCACACGCCCGTACCCCGCCCCAGGATGGGGAGCCGCCGCCGTCGGATGTCCTCGATCTGGAACCCGTCCCGGCCCAGGGAGGTCCCCGGCCCGTAGAAGAACCCGTACCGGAGCACGATCCCCTCCAGACCCTCCGCCCCGAGCACCGCTCCCTCCAGGTGACGGATCGCCCGGAACGTCCGGCGGAAGGCGGCCGGGGGGTCGGGGTCGAGGGGGTCGTCCTCGGCCTTCACCGGACCGCCGGTGCGCGCATAGGTGGTCCCCGCGAAGCTCTGGGCCACGAACCGCCGGGCCCCCGCCTCGCGGGCCGCCGCCAGGAGGTGATCGGTCCCCTCCGTGCGGAGGCGGTTGGTGAGGGCGGCCGCCTCGTCGAACCTCCGGATGTCGCGGAGCCCCGTGAGCGCGGTGAGTTCGTGGACCACGACCTCGGGCTCGGCCCGGAGGACCGCCTCCCGGACCGCCTCCCGGTCCAGGGCGTCGAGGACGACGGGCCTGGCCCCAGCCGCCCGCAGCGCGTCGGCCTTGCTCGCGGTGCGCGTCGTGCCCACCACCTCGTGGCCCCGGGCGACGAGGAGGGGAACCAGCCTCCGCCCGATCGCCCCCGTGGCTCCGGCGACGAAGACGTTCATGGTTCCTCCTCCCTCCTTCGTCCGTTCCTCGCCCTCCTGGACGGGGCGGCGGGTCCGGATGTGACATGCTCGAGGTCCGTCTGTCACGGACGGGGAGTCGGCCCCGTCCTCGGGGTGGTATGGACCGAGAGGCACGACCCGGGGAGGACGACCTGGAGGGCCTCCGGCCGCTCCTGTTCTCGATCGCTTACCGGATGGTGGGCAGCGTGAGCGAGGCCGAGGACCTGGTCCAGGAGGCCTACCTGCGCTTCCATCGGTCCGGGGGGGAGGGGGTCGCGTCCCCCAGGGCCTACCTCTCCACCACCGTGACCCGCCTCGCCATCGATCACCTCCGGTCGGCCCGGGTCCGCCGCGAGCGCTACGTGGGTCCGTGGCTCCCCGAGCCGCTGGTCACGGAGTCGGAGCCGGACCCCGCGGAGCACGCCGAGACCGCGGACTCCCTGTCCATGGCCTTCCTGGTGCTGCTCGAGACGCTATCCCCCGTGGAGCGGGCGGTGTTCCTGCTCCGCGAGGTCTTCGGGTTCGGCTACGGCGAGATCGCGCCGGTGGTGGGGAAGAGCGAGGAGGCCTGCCGGCAGATCGCGTCCCGGGCCCGTCGGCGCGTCGAGGCCGGGAAGCCGCGGTTCGACGCCACGCGGGAGCAGCGGAGGGAGCTCGGCGAGCGCTTCTTCCGCGCCGCCTGGGCGGGCGACATCGAGGCCCTGATCGAGCTCCTCGCGGCCGACGCCGTCGCGATCGGCGATGGCGGCGGGAAGGCCCCCGCGCTGGCCCGACCGCTCCACGGACGGGAACGCGTGGCCCGCGTCCTGGTCGGCTGGGCCAGGCAGGCCAACTCCATGGGGATCCGGATCCGGCCGGCCGAGGTCAACGGGCAGCCGGGAGCGGTCGCCTTCGACGACCGAGGGCGGATCGTGACCGTCATGGCCCTGGACATCTCCGAGGGGCTGGTGCAGACGGTCCGGTCGATCGTGAACCCTGAGAAGCTCGGGCACCTCGGCCCGGTCGGCGACCTCGGCCGCCTCCTCCGGGATCGAGGCCGAACCACCGGGCCCGCCACGCCCTGAGGGGAGGATCGCGGCTCACCGAGGGGGTCGGTGGTCCTCGTTCCGGAAGGCCGCGAGCCCACGGAGGAGGACCTCCAACCCGAGCTCGAAGCGCTCGTCCGGGTCCGGACCCATCAGCTCGTCCACCATCGCGGTGATGTTGGGGAACCGCTCCGGCGGCAACGATGCGAGGTAGTCGCGGATCATCGCCACGACCTCCTGGGGCGGCCGGTCCTCACCGCTCGGCGACCCAAGCCCGAGGCTCTCCTCGTAGACGAACGCCCCCACGTAGAGGGAGAACAGGTCTCCCGCGAAGGCGGCGATCCGGTCGGGGAGCCCCGCCCCCCGCAGCAGCGCCAGCATCCACTCCATGATCCGGACCAGGTTCGGCCCGATCGGGATCCGGCCCAGGGTGAGGCGAGCCACATCGCGGTGCCGGTGCAGGATCTCCCGCATCCTCCGTCCGATCTCCATGAGTTGGGCCTGCCACTGGGAGGGGTCGGGCGGCGGCAGCTCCAGCTCCCCCGCGATCCGGTCCACGACCAGATCGATCAGGCCGTCCTTGCTCCCCACGTGCCAGTAGAGGGAGGCCGCACCGGTCCCGAGCTCCTCCGCGACCCGACGCATCGTGAGCCCATCGGCCCCCTCACGGTCGAGGATCCGGAGGGCGGCGTCCACGATCGCCTCCCGGGACAGGGGTCTCTGAGGTCGCCTCGCCGGCCGGGCCCGCCAAGGGGGCTCGGGGACCTCGTGCTCGAGCTCCGGATGGGCCGGGGGCGGCTGGCGCGCGCGATCGTCCACGCGAGGAAGTGTAGCCCGTGAGCGACCCCTGTTCGAGTTCGCGAACACCGTTTGACACCGGCGCGCGACCGGGGTATCGTTCGCGCTATCGAACATCGTTCCATCACTCGAAGGGGGTTCGACATGAAAGACGACCCCATCATCCGGACCTCGGGGTTGGTGAAGACGTACCCGGGGGGCGTCCGGGCCCTGGACGGGGTGTCGTTCCAGGTCGAGGAGGGCTCGATCTTCGGGCTCCTCGGCCCGAACGGCGCCGGCAAGAGCACGGCGGTGCGGATCCTGACCACGCTGTCGCGTCCCGACGATGGGCAGGCGTCGGTGGCGGGGTTCGACGTCCTCCGGGAGCCCGAGCGGGTCCGCAGGGCGATCGGCGTGGTCGCGCAGCGGCCCTCGTTCGACCGGAACGCGACGGGGCGCGAGGACCTCACGCTGCAGGGCCAGATCCACGGCCTCCGAGGTCGCGCCCTGCGGGAGCGGGTGGAAGAGCTCCTGCAGCGCTTCGGCCTGGCCGACGCGGCCGACCGCGTGGCCCGGACGTACTCGGGCGGGATGCAGCGCCGCCTGGACATCGCGATCGGCCTCGTCCACCGGCCCCGGGTCCTCTTCCTGGACGAGCCCACGACCGGCCTGGACCCCGAGGTCCGGGCCGCCCTCTGGCGGGAGGTGACCGGCCTGGCCAGGGACGAGGGGCTCTCGATCCTCCTCACCACGCACTACCTGGAGGAGGCCGACGCCGTGGCTGACCACCTCGCCATCCTGGACCGGGGACGGATCGTGGCCGCGGGGACCCCCGAGGAGCTGAAGTCGGAGCTGAGGGGGGACACCGTGCAGGTGGAGCTGGCGGACCCCGGGCCGGACGGTCAGGCGGTGCGAGCCCTGGAGCGCCTGGAGGGCATCCGGGAGGTGCTGCTCGAGGGCCGCACGCTGCGGGCGCGGGCAGACCGTGGGGGCGCCGCGGTTCCCGTGATCCTCTCGGCCCTGGATCCCCTGGGGGTCCGGGTGGCCTCGGTGACCGTCTCGCGTCCATCGCTCGACGACGTGTACCTGCGACACACCGGTCGCGCCTTCCGCGAGGCCGACCGCGAGGGAGAGGAGGGAGACCCGTGATCGAGGCGCTTTCCCACACGCGGCTCATGGCGCTCCGCCACGCCAGGAGCCTCATCCGACAGCCCTGGTACGTGGCGTTCACGCTGGTCCAGCCGGTGCTGTACATGGTCCTGTTCGGGGAGCTCTTCGAGCGGGTCGCCGACCTCCCCGGGTTCCCGGCAGGCTCGTACATCACCTTCCTCACGCCCGGCGTGGTCGCGATGATGGCCCTGTTCTCGGCGGGGTGGAACGGGGTCGGGATGATCGAGGACCTCGATCGCGGGGTCCTCGATCGGTTCCTCGTCTCGCCCGTCAGCCGGGTGTCGCTCATCGCGGGGCGGATCGTCGTGCTGGCGCTCACGCTGGTCGTCCAGGGAGCCATCCTCCTCGCCCTGGGTCGGCTCCTGGGGGCCCGCTACGGGGGCGGCCCGATCGGGATCCTCGTGGGACTGGGGACCGCCGTGCTCCTGGCCGCTCCCTTCGGCGCTCTCTCCAACGCCGTCGCGTTGATGAGCCGGCGCCAGGAGTCCCTGGTCGGCGTGGCGAACTTCGTCGTGTCCCCCCTCACGTTCCTCTCCACGGTGTTCATGACCGAGGAACTCGTGCCGGGGTGGATCGCCACGGTCGCCGCCTACAACCCGGTGACCTGGGCGGTCGAGGCGGCGCGGGAGGCGATGAGCGGGGCCGTCGACTGGGGATCCGTCGGCCTGCGGGCTGGCGGGCTCGCGGCGATCGCGGTCGTGCTCGTCCTCGCCGCCTCCCGAGCCCTGCGCGCCTACACGCGCTCGGTGTGAGCCGGGAGGGTGAGGCGGGCCGACCGCGGACGCCGAGGGTCAGGGACGGGGGGAGCTCTCCGCGATCGGGTCCTCCGGGCTGCCGGGGCCGAGCCGCCGCGGGGCGAACCGAGGTCTAGGGCGCATCCCCGCCGGCCGGGCACGTCGGGAGGAAGGCCCGCACCGTCGTGCCCGCACCCGGGGCGCTCTCGACCTCGAGGCGGCCACCGACGAGCTCGGCCCGCTCCCGCATCGAGGCGAGCCCGCGGTGCCCCCTCGCGGCCGGGGCGGCGGGGTCGAACCCCCGGCCGTCGTCGCGGACCTCGAGGGAGAGCCCGCCGCGCTCCCCCCGGAGGCGGAGCGTCACCGAGCGCGCCCGGGCGTGCGCGCGGACGTTCCTGAGCGCCTCGAGGGCGATCCGGAAGGCGGCCCGCGCGACCTCCCCGGGCGGCTCCCCCCCGAGCTCGTCCTCGAGCCGGCAGGCCAGGCCGGCCCCGGCCCGGAGCCCCTCGAGCTCCCCCCGCAGGGCCGCGGCGAGCCCCTCCCCCTCGAGGGCCGGGGGGTCCAACTGGAACAGCAGCTCCCGGAGCGCCCGGGCGGTCCGCTCGAGGAGCGCCTCGAGCTCGCGGACCGCGTGCATCTCCCCCGAGCCGAGATCGAGCAGGCCGCGGAGGCCGCGGAGGCGGAGGGTCGCCGCGGTGAGCCACTGCACCGGCCCGTCGTGGAGGTCGGCGGCGAGCCGGGCCCGCTCGCGGTCGGAGGCCTCCACCACCCGCTCGAGGAGGCGGCGGCGCTCCCCCTCGGCCCGCCGCGCGCGCTCCCGCGCCTCCCGCTCCTCGGTGACCTCGACCATCACCCCGTGGATCGTGCCCCCCGGCCGGATCACGGCCCGGTCCCGGAACCACACCGCCCGGCCGTCGCGGGCCACGATCCGGTACTCCGTCGAGGTGGGCCGGCCGGGCTCGATCCGGCCGGCCTGCACCGCCCCCCACCAGGCCTGGGCGGCGGCGCGGTCCTCGGGGTGGAGGTGGCGGGACCAGAACCACTGGTCCCCCGTCCAGGCCTCCCGGGGGTAGCCCAGGGCCTCCTCGACCTCCCTGCCGATGTAGAAGACGGGGGACCCCTCGGGGTCGCCGACCCTCGCGACGTAGGCCACCGCCGGCATCTCCTCGAGGAGCGCGCGGTGGT
>DATLZM010000251.1:0-6480 GCA_035573995.1 Actinomycetota bacterium | reverse complement strand
CCGGCCGGGGGTCGGGGGGCCGGGGGAGGGTGAGGCCTTGCGCCTCGAGGGGTGCCCCGGCCCCACCGACGTCCTCGAGGACCGCCTCCTCCGCGGTCTCCTCGTCGTCCTCGGGGGGCTCCACGAGCGGGCCGTCGTCGAACAGGGGGGCACCGTCGGGGTTGCCCGGTTCGTCATCCGGAGGCAGGTCCTCCGGCGGGGGATCCTCCTCCTCGGGGGGCTCCCGAAGAGTGCCAACCATGGGGATGGTGGCATCCTTCGCTCTGACCTGGGGAAACGACCCTGTTCCCGTCCGAAGGATGCCACCATATTGATATTGGCACCCTTCGTGGCCATCTTCGACGGTCCTACCCGCCTGGTTCGGGAGGCTCCAGATCCACGCGCCGTCGAACCGTTCCTTCTTCGACGCAACACCGAGCTCCAGCTTCGCCCGAGCGAGCGTCCGCCACGCGATCCCTGCCGCCGCGGCCTCCCGCTTCACCTCCTTGGCCGGCACCGGGCCCTCGGCGAGGAGCTCGCGGAGGAAGGCCTTGGCCTCGCGCCGTTCCTGGCCCTCGGGATCCCCCGTCCCCGCGAGGTCGCCCTTCCTCACGTCCGCCGTCCCGCCCCACACGATCCGGGCGGTCGGGATCGGGCCGCGCTCAGGGGTCTCGAGCACGCACCCTTCGATCCGGTACCGGAGGGCGGGGGCCTCGGGGGCCAGGTTACAGGACGAGTGCACCAGCACGCGATCGGGGCCCTCGGGGGAGTCCGGGTGCGGGGCCGCCACCAGGACGCTGCGCGCCGCGGCCCACACCCCCTTGGACCCGGAGATCCGGTCGTTCACGTGGCCGGTCCGCCCGTTCTTGTTCCAGTGCACGATGCCGATCACGGCGGCGTCCAGATCGTCGGCGAGCCGCCGCAGGGGCGAGAGCACCCGGCGGACGTCGGCATCCCTCCACGTGTTCACGGTGGCGGCGAGGAAGGCGACCGCAGGATCCACGATCAGGACCCGGGCGCCGACCCGCCGCATCTCGGCCTCGAGCCGCGGGACATCGTCGGGGAGGCAGATGTCCCCCTCTCCGTCCTCGTCGACGAGGTCGACCCTGTGGATCCGCGACAGGTCGGCGCCGGCCGCGAGGAGCCGGGGCACGAGCGTGGTCCTCCAGCTATCCTCGGCGGAGGCGAACGCCACATCCACCGGGCGGCCGTGGAACTCGCCGGGGAGCTGCCCGCGGGAGAGGCGGGCGGCGATCCAGACGGCGAGGAGCGTCTTGCCCTCCTTCGGGTCGCCGACGAGGAGGGTGAGGTTGCCCAGGGGGATGCGGCCTTCCCAGGCCCACCGCGGCGGCTCGACCGGGATCTCGCCGGCCGGGGTGAGTCGCACCTCCCGCTCTCGCTCCAGCGTCTCATGGGCGATCCGGCGCGGATCCCTCACCGGGCCCTCCCCTCCAGCTCCCGGAGCCGCCGCTCGCGCTCGAGCTGCGCGCGGTCGAGCTCCTCGTCCGTCGCGACCCGCGCCCAGCACCGCGGGCACCGCTCGTAGCCCTCCCGGCGAAGCTGGCGCTGGGCCCGCTCCCACGGGTCGCCGGGCTCCGGGGGGCCGCCGTCGCCGAGGAGCGGGCGGGCCTCCTCGTACACCACCCGCTCCGCCCAGGCCCGGAGGGTGGGGTCCTCCTCCTCCCGGGCCAGCATCGTCACCTTGACGAGGGCGAGGAGGCGACGGGCGACCGGCGCATCGGCGCGGACGCAGGTGCGGGCGGCCTCCCGGTACCGGGCGAGGCGCTCGAGGAACTCGTCCGTTTGGGGCCGGCTCACGTCACCCTCCGGGGTACCGTCGCCGCCACGCCGGGGCCCACGCTCACGACATCGCGCGCCAGCTTGAAGCCGTGCCGGAGGACCAGGCGCCGCGCGTCCTCGAGCAGGTCGGGGAACGGGCACCACTCCTTGTGCCACACCACGAACATCCCGACCCCGCGGCGGGGGAGGTCGGAGGCCTCGGGGAAGATGTGGGCGCCACAGCGCGGGCAGGCGCGGTCGGCGACGGCCCGGGCGTACTCAGCGAGGGCGAGATCCACGCGGGCGGCTGCGTCCGTGCGGTTCATCGCTCCTCCTCCCCGTCCCCGGTCCCGCGCAGGTGCCGGAGGACCTCCTCCACGTCGAAGCGGACGAGGTGCCCGACCCGGACGGACGGTAGCCGCCCGTCCTTCGCCAGGCGCAGAACCTGCCGCTTCGAGACGGCGAGCAGGCGGGCGAGCTCCTCCGGGCGGGCGAGCGGGGTCACCGGGCCGCCTCCTTCGCCCGGCGGTCGCGCAGGACGCCGACGAGCCACTCCGTCTCCTTCAGCCAGGGCTCACGGTAGGCGGTGCTCGTCTCGACGGCGTGCGCCCACCACTCGCGAAGCAGGACGACGGCCTTCGCCTCCTCCAGGCCCTCTTCGATCAGCTGAAGGACGCAGTCAGCGACGGAGTCGCGCGGCAAGTTGTGGCGCTTGCGGAGCTCGGCGACGCGCTCGGCCCGCGGCGGCTCGCCACCGGCGCCGTACAACCAGCGCCTGATCTGGCGCTGATCCGCCGGGCCGAAGACCGTGGGCAAGGTTCCCCGCTGCCCCTCCGGCACGAACTCGACGCCCGGCTCGGCCGCGCCGATGAGTTCCGCCGCTGGGCGGCCCCCCATATGGATCGCGATGATCGTGAGCTCGCGCGGCTCCAAGCCAAGCGGGAAGGCCCGGCCGCGGGGATCCAGGAAGAAAGGCGACGTCACGACCCGGCGGCGGGTGCCGGTGTTGATGATCACGCCCTCGCCGGGCCGGACGTCGAACGTGCGCCGTTCGGTCCCCATTTCACCCAGGCAGGACGACGAACTCGAACTCGTACGAGTTGCCCGCCGTCGGCGCGACGCCCGCGGTGATCACGAACTGCGTCGTGGTCACCGAGGTCACGCGGGCCGCGAGGTCGGCGCCGGACGACTGCCGCAGGAACACCCGGGGGGCGGCGGGGAAGGCGCCGCCGGGGAAGGTCACCGTGATCGTGGCGTCGGCGGCCTGGCCGGTGCCGCTCGAGCTGACCGAGACCCTCCCCTGCAACCGGTGGCCCCGGGCGGTCCGGGTCGCGGTGCTCCCCCACGCCGCCGAGATCGCGGCGTCCCCGTCGACCAGATCGGGACCGGCCTCGAGGAGGCGGCCGTCGAAACCGACCTCCTCGTCGTGGCGGATCGTGCCGGAGCGGACGGTCATGGGTCGGACGGTTCGGGCCATGTCTCCTCCTCAGAACTGAAAACCTTGTGAGTCCCTGACGGCCTCCCCCCGCAGGAGCTGGTCGGCCGCCTCGGGGTACTTCTGACGGAAGGCGAGCCAACGGTCGGCGGGCCAGTCACGCACATCCGCGGGCGCGACCTCGTGGAGCACCTCCGGAGCCGCCGCCGCCGGCGGAGCGGGGCGCGCTCCGGGGGCGTACGTGCCCGGATCCACGGGGCCAAGCACAGCTTCGCGCACACGGCCGCGGGGGTCGATCTCCCGGCGGACGGCCTCGAGGCCCCCGTCGGCCGAGGGCCTTACGAACGTTTTCACGGCCACGGGCTTGCCGAAGGGCTCGATGTCCTCGAGAGCTCGCTCGAGCCCTGCGAGGATGCGCGTCGCGCGCGCGTAGACCGCGGTGGCGCGCTCGTCGGGAAGTTCGGACGCAGCCTGGACTAGGGACCGAACCTCCGCCCTGATCCGCGGCGGCACCCGCGGGGCCGCCGCCCGCTCGATGAGCGCGCGAGCGTGCAGCGGGTGGCGGACGTCACCACGCTCGACGAGATCCTCGAGGAGGGCCGCGAAGGCGTCGGCGTCCTCGGGTACGTTCAGCTCCGGCGGCCGCCGCTCGGCGTCGAGCCGCTCCCGAGCCCCGTCCTGCTTGAGCCACTCGTCGAACTGACGTGGTGGGAGCGCGAGGATCTCCTCGAGCGGGGCATCGACGCCAGGAACCGCCTTATCGGGCTCGGCCATTCGTCGTGACCTCCTCTTGGGCGAGGGACTCAAGGAGCCGGAGGTAACGCAGGGCCGGCCGGCCGTGCGGCCGCTTCACGCCGTGCTCCCAGCGCCACACCGAGACCGGGGAGACCCCCACGACCGCGGCGACCTCCGAGAGCGACAGGCGGCCGATCTCCACGCGCAGGCGCCGGGCCTCCCCGTTGCCGGCGAGGGCGCGGACCCTGGCGAGCTCCACAGCGGTCTTGGTCCTCACGGCTGGGGGGTATAGCAGAGGGTGCAGGAGGGGGCGGCGCTTTGCCCTTTGCCTCTTCTGTCACCTGAGGGCTAGGTTCGGCGCGGGATACCTCTTGACCCATCGTTTCCCCCCTGCTACTCTACGGACCGTGGAGGTCGATGTCGAACGGCTGACCGTGCGCTTCACGGAGCGGAGCTGGGTCGTGGAGCTCCGCTTCGAGGAGATCGCGCACCGCCTCGAGTGCGTGGGCCTCCAGCTCCAGCCTGCGGAGGCCCACCGCCCGCGACCGCTCACCACGAGCGCCATCCGCCGCCTGCGGGTCGCGACCCTGATCGACCGGGGCCGGGAGGCCCTGCTCTCGCGGGGGGTTGGTCCGGCCACCGCCTTCGATGCGGAGGCCGCCACGGCGGAGGTCGAACGCCACCTCGCGGAGACGAGGTACCGCAAGCCCCTCTCGCACTGGGTACGCGTCGCCGAGGTCTACGCGAGGGCGGTCCGGGCGGGGAACGCGCCGACGAAGGCGGTGGCTCAGGAGTTCGGCGTCAGCTACACCCGAGCTGCGAAGTACGTGACTCGCGCCCGGGGGCTCGGCCTTCTCACGAAGGAAGGGAAGGGGCAGACTTCCCGACCCGTGCACCTCGGGCGAGCGGAGCTCCGCGCCTCGGCGTCCCTCGTAGCCGAGGGCGAGGTCACCGAGGCGGGCCGCCCGCCGGAGGGAGAAGCGGCACCCGCGCCGACGACGGAAGGGAGGCGACGATGAGGCGTAGGTACCCGATCCCCAACCCGAGAGGGAAGGGCTACATCGTGCGCTGGCGGACCACCGAGGGCCACCACCGCCAGCGCACGTTCGTCCGCCGCCGCGACGCCGAGGACTTCGTGAACGAGCTCGGCTACAACCGTCGGCGAGACGCGTCCTACGATCCGGCCCGCGGCCGCATCCTGCTCGCCGAGTACTGGCCGCGGTTCCTCGCCGGCCTCGAGAGCCGCGACGGGGCACCGCCGGCGCCGAGCACGCTGGACCTGTACCGGATGCACGCCCGGCTGTGGGTCGTGGAGGGGGTCCGGCTCCCGGAGGAGAGCCGCCTCGGCCCGCGCCGGCTCTGCGACCTCACCCCCGAGCACATCCGCGCGTGGCGGGCGGCGATGCGGGAGGCTGGCGCCGGCGAGGCCACGGTGAACGCCTGCACCCGTCTCCTCAAGGCCGTGCTGAATCGCGCCGTGGCCGACGGGCGGATCTTCCGCAGCCCCGCCCAGGGGATCCGGAACCCGGCCGTGGATCCCGACGGTGGGATGCGGGTCCTCGAGCCCGAGCAGGTGCGGGCCCTCGCCGAGGCCCACCCCCCGCGGGACCGTGCGCTCGTGTTCCTCCTCGCCTACCGGGGCCTCCGGATCGGGGAGGCGGCGGCGCTCAAGGTCGGCGATCTCGACCTCATGCGCGGGACGGTGAGGATCGACGAGTCGCGCTCCGACACCTACGGGATCGGTCCGACGAAGACGCGCCGGACGCGGACGGTCACGCTCCCGCCCTTCCTGCGCGACCTGCTCGCGGAGCACGTGGCCCGCTACTCCGACCCCAGGGATCCCGAGGCGTTCGTCTTCACCTCCCCCCAGGGGGGGCCGTTCAGCCCCCGGAACTACCGGCGTCGGGCATTCGCCCGGGCCGTTCGGAGCGCCGGGCTCGACCCCGCGCTCACGGTGCACGACCTCCGCGACACGGCGGCGACGCTCGCCTTCAAGGGTGGAGCCACCGTGCGGGAGGTTCAGACGATGCTCGGGCACGGCGATCCGGCCGTCACCCTCCGCCGGTACGCGGGCGTCCTCGACTCGATGCGGCAGGAAACCGACTCCCGGCTCGACGCGATGTTCCGCGCCGCGGCGGAGCGGGGGACCGTGGTGCCGATGGAGCGGCGCGCCTGAAATCGTGCCCATTTCGCCTCCCTGCGGTGGGCGGGAAGCCCGCCGATGGGAGATCTTCCGGATCGCGGGAAGGCCTCCCATCGCAGGGGTTGCGCGTGGTTCGGGCGCGCCCTACCGTCGGCCTATGGACACCGACGAGCCGCTCGAAGACGCCATGATTGCCGCCGGTTTCCGCGCCCGCCCGGACCTCCGCCGGCGGTTCGAGGCCGAGGTCGACGCCTGCCGCGCGCTCGGCTTCGCGGGGCTCCTCGAGGCGCGGACGCAACCGCTGTGGGATCGCGCCTGGCGGACGCTCACCATGGTGAGGACCGCGGGCGCCGAGGCCCTCGGGAGGGGACCCCGGTGAGCACCGCCGCCCTGGAGGTGGTCCGCCCGC
>DATLZM010000250.1:0-2420 GCA_035573995.1 Actinomycetota bacterium | reverse complement strand
AGCTCGCATCGGGCCTCCCGCCGATCCGCTGCGTGGCCGTCGATGCCTGACCGGTCCACCGGCGCCGGGCGGCGCGCGCCCGTCGTGGTCTGGACCGTGGGACACGGGACCCGTTCGCTCGAGGAGCTCGTCGAGCTCCTCGGTTGGGCCGGGATCCGGCGCCTCTGGGACGTGCGGACCGTCCCCGGCTCCCGTCGCCACCCCTGGTTCGCCCGGGAGCCGCTCGCCGCGGCGCTCGAGCGGGCCGGGATCGGCTACTCCTGGCGCGGGCGGGAGCTCGGCGGGTTCCGCCGGCCCCGCCCCGGCTCCCGCCACCTGGCCCTCGAGCACCGGGCGTTCCAGGGCTACGCCGACCACATGGAGACGGAGGTCTTCCGGGGCGCGCTCGCCGAGCTGGTCGAGGCGGCCCGGGCCGCCCCCACGGCGATCATGTGCGCCGAGACCCTGTGGTGGCGCTGCCACCGGAGGATGATCGCGGACGCCCTCGCCGCGGCCGGCTGCGAGGTGCGCCACCTCGTCCGGGTGGGCGAGGTGGAACGGCACCGGATGCACCCGGCGGCCCGCCTCGACGACGAGGGGCGGCTCGTCTACGACGTCGGCGCGCAGCCGCCGCTCGGGACGGGGGTCGCCGCCGCTCGCGGGCCCGGCGCCCTCCGCCCGCCTAGTTCTCGCCCTGGTCCTTCGTGAAGCCCTGCTCGCCGTCGAAGCCCTGGAGCTTCTCGACGTGCATCCAGGGGAACCGGCTCCCGACCCGCCGGAGCAGGTCCAGGACGTCCTCGTCGGTGACCTCCCGGTTGGGGGCCGGCACGAACCGGCACCGCCAGTGGTCGGCGACGTCGGTGATCGCCCCGGTCGGCGGGTAGACCATCGTCCCGCGGTTCCCGATCATCTTGAGCGAGAACGCCGAGCCCGCCGCGACTTCCTCCAGGGCCTTGCCCAGCTCGTCCGCCGGGACCGCCGCCTCCACGAACACGTCCACGCCCGCCACCTCCCGCGAGGACGGCTTCACGAAGTCGATGTCGGGCCGCACCTGCGGGAGCCGGATCGGCCGGTAGTCCCGGACCCGCCAGGTGGCCGAGCGCTTGCCGAGGTTCGAGATGATCGCGTCGGTGTACTCCGTGGTCGGCGTCCCCCGGTCGTAGCCGACGATGTCCCCGGTCCGTACCCCGGACTCCAGGGTCACGAGGACCGCGTGTTCGACGTCGGCCGCGACGTCGAACATCCCGAGGTAGCGGAGCATCATCACCGCCGACAGGATCAGGGCGGTGGGGTTGATGACGTTCTTCCCCGCGTACTTCGGGGCCGAGCCGTGGACGGCCTCGAAGATCGCCACGTCGTTCCCGAAGTTCCCCGAGGGGGCGAAGCCGAGCCCGCCGACCAGGGCCGACGACTCGTCGGAGAGGATGTCCCCGTTCATGTTCGTGGTGACGATCACGTCGAACTGCTCCGGCCGCTTGACGAGCTGGTGGGCGCAGTTGTCGACGATCAGGTGCCAGGCCTCGATGTCGGGGTACTCGGGCGCGACCTCCTCGAAGGTCCGCTTCAGCATCCCCTCGGTGAGCTTCATGATGTTGGCCTTGGTCGCGCAGGTGACGCTCCGCCGCCCCTCGGCCCGGGCCAGCTCGAAGGCGAACCGCACGATCTTCTCGCAGCCCTTGCGGGAGACGAGCTTCAGGGCCTCGGCGACCCCGGGCGTCTGCATGTACTCGATCCCCGCGTAGAGGTCCTCCACGTTCTCGCGGACCACGACCAGATCGATCCCCCGCCCCGAATACGGGGTGGTGACGCCGGGCAGCTCGCGGACCGGCCGGACGTTCGCGTAGGTCTCGAAGAGCTTGCGGAGGGTGACGTTGGCGCTCTTCTCGCCGTAGCCGACCGGGGTCTCGAGGGGCCCCTTCAGGACCACCCGGGTCCGGGAGATCGAGTCGATCGTCTCGGGCGGTACCCCGGAGGGCAGGCCCTTGCGGAACACCGCCGCGCCCGCCTCGCACTCCTCCCACTCGATGGGCGCCCCGGCCGCCTCGAGGATCCGGCGGGCCGACCCCACGACCTCGGGGCCGATCCCGTCGCCGGGGATCAGCGTGACCTTCCGTCTCTCCACCGTCGACGCTCCTTCCGTCCGGCCGCGGGCCACGCGGCGCCGCGGGCCCCATCGTAGCGGCCGCCTCGCCCGGGCCGGACGGGTCCTCCGTCCCCCGGCGGGGAGGGAGGGCGGCCCCCGAGCGCCCCGCTCGCCCCCCGTCGGGCCGCGAACGGAGAGGGGCCAGGGGAGGGCGAAAGGTCCTGGCTGGGGTGCATGGATTCGAACCATGACTACCTGATCCAGAGTCAGGCGGGCTACCGTTACCCCACACCCCAGTGGGTGGCCGACCGGCCGACGCTCAGTGTAGCGGAGGACCCCCGGCGGTCGACGGCACCGG
>DATLZM010000249.1:0-1744 GCA_035573995.1 Actinomycetota bacterium | reverse complement strand
CGACCCGACCCCGCGGACGTCCCGCCCGCCCCCGCGCGCCCGGCCCTCCGCACCGGCGCGCGCCTTCGCCCGGGCCGCCTCCTCCAGGAGCTCCTCGGCGTGGAGCGCCGCCCGGTCGCTGCCCGGGAGCCCCGCGAGCATCCGGGACAGCTCGGCGACCCGTTCCCCGCCCTCCAGGACCTCGGCCGTCGCCGCGCCGGCCCGCTTCGAGATCCGGATCTGCCGGTCGGCGAACGCCGCGATCTGGGGGAGGTGGGTCACGACCAGCACCTGACGCGCCCGGGCCAGGGCGGCGAGCCGCCGACCCACCGCGAACCCCGCCCGCCCGCCGATGCCCGCATCCACCTCGTCGAAGACCAGGGTGGGGACGGCGTCCAGGTCGGCCAGGACGGTCCGGCACGCCAGCATGGTGCGCGAGAGCTCCCCGCCCGACGCCACCTTGGCGAGCGGGAGGGAGGGCTGCCCGGGGCCCCCGGAGAACCGGAGCTCGACGCGCTCCGCCCCGCCGGGCCCCGGCTCGTCCAGGGGCACGAGGGCGACCTCGACCGCCGCCCCCTCCATCCCCAGCTCGCGCAGCTCGGCGGCGAGGGCCCGCTCGAGCCGGGGCGCCGCCTCCCGTCTCCCGGCGCTCACGAGCGCCGCGAGACGCCCGGCCTCCCCCTGGAGGCGCGCCAGCTCGTCGCCGAGCTCCCGCCGCTCGTCGTCGGCCCCCGCCAGCTCCTCCATCCGCGACCGGGCCCGTTCGAGGTAGGCGAGGATGCCCGCCTCGCCCTCCCCGTACTTCCGCTCGAGGGCGCGGATCGCGGCGATCCGCTCTCGGACCGCCGCGAGCCTCGCCGGGTCGACCTGGAGGCCCTCCCGGTAGGCGCGGAGATCGCGGACGAGCTCGACGACCTCGGCGGCGACCCCGGCGGCCCGGCCGGCCAGGTCACCCAGGCCGGGATCCGCCTCGGCCGCCTCCCGGAGCCCCGCGGCGGCCGAACGGAGGAGGTCCGCGGCCGCGCCCTCCTCCCCGAGCTCCGCCCAGGCGCGGGCGGTCGCCTCGAGGAGCCGCTCGACCTGGCCGAGCCGGGACTCCTCGACGGCGAGCTCCTCGAGCTCGCCCTCCCGCAGCCGGGCGGCCTCGATCTCGCGGACCTGGTAGGCGAGGAGGTCGAGCTCCCGCTCGCGCTCCCGCGACCGCTCGGCGAGCTCCGCGAGGCGGGCCCGGACCGAGACCAGCCGCCGATGGGCCTCCGCGTAGGCCGCCACGGTCGAGGCGTGCGGATCCCCCGCGAACCGGTCGAGGAACGCCCGCTGGACGCCCGGCGCCAGGAGCCGCTGGGCCTGGTTCTGGCCGTGCACCTCGACGAGCAGGGCCCCCAGCCTGGCGAGCGTGGAGACCGTGGCGATCTGGCCGCAGACCCGCGCCGAGCCCTTCCCGTCGGCCCCGATGGTGCGGGCCAGGACCAGCTCGCCGTCCTCCGCCCACCCCAGCGCCTCCGGCACGGGCGGCGCGTCGAACCGGGCCTCGACCCGCGCCCGCCCAGCCCCCTCGCGCACCAGGGAGCCCGAGGCGCGGGCCCCGGTCGCGAGGGCGAGCCCCACGGTGACCATGGTCTTGCCCGCCCCCGTCTCCCCGGTGAGGACGTTGAGCCCGGGGTCCAGCTCGAGGTCCACGTCCTCGAGGACCCCGAGGCCCGCGATGTGGAGCTCGCGCAGCACGGCCCGGATGCTATCCGCCGGCCCCGACATCGCCCGCCGG
>DATLZM010000248.1:0-1417 GCA_035573995.1 Actinomycetota bacterium | reverse complement strand
CGCGCTGCCCGAGCGGGTGCCGGCCGTGACCCCCACCGGGCGGCCCACCACCCGCAGGCTCACGAAGACCGAGCGGAACGAGCTCTACCTCGGCTGGCTCTCGTCGAACGTGCTGGCCACGGTCCGCGAGGCCCTGGCGGTGGCGCCGGGGCTCGCCGCGGTCACGATCGCCGTGCTCCGCCGGGAGGGGCTCAGCCCGTTCGGAGAACCGGTCCTGGCGCCCGTCTACGTCGGGACCTTCCCCCGCGCGATGTGCGAGCGGATCGCCTGGGACCGGCCCGAGGCCCTGGACGCGGTCTTCCACGCCGAGGACGCGAGCATCTCGCTCAGGGGGCGGACGAAGGAGCTGGCTCCGCTCGACCCGCGCGACCACCCCGGGCTCGAGGAGCTGGTGGCGGAGGTCCGCCGCGCCGCCGCCTCGCCCCCCGCGGAGGAGGCGGACGCGGGATGAAGGGCGAGGGTCGGGTCCCCAGGGCGGAGCGGACCCTGGAGCTCGTCATCGGTCTGGCCGTAGCGGCCCGGCGCGTCGGGCCGCGGGATCGGATGCTTCCTCGGGCCCTCGGTCTCCCCGGGTCCGTCGGGGGAGGGCGCCGGCTCGGTGGGCGAAGGCGATGGCCTCCTCGAGCCAGGCCAGCCGTTCCGCCGGCGTGAGGGCGAGCCCCGCCGTGAGCTTCTCCCGCCGGCTGGTCTCCCAGTCGGCGCGCAGGTCCCGGTCCCGGTTCACGGGCCTTTCTCCCGGCGTTCCCGGATCGCCTCGAGGGCCTCGACGTCGAGCTCGTCCTCGGGGCGGCCGGCGAGTCGCTTCAGCGCGATCAGGTCCTCGATGGAGGCCACCCGGACCGTCGTCCCCCCGAGGGCCATCGTCTCCGAACGGGCCCACAGCTCCTCGAAGTCCACGGGGTCCTCGGCGAAGAGGTCGACCACGCGCAGCGGATCGAGGGGGTCGACGAGCGAGAAGACCCGCATCCCGTGCTCCCTGACCCAGCGGGCGCGCACCGCCGGATCGGCGAAACCGGCGGGATCCACCGGCGCCCGCGGTCGGAGCCCGAGCCCGACCAGGGCGTCGATCGCCTTCCGCGCCTCCGCCGGGGACAGGTCGATCGCGAGGTCGAGGTCCGCGGTGAGCCGGGGGTGCCCGTGGAGCACCACCGCGACCCCGCCCACCACGACGTAGCGGACCCCCGCCCGGTTCAGCGCCTCGAAGACGGGTTCGAAGAGGGCCACGCCGCGACTCTACCGGCGCCCCGGAGCGCGGGGCGACCCGCGACGACGTCGGGCCGGCGAGGCGCGCCCGGGGGTCGCGGCTCGCGTACGATGCGCGCGGATGACCGGGGCAGCGGGCGCGGGCTGGGTGGCCGTGCTCGCCGAGGCCGAGGGCCTGCGCTGGGTGCTCGAGCGCTCCCGCATGGCGTGCCGG
>DATLZM010000247.1:0-2777 GCA_035573995.1 Actinomycetota bacterium | reverse complement strand
CTGGAGGAGGGCGTCGCCCAGGAGCCCCGCCGCGGTCGGCGGCGGCGCGGGCCGCCACGGCTCGGGCTCCCCCGGGTCCCTGGGCTCGGGATCGAGGTCGAACATGGCCTGCGCGACCCGCATCACCGAGACCCCGTCGGCCATGGCGTGGTGGACCTTGAGCAGCGCGGCCGCGAGGCCCCCCTCGAGGCCCTCGAAGAGGTACAGCTCCCAGAGCGGCCGGGTCCGGTCGAGGGGCTCGGAGAGCGCGCGCCCCACGGCGTCGGCCAGCTCGGCGCGCCCGCCCGGCGCGGGGAGCGCCGCCCGCCGGAGGTGGAAGTCGAGGTCGAACCGCTCGTCGTCGACCCACACGGGGCGCGCGATGCCCAGGGGGACCTCGAGGACCCGCTGCCGGAGCCGGGGGGCGAGGTGGATCCGGGCGGCGAGCATCCGGCGGACGTCCTCGAACGGGAGGCGGCCGTCGGGGCGGGTCGAGGGGTCCAGGATCGAGACCCCGCCCGCGTGCATCGGCATCGACGCCCGCTCGAGGTACAGGAACGAGGCATCGAGGTGGGTGAGGCGCTCCGGGCCGCCCATCGCCCCCACCCTACCGCGGGGTGCTAGGCTCCGCGCGCGATGGGGCGCCGCCCACTCCTCCCGCTCCTCGGAGCCCTCCCCCTCGCGCTCGCCCTCGCCGCGCCGGCCGTCGGCGGCCCCCCCGCCGAGACCGTCCGGGCCCTGGACGACGTCTACGACCCCGAGGTCGTCCGGGTGGCCCCCGGCACCGAGGTGGTCTGGGAGAACGCCGGGCGCTCCCCCCACACCGTGACCGCCGACGACCGGAGCTTCGACTCCGGCGACCTTGGCCCCGGGGAGGCCTTCCGCCTGGCCTTCCCCGAGCCCGGCGTCTACCCCTACCACTGCGCCTACCACGGGGCGCCGGGGGTCGGGATGGCGGGCGTGGTGGTCGTGGGCGACGTCCCGCTCCCCGCGCCGGGCGGCGCGGTCGGCCCCGGGCGGGAGCCGGTCCCGACGGCCCCCGGGCCCGTCCTCCGCGTCCCCCGCGACTTCCCCACCATCCAGGCCGCGGTGGACGCCGCCCGCCCCGGCGGGCTGGTCCTCGTCTCGCCCGGCGTCTACCGGGAGTCGGTGCGGGTCACGACCCCCTACCTCACGATCCGCGGGCTCGACCGGAACCGCGTGATCCTCGACGGCGGGTTCCGCCTGGCCAACGGGATCCAGGTCCTCGAGGCGGACGGCGTCGTGCTCGAGAACCTCACGGCCCGCCACTACCTGCTGAACGGGTTCCTGTGGAGCGGGGTCCGGGGCTACCGCGGCTCCTACCTCACGGCCTACGCGAACGGCGGGTACGGGATCTTCGCCTACGACTCGGTGTGGGGGCGGATCGAGCGCTCCTACGCGAGCGGCCACCCCGACTCCGGCTTCTACGTCGGCCAGTGCAACCCCTGCCACGCGGTGATCACCGACGTCCTCGCGGAGGGGAACGCGCTCGGGTTCTCGGGGACGAACGCCGGGGGCGACCTCGCGATCGTGAACTCCGAGTGGCGCGGGAACATGGCCGGGATCGTCCCCAACACGCTCGACTCCGAGGCCGACCCGCCGCAACGGGGGGCGCTCATCGCCGGGAACTGGGTTCACGGCAACGCCCGGCCGGACGTCCCGGCCGAGCCCCTCCAGTACCCGAGCTTCGGGATCGGGATCCTGGTCACCGGCGGCCGGGGCGACCAGGTCCTCCGCAACCTGGTGGAGGGGCACCCGGCCTTCGGGATCGCCCTCCTCCCCATGCTCGACCAGCGCCTCTGGGTCACCTCGGGGAACCTGGTCCAGGACAACGTCGTGCGGGGCTCGGGCATCGCCGACCTCGCCCTCGGGGCGCCCGCGGCCGGCGGCGACCGCTTCTGCGGGAACGAGTTCCGCACGAGCGCCCCGGCGGCGATCGAGTGGCTCCACGGCTGCGGGCTCCGGCTCCAGCCGGGCGGCGGCGGGGAGCCCGGGGTGACCCTCGAGGCGCTCCTCCGGTTCCTCGACGCGATGGACGGGCGGTTCCCCCACGCCGACTGGCGGGACGCGCCGGCGCCGGTGCCCCAGCCCTCGATGCCCGACCCCGCCCGGGCGCCCGTGCTCCCCGCGATCCCGCGGGTGGCCGTGCCCGGGCCCTACGAGATCCGCGACGCGCGGGCCCTCGGCCGGGCCGCGCCCGAGGACGTGACGAAGGAGCCAGCCGTGCTCGCGACCCCGCTCGCCGTCTCCTGGTGGGGCCTGCTCGTCGGGCTCTACGGGTACCTCCTGCCCCTCGTGCTCTACGCCGCATGGGTCTCGATCTCGCTCTGGGACCTCGTGCGGCGCGACGAGCTCACGACCGGCACCCGCGTGGGCTGGGTGGCGGTCGTGCTGCTCGTGCCCTTCGCCGGGCCCGTCGCCTACCTGGCGTTCGCCCGCTCGCCGATCCCGGCCGCGATGCGGGTCGCGCTCGTGGTGGGCGGGATCGTCGCCTACCTGGCGGTCGCGGCCCTCGGCGCGCTCCTCGGCGCCGGGTGATCAGGGCACCGGCGGCTCGGCCGGCAGGCGGGCCCGGGCGACGCTCGCCGCCACGGCGCCCGCGAGGATCAGGGCCCCACCGACCGCCGTCCCGGCCGGGATCCGCTCGTGGAGGAAGACGGCGGCGAGGACGGCCGCGGCGAGCGGCTCCAGGGCGGAGACGATCGCCGCCCGGACCGCCCCCACCAGGCGCAGGCCGGTGAGGAGGCAGACGAACGCGCCGGCGGTTGCGAGGCCCA
>DATLZM010000246.1:0-9984 GCA_035573995.1 Actinomycetota bacterium | reverse complement strand
CTCTCGGTCTGGAACGGCCCGAAGCGGCGGATCCGGGCCCGCACCGAGACCCTGGCCCGGCAGTTCGACCGGGTCCTCGCGGTCCTCGAGGAGCTGGGCTACGTCCGGGGGTTCCAGCTCCTGCCCAAGGGGGAGCGGCTGGCCCGGATCTACGGGGAGGGCGACATCCTCGTGGGCGAGGCCCTGGAGGAGGGGCTCCTGGTCGGGCTCTCGCCGGCCGAGGCGGCGGCCCTGGTCTCGACCCTGGTCTACGAGCCGCGCGAGCGGGCCGCCCCCCGGGACGGGATGCCGACGGCCAGGACCGAGGAGCGCTTCCGCAGGCTCGGGGAGATCTGGCGGCGGGTGCGCCGGGTGGAGGACGTGCACCGCGTCTCGCTCTGCCGGGACCTCGAGGCCGGCTTCGCCGTCCCCGCCTTCCACTGGGCCGAGGGGAAGCCCCTGGAGGACGTGCTCCGGGAGACGGAGATGGCCCCGGGGGACTTCGTGCGGACCTGCAAGCAGCTGATCGACCTCCTGGCGCAGATCGAGGACGTCGCGCCGGAGGACGTCGCCCCCACGGTCCGCGCCGCGCGAGCGGCGATGAACCGGGGCGTGGTCGCCTACACGGGCGTCTGACCCCGCTACCATCCCCCCGATGGCGAGCCCCTTCGGCCCCCTCACGGTGATCGTGAACCCCCACGCGGGCCACGGGCGCGTGGCCGAGGAGGTGCCGGAGCTGGAGCGCCAGCTCCGGGCCAAGGGGCTCGAGTACACCCTCCGATCGACCGAGGGGCCGGGGGACGCCACGCGCCTGGCCCGGGAGGCCGTGCGGGCGGGGGCCCGCTTCCTCGTGGCGGTCGGGGGCGACGGGACCGTGCACGAGGTGGTGAACGGGATGATGGGGGAGGAGGGCCCCCTCGCCCCGGACCTCGTGCTGGGGGTCGTGGCGGCCGGCTCGGGCTGCGACCTGGTCCGGACGTTCGGGCTCCCCGGCGACGCCACCCGCGCCTGCCACCACCTGGTCGGCGACTCGGTCTACCCGATGGACCTCATGCGGATCACGTACCGGGGCGAGGACGGCGCCGACCGGACCCGCTACGGCGTGAACGTGGCCGAGGCCGGCCTGGGGGCCGCGGTCGCCGCGCGCGCCGAGCGCCTCCCCAGGTTCTTCGGCCGGTCCCGGTACTTCGTCGCGTTCTGGCTCACGCTCCCCAGGTTCCGCCTGGCGCGGGTCCGCGTCCAGGTCGACCGGCGGACCTACGAGGGGCCGGCCTTCCTGGTGGTCGTGGGGAACTGCCAGTTCTACGGGGCCGGGATGCGGGTCTCGCCGCGCTCCTACCCCGGCGACGGGGTCCTCGACGTCCTCGTGTTCAAGGGGCCCCGCTCCGACGCGTTCACGATGATCCCGCGGATCTACCGGGGCGAGCACGTCCCGCACGACCACATCGCCGAGCTCCGGGCCCGGACGGCGGTCCGCGTGGAGGGGGACCGCGCGCTGCCCGTGGAGGCGGACGGCGAGGTGCTCGGGACCACCCCCGCCGTGTTCCAGGTCGTGCCCAGGGCGATCCTGATGAAGGTGTGAGCGGGATGGGGGGGCGGTTCCTCGAGCGGATCGGCCGCGCCGCCGAGCGGGCCCGCCAGGAGGGCCTGGCGGCGATCCTGGTCGCGCCCTCGCCCGACTACCGCTACCTCACCGGGTACGAGCCGCCCCCGCTCGAGCGCCTAACCCTGCTCGTCGTCCGCGCCGCGGCCGAGCCCGTCCTGCTGGTCCCGGCGCTCGAGGCGCCCCTGGCCCGGGCGTCCCCGGTGGGCGGGGCGGTGGAGGTCGTGACCTGGCTCGACGGCGAGGACCCCTACGAGGCCGCCGCGCGGCTCCTGCCGCGGGAGGGCACGCTGGCGGTGGGGGACCGGACCTGGGCCGCGCACCTCCTCGGCCTCCAGGCCGCGATCCCCGGGGCGCGCTTCGTCCGCGCCTCGCCGGTCCTGGCGCCCCTCCGGGCGGTGAAGGACCCCGAGGAGCTCGAGCTCCTGGGCCGCGCGGCCCGGGGGGCGGACGAGGCGTTCCACCGGCTGCTCGGGGGGCGGCTCGAGGGCAGGAGCGAGGAGGAGGTGGCCGGCGAGCTCGCCGAGCTGCTCCTCGCGGCGGGGCACGACCAGGTGGCCTTCACGATCGTGGCCTCGGGCCCCAACGGCGCCTCCCCGCACCACGAGCCAGGGGGGCGGAGGATCCGCGCCGGCGACGCCGTGGTGCTCGACTTCGGCGGCCGCGTGGGCGGCTACTGCTCGGACATCACGCGCACGGTGGCCGTGGGGGCCCCGCCCCCGGGGCTCCCCGAGGTCCACGAGGTGGTCCGGGAGGCCCAGGAGGCCGCGTTCCGCGCGGTCCGCCCGGGCGTCCCGGCCGAGGAGGTGGACGCGGCCGCCAGGCGCGTGATCGAGGCCGCGGGCTACGGGGACCGGTTCATCCACCGCACCGGCCACGGGATCGGCCTCGAGGAGCACGAGGAGCCCTACATCGTCGCGGGGAACACGGAGCCCCTCCGGGTCGGCCACTGCTTCTCGATCGAGCCCGGGATCTACCTGCCGGGGGAGTTCGGCGTGCGGATCGAGGACATCGTGACCGTGACCCCGGAGGGGGCGCAGCGGCTGAACCACGCCCCGCGGGAGCTCGTCACCACGGCCTGAGCCGCGCCGGTCCGAGGTCGGGTGCGGACCCCGCCCGGGCTCAGGTGCGGGGGCGGACCACGGTCCCGCCCGCCGTGTCCTGGACCTCGAAGCCCATCTCGACCAGGCGGGCGCGGATCGCGTCGCTCGTCGCGAAGTCCCGCCGCCTCCTGGCCGCGTCCCGCTCCTCGAGGAGGGCCCGCACCTCCGCCGGGACCTCGAACCCCTCGCGGGCCTCGCGCTCCAGGTCGAGCCCGAGCACCCGGTCCCAGGAGGAGAGCAGCGCGTACTTCTCGCCGGGGGCGACCTCCGCCGCCTTCACCAGCTCGTTCAGCACCTTCACGGCCTCCGGCAGGTCCAGGTCGTCGGCGACGGCCGCGCGGAACCGCCGGTCGTACCCCCGCCCGGCCTCGGACGGCTCGGCCGGGCGCGGGGCGTCCTTCCACTCCGCCATCCGCCGCCGCAGGCGCTTCACGTGCTCGTCGGCGGCGGCCATCGCCTCCCAGGAGAAGTCCATCTCGCTCCGGTAGCGGGTCTGGAACGTGAGGTAGCGGTAGGAGCGCGGGTCGAACCCCCGCTCGGCCAGCTCGTGGACCCGGACCACGTTCCCGGCGGACTTGGCGATCTTCTGCCCGGAGAGGCGGAGGTGCCCGCCGTGGACCCAGGTCGAGACCACCTGGTGGCCGGTGGCCCCCTCGGACTGGGCGATCTCGTCCTCGTGGTGGGGGAAGATCAGGTCCACGCCGCCGGTGTGCAGGTCGAACCGCTCGCCCAGGTACTTCATCGACATCGCCGAGCACTCGATGTGCCAGCCGGGGAACCCCTCCCCCCAGGGGCTCGGCCACTTCATCAGCCGGCCGGGGCCGGCCGCCTTCCAGAGCGCGAAGTCCGCGTGGTGGCGCTTGCGGGGGTCGGTCTCCAGGTCCCGGTGGCCGGGGCGGAGCTTGTCCAGGGTGTTCCCCGACAGCTTCCCGTACCCGGGGAAGGAGCGGACGTCGTAGTAGACCGTGCCGCCCTCCACCACGTAGGCGTGCCCGCGCTCGACCAGTCGCTCGGTGAGCTCGAGCATCTCCGGGATGTGCTCGGTCGCCCGGGGGTAGACGTGGGCCGGCTGTATCCCGATCGCGGCGGCGTCCTCGAGGAACGCCTCCGTGTACTTCTCCGCGATCTCGCGCGGGGAGAGCCCCTCGTCCTCGGCGGCGAGGAGCATCTTGTCGATGGCCTCGGGGGAGGACTCGTCGGTCATGTGCCCGACGTCGGTGATGTTCATGACCTGGAACACCTCGTAGCCCTCGAACTCGAGGGCCCGCCGGACCAGGTCGGCGAGGAGGAAGGTCCTGAGGTTCCCGAGGTGGGCGTACCGGTACACGGTGGGCCCGCACGTGTACATCCGGATCCGCCGGTCCTCGAGGGGGACGACCTCCTCGACCCGCCGGGTGAGGGTGTTGTAGAGCCGCACGCCACCGAGCATACCCGCGGTCGTCCCCCGGGGCCGGGGCTGCCCGCGGCGGTCCTCCCGCCCCGCTCAGCCCAGGTCGGGCCGGGGGGGCGGCGGGGGCAGCGCGACCCCCGCCTCGCGCCCGTCGCCCGCGCCCTGCTGGCCGTTCCCCGCGAACAGCCCCGCGGGCACCTCGAGCGGCTCCCGCTCGCCGAGCTGGGCCATGAGGGCCTCGATCTCGTCCCCGATCAGCTCCTCCCGCTCGAGCAGCGCGTCGCGGATCCCCTCGACGACGTGCCGCTTCTCGAGGAGGAGGGCCCGCACGCGCCGCTTGGACTCCTCGAGCAGCTCGTGCACCTCCGTGCGGCGCTCGGGGTCGGCGAGGACCGCCTTGATCGGGTTCTCGCCGGCGAAGGGGTTGGCGAGGGCGCTGGCCGAGACCAGGCTCCGCCCCATCCCGTACAGGCCGACGTAGGCGGCGGCGTTCCAGGTGGCGGCCTCGAGGTCGCTCGAGGGGCCGGTCGTGGTCTGCCCGAACCAGATCTCCTCGGCCACCAGGCCGGCCAGCGAGACCTGGATGCGCGCCAGGATCTCCTTCTGGGTCCGCAGGTAGCGGTCCTCGACGTCCTGGCCGTGGACCAGGCCCAGCGCGCCCTCCCGCTTCTGGATCGTGATCACCTGGATCTGCCGCTCCCCGCGTTCGAGCGTGTAGGAGGCCACCGCGTGGGCCGCCTCGTGGATCGCCACCATCTGCTTCTCGCGGTCCGTGTACTTCACCGGCTGCTTCAGGCCGATCTCCTCGGCGAGCTTCGCCTGCCAGAGGTCGTCCCACCGCAGCGCGTCGCGCCCGTCCTGGAGCGCGAAGATCAGGGCCTCGTTCACGATGTTCTTGATCATCGCGGGCGAGTACCCGACGGTCATCCGGGCCAGCTTGTCGACGTCGATCGGCTCGTGGCGGACCTTGGCCAGGTAGTAGCGGGCGATGTCCCGCCGGCCCTCGTGGTCGGGGAGCCCGACGTGGATCTTCCGGTCGAACCGGCCCGGGCGGAGCAGCGCGGGGTCGAGGGTGTTCGCCCGGTTGGTCGCCCCGATCACCATGATGTTGTAGAAGGGGACCTTCGGCTTGGCCCGGAACAGGACCCGGCGGACGTGGCGCCACAGGCCGCGCGGCACCACCAGCCCGTCCATCTGGACCAGCAGCTCGTTGATCACCCCGAGGCCGCCGCCCCACATCCCGCCCACGAAGACGCGGTCGGCCGCGCGCTCGGGGGCGCTCCGCTCGGAGACCAGGCCCCGGCTCCCGCCGATCGCGTCGAGCTCGTCGACGAAGATCACCGCGCCACCGTACTTGTCCGACATCGCCCGGGCCTTGGAGAAGAGGCGGCGCATCTTGAGCTGGGGGATCCCGAGGAACATGTTGGCGAACCCCGAGCCCGAGGCGTAGAGGAACGGCACGCTCGAGGAGCCCGCGATGGCCTTGGCGAGGAGCGTCTTCCCCGTCCCCGGGGGGCCCTCGAACAGGATCCCGTGCGGCGGGTAGCCCCCCATCTGCTTGAACTCCTTGAAGCCCTGGAACAGCCGGAGGACCTCCTTCGTGGCCTCCACCGCCGCCGGCTGCCCCCGCACGTCGTCGAACGTGACGTCGTACTCGCCCGGGTAGATCACGTACGTGTTCCCGCGGGCCAGGAACCAGAACAGCGCCACGAACTGGATCAGGATGAAGACGATCGCGAACAGGATCTGGATGATCAGCACCCGGTACTGGGCCAGGGTCGGCCCGGGGTTCGTGAGCGCCACGCGCGGGGTGATCCCGAGGAGGAGGTACGCGACCAGGAGGTAGACGCCCACGACGATCGCGGCCCGCTTGATCCACCGGAGGTACCTGCGGTACTGGTCCATGGCGAGCTCCCGGAGGTCGGCCGGCGGCCCCGCCGGCTCTGTCTCGGCATCAGTCTACGTCGTTCCGTCCGTCTGGGGTACGCTCGGCACCGGGCCCCGGTTCGGCGAGGGGCCGGGGAGGATGTCCTCGGGACAGGCGCAGCGGCTGGAACGGGAGATCGCGAGCCTCGGCGAGCGGTTCGCCGAGGCGGCCCGGGCGGTGGTCGCCGCGTCGCTCGGCCGCGCCGTGGAGCGGTTCCTGGAGGAGCGCGCCGCCTGGGTCGGGGGGCTCGAGCCCGGGACCGCCCGGGCGCTCCGGGAGGCCCTCGGCGCGGCCGTCGAGAGGAGCGCCGACGCCGTCGCCTCGCGGCTCCGGGACCCCGACCTGTGGCTCGACCCCCTCGTGGCGCGTGAGGCCATCGGGGCGCGGACCGAGGTCTGGGGGGGACTGCTCCCCGGGTGGGTGATCGAGCTGGCCCGTCGCCTGGGCAGGCCCTCCGCGGAGCGCGTCCTGCGGCCCGGGGAGCTGGACGACCTGAACAACCGGGTGTGGCTCGCCCTCGTGAACGCGGCCGAGCCGGTGGCGGCGGTGCTCGCCGAGTTCGGGGTCGACCGCGCCGAGCTGGGCGGGACGGGCCCGGCGTTCCGGCCGAGGAGCCTCCGCGACCTCGACCCCGGGGGCCGGCTGCGGCCGCTCTGGCGCCGCTACGTCGCGCTCTACGCCCGCTACCGGGACCTCGGGGGGAACGGCTCGGCGCGGGACCCCTGACCGGATTCAGGGCGGTGGAGCCGGGGGGCGCGTGGGCCGGCCCTCGAAGGGGATCGACAGCACGACGGTGGTGCGGGTGCCGACCCCCGCCTTCTCCCGGAGCCGGCGGATCAGGTCCTCGAGCGCGCTCGGCGAGCGCGCCCGGACCTTGAGGATGTAGTTGGCCTCCCCGGCCACGCTGTAGCAGTCCTCCACCTCGGGGAAGTCCAGGACCCGGTCGGGGAGGTCGTCGGGCTGGGTGGGGTCGAGCGGGGTGACGGCGATGAGAGCCGTCACGTACAGGCCGAGGGCCTCGGGGTCGACGACCGCCCGGTAGCCCCGGATCACCCCGGCCGCCTCGAGCTTCCGGACCCGCTCGTGGACCGCCGAGGGGGAGAGCCCCACGCGGCGGCCGACCTCCGCGTAGGTCGCCCGGGCGTCCTCCTGGAGGGCGGCCACGATGTCGAGGTCACGCTCGTCGAGCACACCCGGAGGATACCGGCGCCCCGGCGGGGGAGCCCGGGGCGCCGCCCGGGGGAGCGGGCATCCGCCGCGGGCCGACCGGTGGGGCCTCCGGGTGGGACCCGCGAACCCCCGCCTCGGGGGATCGCGCGCCGGGAGCTCGCGGGGCTAGGATCCGGCCGTCCGCGAGCGGCCCTCCCTCCCCCGGGCCGGGGGAGGGGAGAGGGGATGCCGAGGGCGCGCCGGAGCTCCGGGGACCTCGAGCTCCCCTCGTTCGCGTCGGTCCCTCGGCCGGGCGGCGGACCGCGCCTCCTCGTCCGGCTCCCGGAGCGGGACGCGCGGGCGTACGGCGCGCTGGTCGGGGCGGCCGTCCCAGCCATCGAGACGTCCCTCGGGCCGGGCGTGGTGGGGAACCGCGCGCTCCCAGGGTCCGGCGTCCGCCTCGAGCCGCTGGGCGCGGCCCGGGCCCGCCGTCGGGCCGCCCTCCGCGCCCTACTGACGCCCCCGCGCGTGCGAGCGGTCCTCGTCCTCGACGTGGCCGACTTCTACCCCTCGGTCTCGCCCGACGTCGTCGAGCGGGCGCTGCGGTCCGCCGGGGCGGGCGACGTCGCCCGAGCGCTCGGGCGGCTCCTCCGCTCGCTCTCCGAGCGCGGGGTGCGGGGGCTCCCGGTCGGGCCCGATCCGTCCGCGGTCCTCGCCAACGCGGTCCTGGCCCCCCTGGACCGGGCCCTCCGGGGCGCGGGGCTCCGCCACCTCCGGTGGGTGGACGACGTGCTCGCGCCGGCCGAGGACGCGAGCTCCGCGCGCCGGGGGCTGGACCTCGCCCTCCGGGCCCTCGACGGCCTGGGCCTCGCCCCGAACCCGCGGAAGAGCCGGATCCTCCTCGAGCCGGAGGAGGTGCGGCGGCTGGCGGAACGGGCCGCGGCCTCGGGCCCCCGCCCGTGATCCGGGTGTGGCATCATCGGCGCCCGATGCGCACCCTGTACCGGGCCTCCCGCGTCCGCACCCTCTCGCACCCCCCGGAGGGCGAGTGGGTCCTGGTCGACGGCCGCCACGTCCAGCGGGTCGGCGCGGGGGACCCGCCCGAAGCCGAGCGGGTGGTGGAACTCCCCGGCGCCACGATCGTGCCGGGCTTCGTCGATACCCACGTCCACCTCACCGGGACCGGCGAGCACCTCGCCGACCCCGCGATCGCCGCGGCGCGGTCGCGGGAGGGGCTCCTCGAGGCCGTCCGGCACGCGGTGGCCGGCCGGGACGTCCCCACGCTGCTCCACGGCTTCGACGAGTCCCGCTGGCCGCGGCCCGAGCTCCCGGGCCTGGAGGACCTGGACGGGCTCTCCCCGCACCCCCTGTGCCTCGTGCGGGTGGACGGGCACCTGTCCCTCGCCAACAGCGAGGCCCTGCGCGCCGCCGGGGTCCTCGACGCGCCGGGCCTCCTCCGGGACGAGCGCGGCCGGCCCACGGGCGCCCTGACCGGCGAGGCCAACCAGCGCCTGCGTCGGTGGTTCGCCCAGGCCATCCCGGAGCGCGACGTCCAGGAGCTCCAGCTGCGCGCCGCGGCGCTCGCCGCGTCCCGCGGGGTGACCTGCGTCCACGAGATGTCGATGCCCCAGCTCCGCGGCCTCCGCGACGTCCAGGTCCTCCTCGGGCACCGCGAGCGGCTCCCCGTGGACGTCGTGATCTACGTGGCGACCACCGACGTCGCGCAGGCGATGGACCTGGGCCTGCCGCGCATCGGCGGCGACCTCCCGGTGGACGGCTCGATCGGGGCCCGGACGGCGGGGCTCTCCGCGCCCTACGCCGACGCGGAGGGGAGCGGAGAGACGTACTTCGCCGACGACGAGCTGGCCGAGTTCCTCCACGGGGCCCACGCCGCCGGCCTCCAGGTCGGCGTGCACGCCATCGGGGACCGCGCGATCGAGCAGGTCCTCCGGACGTGGGAGCGGATCTACGGGACCCTGGACTCCCGGGCCCGTCGGCACTTCCGGGCCCGGCGCCACCGGGTCGAGCACTTCGAGATGCCGAGCCCCGCCCACGTCGAGCGGGCGGCCGCGCTCGGGCTCGCGATCTCGGTGCAGCCGGCCTTCGACGCCCTCTGGGGCCACCCGGGGGGGCTCTACGAGGTCCGGCTCGGCTGGGGCCGGGCGGCCGGGATGAACCCCTTCCGCTCCCTCGTCGAGCGGGGCCTCGAGGTCGGGGTGGGGAGCGACTCGCCCGTGACCCCCCTCGACCCCATGGCGGCGATCGCCGCCCTCGAGGGGCACCACGATCCCGGCCAGCGGATGTCCAGGGCCGAGGCCATCCGGCTCCACACGATCGGGAGCGCCCGCCTGGCCCATCAGGAGGGGAAGAAGGGCGCCCTCGAGCCCGGCGCGCACGCCGACCTCGCGGCCTACGACGCCGACCCCTTCGAGGTCGACGACGTGCAGGACCTGCGACCGGTGCTCACCGTCTCCCTGGGCCGCGAGGTCTCCGCCCGGTAGGCGGCCCCCCCGGGGGCGGCACGCTCGGGCCAGGAACGCCCAAAGGTTGTCAGTGCCCTTGGGGTGATGGGCGGGGAGGGAGCGGCAGCGTGCATCCTCCTCTTGACAGGCGAACGTATGTTCGTGTAGGATGCGGGTGTCGACGGGGTTCCCCTCCCCCTCTCCCCGCCGATCGGGTCGCGTCGCGAAGAGGGGGTCTTTGCCGTGCTCGAGGAGCTCGACCGGGCCGCCGCCCGGGTGGGGTGCGCCCAGCGGGAGCTCCTCCGGCTCATCGCCCGGGCCGAGGCCACCGGGTGCTGGGTGGAGGAGGGGGCCAGGGACCTCGCCCACCT
>DATLZM010000245.1:0-3801 GCA_035573995.1 Actinomycetota bacterium | reverse complement strand
GGCGGGAGTTCCTCCGCCGCTACCGCGGAGCCTTCGAGCGGGTCCTCGCGGCCATGGGCGAGGACGGGCCCGCGGTCCTGCGGCTCCGGTCGGACGAGGCGGAGCCCGATCGGCTCGCGGCGGCCGTGCTCGACGAGGTCCGAGCGCCGCGCGGGGAGGTGTCCCGCCGGTGATCAAGGCGGCGAAGCGGACCGTGAAGGCCCTCTCCAACCTCCACCTGCCGGACGGCCGCCCGGACGTGTTCCTGTACTCGACCCCGCGGAGCGGCAGCACCTGGCTGATGGAGCTGATCTGGACCCAGCCGGGGTTCAAGACCTGCAACCAGCCGCTGTACCTCGAGGTCGCCCCCGTCCGGCGCCACCTCGGGATCGACGACTGGGTCGAGCTCTACAGCCCGGAGGCCCTTCCCCGGATCGAGCGGTACCTGGCCCGGATCTGCGCCGGGCGGATCGGCTTCACGAACCCGAACCCGTTCCGTCGGTACCACCGGCCGATCACCCGGCGGATCGTCTTCAAGGAGATCCACGCCCCCGCGGACGTGGCGAGGCTCGCCCGGGAGCGCCTCCACTGCCGCGTCGTCTACCTGCTCCGGCACCCCATCGCGGTCACCCTCTCGAGCGAGCGGTGGCCGACGCTCCCGGCGATGCTCGCGAGCGACCACCGCCGCCACTTCAGCGCGGAGGAGCTCGCGACGGCCGAGCGGATCCTCGCCCGCGGCGACCGGCTCGAACGGGGCGTCCTCGCCTGGTGCCTGCAGAACGCGGCGGCCCTCCGGATCGCTGGCGAGGACTGGGCCATCGTCACCTACGAGCAGCTCGTCCTGGATCCGCTCCCGGCGATCGAGGAGCTCGCCCGGACGCTCGACCTCCCGAGGCCCGAGCGGATGGTCCGCCGGCTCCCCGTCCCCTCGGTGAACGTCCGCTCCAAGTCGACCGAGGAGACCCGGCGCCTGCTCACGGCGGGAGGTCCGGGTTCCCGACCGTACCTGGTGGAGAAGTGGCGGCGGACGGTGGGCCCGCGGGACGAGGCCAGGGCCATGGCGGTCCTCGAGGCCTTCGGCCTGGACGCCTACCGCCTGGGCGACGTGCTCCCCGCCGAACGCCTGTGGCTCCGGACCGGCGCCGTGGCCGGCCCGGTGCGACAGGCGTCCGGCTCCTGATCGGATGGGCGCGCGGGCGGGCGCCTCGGTCCGGTCGGTCGCGGCTCCAGCGGAGCCGGACTCCCTGCACCTCGTCCGACGGCTCGCGGATGCCCTGGCCGCGGAGGGGATCCGCTGCTGCGCCTGGAAGAGCACGGCGGCCCTGGACCGGGCGTTGCGCGGGGAGAGCGACCTTGATCTCCTCGTGGCGAGGGAGGACGCGGACCGCTTCGAGCGGATCCTCGCGAGCCTCGGCTTCAAGCGGGCCTGGGTCCCCGGCCGGGCCGACCCGCCGGGCACGTTCCACGCCTACGGCCTCGACGAGCCGTCGGGCGTCCTCGTGCCCCTCCACGTCCACTACCAGCTCGTCGTGGGCGACGACACGACGAAGAACCTCCGGCTCCCCTTCGAGGAGGCGTACCTGGCTTCGGCCGAGCCGGGCCCGGTCCTCCCCGTGCCGGCCCCTGGGTTCGAGCTCGTCGCCTTCGTGCTCCGCATGGTGCTGAAGCACGCGACCTGGGACGCGCTCCTCGCGGGGAAGGGAGCGCTCTCCGCGGGGGAGGAGCGGGAGCTCGCGCACCTGTCGGCCCGGGCCGATCCGGAGGAAGCCCGTCGGGCGATCCTCGAGCACCTCCCCTGCGTGGGCGGGGCCCTGTGGGAGCGGTGCCGGCGGTGCCTCGAGCCGGGGGCGACGCGGCGATCCCGGATCCGGACGGCGTGGCAGCTCGAGCGCGCGCTCGCCGCCCACGGCCGACGCTCGGCGCGCCTGGATGCGCCACTCAGGCTGTGGCGGAGGGTGGTCCGGGCGGTCCGGCGGCGGCTCGGGGGGAGCGGGGGACCCAGGGCGCGGCTCGTCCGCGGCGGGGCGTGGATCGCGATCGTCGGCGCGGACGGCGCCGGCAAGACCACGGCCGCCCGGGATCTCCACCGGTGGCTCTCCCCGCGCGTCGACGCGCGCCTCGTGCACCTGGGGAAGCCACCCCGGTCCGGAGCGTCCGCCCTGCTCCACCGGCTCTGGCGGGCAGTGGTCCGGCCCGTTGCGCGGCCGGAGAGCGCGCGCCGGGACCGTGGTGACCCAGCCTCCCCCGCGGGGAATCGGACGCCCGGGCCGGTCGCGCCGATCCCGGACGGGGAGCGGATCGCCCCGCGCGACCTCGCCAGGCTCGTTCGGAAGGTCCTGGTCTCGCGGGACCGGTACCTCAGCTGCGTGCGGGGCTCGCGGTTCGTGCGGCGTGGAGGGGTCGTCGTATCCGACCGGTTCCCCCTGCCCCGGATCCGGTCCATGGATGGACCGGCCACCGCGACCCTTCCGCGTCTCCGGGCGCGCAGCCGGCTGGTCCGGGCCCTCGCCCGGCTGGAGGACCGCTATTACCGGCGGATCGGGCCGCCCGACGTCCTCCTCGTGCTCCGCGTCCCCCCGGAGGTCGCCGTGGAACGACGCCGGGGCCTCGAGCCGGAGGAGGAGGTCCGCCGCCGGGCCGAGGAGATCTGGTCTCTCGACTGGAGCGGCCTGCCCGCGGTGGTCCTCGATGCGACGCGGCCTCTGGAGGAGGTTCTGCGACAGATCCGGTCGGCGGTCTGGGCGAGGCTCTAGCGATGCGTGGGAAGGCGGCGGGCGTGCTCGAGCGGCGAGGAGTGGTCGCGCGGATCCGCGGGCGGCTGACGTCGGACGGGAGCCTCACCAAGAAGGCGTCGCTCAACGCGGTGGCGCAGGCGCTCGACTACGCGGCCCGGGCCATCGCCGGGTTCGTGGTGAACCCCATCCTCCTCAGGTCCCTGGGCGAGGTCGGCTTCGGCAACTGGCAAGTGCTCCAGCGGCTCGTGGGACACGCGAACCCGGCCGGGGGCCGCCCTGCCGAGGCGCTCAAGTGGTTCCTCGCCAACCGGCAGGCCTCGCCGGACCTCGAGGACAAGCGACGTGCGGTGGGGAGCGCGGTCGCGGTGTGGGCGCTCTTCCTCCCCGTCCTGGCCGGGGCCGGCGGGGTCCTGGCCTGGTTCGCTCCGGTCTGGTTGGAGGTCCCACCGGGCCTGCACGGGCTGGTCAGGATCGCGGCAGCGGTCCTGGTCGCGGACCTCGTGGTCGCGGGGCTCACCAACATCCCGTGGGCCGTGATGGTCGGGCAGAACCTCGGGTACAAGCGGATGGGGCTCACGGCCGCGCTGGAGCTGGTCGGGGGCGGGCTGGTCGCCGCGGGAGCCGTCGTCACGCGGGACCTCGTCGGAGTGGCGCTCGGGGCGGTCGCGGGGACCCTGGTGATCGGGGGCACGTACCACTGGCTGGCCCGGACCTACGTGCCCTGGTTCGGGATCGCCAGGCCCGACGGGGCCGCGGTCCGGCGGTTCGTCGGCCTGAGCTGGTGGTTCCTCGTGTGGAACCTGGTGATGAAGGTGACGATGGGGGGCGACGTCGTGGTCCTGGGGATCGCCGGGTCCGCCTCGGAGGTCGCCACCTACTCGCTCACGCGGTTCGTCCCCATCACGATCATGGCGGGCATCACCAGCCTGATCTTCGGGATGGCCCCGGGCCTGGGCGGCGTGATCGGCGCGGGCGAGGTCGAGCGGGCCGCTCGGGTGCGCAACGAGACGATGGCCACGGCCTGGCTGATCTCCGTGGTCGCGGGGGCCGGGGTCCTGCTCCTCGGACGTTCCTTCCTCGAGCTCTG
>DATLZM010000244.1:0-3704 GCA_035573995.1 Actinomycetota bacterium | reverse complement strand
TGGAGGCCTCGGAGACCCGTGGGGGCCATGCCGGCACCCTCGTCCTCCGCGTGGAGGCCGACCGGTTCCGCGAGGCGATGGCCGCGCTCCGGGGCCTGGGCCGGGTCGAGCGGCTGTCGATGCGGGGCCGGGTCGTGACGGGGGAGGTGGTCGACCTGCGGGCCCGCCTGCGGGTGGCCCTGGAACGCCGTCGCACCCTGGAGGGGCTGATGGAACGGGCCCGCACGGTCCGGGACGTCCTCCGCGTGCAGGCCGCCCTGGATCGGACCCTGGTGGAGATCGAGGAGATACGGGCGCAGCTCCGCGCCCTGGACCGGCTCACGGCGATGGCGACGATCAGGCTCTCGCTCCGCGAGGAGGGCGAGCCCCTGGAGCTCACGGGCGGCACGGCGACGGCCCCAGGCGTGGGCAGCGCCGTCCGGCACGCGGTGGCTGGCTTCTTCCGGGTCGTGTTCGCGGTCGTCGTGGGCCTGGGCTACGTCCTGCCGATCGCCCTCGTGGTGGGCTCCGTCCTCGGGGTCGGCTGGCTCGTCGCCAGGCGGGTCAGGGGGCGGGCTCCGACGTAGCCTCCGCGAGCCGCAACGCCCTCCGGAGGAAGTCGAGCTGGAGCAGGAGGAGGTTCTCCGCCACCACCTCCTGCGGGGTCATGTGCGTCACGCCCGAGAGCGGGAGCACGGCGTGGGGGCGGCCGGCCTCGAGGAGCGCCCGCGAGAGGCGGAGGGTGTGGGCCACGTAGACGTTGTCGTCGGCCATCCCGTGGATCAGGAGCAGCGGCCGCTCGAGCCTCCCGGCCTCGGGGAGGAGCGAGCTCCGCGCGTAGGCCTCGGGGTGCTCCTGCGGCGACCCCAGGTAGCGCTCGGTGTAGTGGGTGTCGTAGAGCGCCGGGTCGGTCACGGGGGCCCCGGCGACCGCGGCGTGGAACACGTCGGGCCGGCGGAGGACGCAGGCCGCCGCCAGGTACCCGCCGAAGGACCAGCCGCGGATCGCCACCCGCGAGAGGTCCAGCAGGCCCGGGTGGCGATCCGCCGCGTCGCGGAGCGCCTCGACCTGGTCCTCGACCGCGGGGCCGATCAGGTCGAGGTGGACGGCCTTCTCCCAGGCGAGGCCGCCGGCGGGCGTGCCCCGCCCGTCGGCCACGAGGACCGCGAAGCCCTGCTCGGCGAACCACCTGGACTCGAGGAACGGGAACGACGCCCGCCAGACCCGCTGGAGGTGGGGCCCCCCGTACGGGTCGAGGAGCACGGGGAGCGGCCCCTCCCCGCGTTCCTCCGGCAGGAGGAGCGCGTAGGGGATCCCCCGACCCCGGGACCGGGCGAGGCGGGGGGCCGCCAGCGAGCCGGGTCGCTCGGCGTTCGACCCCACGGTGGCGACCACCTCGGAGCCCCGCAGGACCCGGGCCACCGGCAGCTCGTCCTCCGGTCCCTGCGAGACGAGCACCACGACGTCCCCCCCGGCGGCGGGTGCGTCGTGGAGCCCCGGGCCCCGCGAGAGCCGCTCGACGCCCTCCGCGCCCGCCGCGTACACGTGGGCCTCGGTCGGCTCGCCCGCCTCGCTCGCCTGGATCACCACCCGGCCGCCGGCGACGCCCGCCACCCGGCGGAGCCGGAGCTCGGGGGGCGTTCGGACCTCGCCGCCCACGAGGAGCCGACGGCCGTCGGCGTCCACGTCCTCCACGGTCCACACGAGCCCGCCGGCGAGCCAGCGCGGCACGCCCTCCACGATCTCGACCCAGGTCGGGGAGACGTCCTCCCGGAGCACGCGCGTCGCCCCGGTCGCCGGGTCGGCCGCGAGGACGAGGATCCGACGCTGGTCGCGGCTCTGCACGACCAGCGTGAGCGGCGAACCCTCCTCCCAGACCACCCGCACGAGGTACGGGAAGGCCTCGCGGTCCCAGGCGACCTCGACCCGCGAGCCGTCGAGGCCGAGGACGTGGAGCGAGACGTCGGCGTTCGGGTCCCCCGCGGCCGGGTAACGGACCGCCCGCGGCGCGCGCCAGGGGTCCACCGGGTCCGCGATGTGCCAGACCGGGACGGCCCGCTCGTCCACCCGAGCCGCCGCCACCGCGCGCCCGTCCGGCGCCCACCAGTGCCCCGCGTGTCGCCCCATCTCCTCGGCCGCGACGAACTCGGCCAGGCCCCAGGTGACGGCCGGGTCGTCCTCCCCGGCGAGCGGGCGGTCCTCCCCGCTCGCGAGGTCCACCACGCGGAGCTCGCGGTCCCGGACGTAGGCCACCTTCGCGCCGCCGGGGTCGGGCCGCGGGTCGAGGCACGGCCCCTCCACCGGGACCTCCCGGCCGCCCCCGGCGACCAGGTCGGCCACGAACAGCCGCCCCCCGAGGGCGAGGGCGGCGATCCGCAGCGCCAGGTCGCAGGCGAAGACCGTGACCCCGCCCGCCCGCTCCCGCGCCCGCTCGCGCCGGGCCCGCTCCGCCTCCGGGAGGTCCGCCTCGGCGGCCCCGAGCTCGCGGGGGTCGAGGACCAGGCGCTCCCCCGCCCGGTCGACGTCGAGGACCCACAGGGCGTTCGTGGGATCGTCCCCCGCCGGGGACCGCAGGAACGCGACCCGCGACCCGTCCGGCGCCACGGCGAAGCTCCGCGGCTGGCCGAGGGTGAACCCGCGCGTCCGCGCCTTCCTCCGGGGGAAGGGGTCGCGCTCGCCCACCCGGCCGCTCACATCTCCCGGCGGCCCTCGAGCGCCTGGGAGAGCGTCACCTCGTCGGCGTACTCGAGGTCCCCGCCCACCGGGAGCCCGCTCGCGAGCCGCGTCACGCGGACCCCGAGGGGCTTGAGCATCCCCGCGACGTACATCGCGGTGGCGTTGCCCTCGAGGTTCGGGTTCGTGGCCAGGATCACCTCGGTGACCCCGTCGCGCTGGACCCGGTCGAGCAGCTCCTGGACCCGCAGGTCCTCCGGCCCCACCCCGTCCAGGGGCGAGATCGCGCCGCCCAGCACGTGGTAGCGGCCCTTGATCACCCCGGCCCGCTCGATCGTGGCCGCGTCCTTCGGCTCCTCGACCACGCAGAGCACGGTGCGGTCGCGGGTCTCGTCGCGGCAGATCCGGCACAGCTCGCCGTCGGCCACGTTCCCGCACTCCCGGCAGAACCGGATGCGCTCCTTGGCCCGGACGATGGCCTCGGCGAGGCGCTTGGCCTCGTCGGGCGGGGCCTTCACCAGGTGGAACGCGAGCCGCTGGGCCGACTTCGGCCCGATCCCGGGGAGCCGCGACAGCTCGTCGATCAGCTCCTGGATGGGTCCCTCGTACACGCCGGCCCCCCGCTAGGCCTCCGGCCTCGCGCCGAGCTCCTCCTCGAGCCGGCGGAGGGCCTCCTCCTCGGAGGGCGGGGGCTCCTCGTCCAGGACCTCGGCCGCGACCTTCGCCCGGACCACGCAGCGGATCTCCGGCGAGATCCCGAACAGCTCCCCGAGCGCCCGGCGGAGCTCCTCGGCCCGCTCCTCCACCTTCGCCACCCCGAACCGACGGTCGGGCGGGAACGCGAGCTCGATGGTCCGGCCGTCGAACGCCGCCACGGTCGCCGACTCGAGCAGCGCGCGCAGGATCGCCTGGCGCCGCTGCTGGAGGTGCTCGAGCACGGCCGGCCACGACCGCCTGAGCATCCCCACGTCCACCCCGGCGGCGTCCGGCGCGCGGAGCCCGTCCTCGGCGGGGGATCCGGCCGCCTCGACCGCCCCCGGCGCAGGCGCCTC
>DATLZM010000243.1:0-12147 GCA_035573995.1 Actinomycetota bacterium | reverse complement strand
GCCGGGCGGCCCGGGACGCCGTGGCGCGCTACCTGGCGGCCGGCCGACCCGCCCTGGCGTCGGCGCGCTCGGGGGGCGCGCTGTTCCTCAACCGCCGCGGCGGTCGGCTCACCCGGCAGGGCTGCGCCCGGGTCCTGTCGCTCCGGGCCCGCGCCGCGGGGATCGACGCGCGGGTCACGCCGCACACGCTCCGCCACTCCTTCGCCACCCACCTGCTGGAGGGCGGGGCCGACGTTCGCGTGGTGCAGGAGCTCCTGGGGCACGCGAGCGTGGCCACGACCCAGGTCTACACCCTCGTCTCCCGGGAGCACCTCCTCGAGGTCTACCGGACGACGCATCCGAGGGCACGACGGCCGGCCACGGCCGGCGGGAGGTGATGGAACGTGCTGGATGAGGCCACGCTGTCCCGGCTCCGGGCCGCGCTCGAGGAGCAGCGCGAGAACCTGCGCAAGGAGATCTCCGAGCACGGTGCGGATCCCGACTCCGACGAGGTGCAGCTGGACATCGAGCGCGGGTTCTCGGACAGCGCCCACAGCACCGCCGAGCGGTCGCGGCTGCTCTCGGTGGTCCGCGCGCTCCGCTCCAACCTCCGGGACGTCGAGCGTGCCCTCACCAAGATGGACCTCGGGACCTACGGCACCTGCGAGAGCTGCGGGCGGCCGATCTCGGTGGAGCGCCTCGAGGCGATCCCCTGGGCGCTCCTGTGCATCGACTGCAAGCGGAAGGGCGTCGCCCGCTGACGGACGGCCGGCGGGAGGGGGAGGGGTGCGCGGGGCGAGGGTCGAGCGGGTGCTCCTCCTCGTCTGCGACTCGTTCGGGGTCGGCGGGGCCCCGGACGCCGCGGCCTACGGCGACGAGGGCTCGAACACCCTCGGGAACTGCGCGCGGGCGGTGGGCGGCATCAGGGCGCCGAACCTCGCCGCCCTCGGGCTCGGGCTCCTCACCGAGATCGCGGGCGTGCCCCCCCGCGCGGATCCCGGCACGGCCCACGGGCGCGCGGTGGAGCGCTCGGCGGGGAAGGACACCACCACCGGGCACTGGGAGATGATGGGGATCGTCCTCGACCGGCCCTTCCCGGTGTATCCCCGCGGGTTCCCCGAAGAGGTCATCCGGCCCTTCGAGGAGGCGATCGGGCGGGAGGTCCTCGGGAACAAGGCGGCCTCCGGCACCGAGATCATCGAGGAGCTCGGCGAGGAGCACCTGCGGACCGGACGCCCCATCGTCTACACGAGCGCCGACTCCGTGTTCCAGATCGCCTGCCACGAGGAGGTCGTGCCGGTCTCGACGCTCTACGAGTGGTGCCGGATCGCCCGACGGATCCTCACCGGCCCCCACGCCGTCGGGCGGGTGATCGCCCGGCCGTTCGTCGGCCGCCCCGGCTCGTTCGTCCGCACCCCCGGCCGCCGCGACTTCTCGGTGCCGCCGCCCGGCCCCACGGTGCTCGACCGGCTGCTGGAGGCGGGGGTCGCCGTCTACGCGGTCGGCAAGGTCCGCGACATCTTCGCCGGGCAGGGGATCACCGAGGGCCGCTACTCGGACTCGAACGACCACGGGATCGACCTCTCCCTCGACCTCCTCGCCCGCCCCGGCCCCAGCCTCGTGTTCACCAACCTCGTGGACTTCGACTCGAAGTACGGGCACCGGAACGACCCCGAGGGCTACGCCCGCTGCGTCGAGGCCCTCGACCGCCGGATCCCCGAGCTCCTCGCGGCGCTGGACGGGGGCGTCCTGTTCCTCACGGGCGACCACGGCTGCGACCCCACCACGCCCTCCACCGACCACTCGAGGGAGCTCGTCCCGATCCTCGTGGGCGGGCTCCGCGGTGGCCCCGTCGATCTCGGGCTCCGGGGGTCGTTCGCGGACCTGGGAGCGACCGTCGCGGATCTGCTCGGGGCGCGGTGGGACGGGCTCGCGGGGAAGAGCTTCGCGGCGGAGATCGGGTTCTGAGGGGCGAGGCGGAGCGCGAGGTGAGGCCGGACGGTGCGAGGCCCGAGGTCGAGCCATGAGGCGCGGAGGGCTCGCGCGCCGATGTCAAGCTCCGGTTGAGGTCGAGCCTCAGCGGCGGGGGAGGTAGGACCACCGATGGAGACGACGTTGGGGGACCCTCGGGACGTGGTCGCCGCCAAGCGGGACGGCCGGTCGATCCCTGCGGGCCAGCTCGAGGCGTTCGTCCAGGGCTACGCGAGGGGCGAGATCCCGGACCACCTCGCGGCGGCGTTCCTCATGGCCGCTTTCATCCGGGGGCTGGACGCCGAGGAGACCCTGGCGCTCACCAGGGCCATGATCCGGTCGGGCCGGACCCTGCCCCTCGAGGGCGTCCCCGGTCCCAAGGTCGACAAGCACTCCACGGGGGGCGTGGCCGACGGGGTGACGCTCGTCTTCGCCCCCCTGGCGGCCGCCCTGGGCCTCCGGGTGGCGAAGCTCTCCGGCCGCGGGCTGGGTCACACGGGCGGGACCCTGGACAAGCTGGAGTCGATCCCGGGGCTCCGGACCGACCTCTCGCCCGAGGAGCTCGAGCGGCAGGTGGCCGAGGTGGGCTGCGCCGTCGCGGCCCAGAGCGCGGAGCTGGTGCCGGCCGACGGGGCGCTCTACGCGCTGCGGGACGCCACGGCCACGGTCCCGTCGATCCCCCTGATCGCGGCGAGCGTGATGTCCAAGAAGCTGGCGGTGGAAAGCGACCTGATCCTCCTGGACGTGAAGGCCGGGAGCGGCGCGTTCATGAAGACCGTGGGCGACGCGGTCGCCCTGGCCCGGGCCTGCATGGACCTGGCCGCGGGGTTCGGGCGCCGGGCCCGGGCGGCCGTGACCGACATGTCGCAGCCGCTCGGCCAGGCCGTGGGGAACGCGCTCGACGTCGCCGAGGCCGTCGACCTCCTCGCCGGGCGATCCGGGGGTCGGGTCCTCGAGCTGGTGCTCGCGTTCGCCGCCGAGGCCCTGGCGACCCTGGAGGGGGTGCCGCCCGAAGGGGCCCGGGCCCGCGCCGAGCGGGCGCTCGCCGCGGGCGAGGCCCTGGACCGGTTCCGGCGGATGGTGGAGGCGCAGGGGGGCGACCCGCGGGTCGTCGACGACCCCTGGGCCGTCCTGCCCCGGGCTCCGGTGGTCCGGCCCATCGAGGCCCAGCGCTCCGGGGTCCTCGCCGCGGTGGACGCGGAGGAGATCGGCCGGGCGAGCGTGGACCTCGGCGCGGGACGGCGGCGGAAGGGAGACCGGGTGGATCCGGCGGTGGGGATCGTGTTCCGTCCGAAGGTCGGGGACCGGCTCGAGCGCGGCGAGCCGCTGGGCGAGGTGCACGCCCGGGACGAGGACGCGGCCCGGGCGGCGGCCCGCCGGGTGCTGGCCGCCCTCCGCGTCTCCGACCGCGCGGTGGAGCCGCCCCCCCTGGTGCACGGGTGGTTCGGCTGATGGACCGCCTGCTGCTGGCCCTCGAGCTCGCGGGGTCGATGGCCGTGGCCCTCCTGCTCCGGGAGCACGTGCGGGCCCTGGCGGCCGACCGGCTGGGGGACGGGAGCCCGCGCCGGTGGGGCTGGCTCCGGCTCGATCCCCGCCCCAAGCTCGACCCGCTGGGGTCGCTGATCCTCCCCGGGCTGATCGTGATCCTCTGGGCCTCGGGCGCCGGGTACCAGCCGCCGCCGTTCGCGTACGCGAGGCCCATGCCGCTCGAGCCGTCGTGGCTGCGGCGGGGGGAGCGCGACGCGGCCTGGGTGGCGCTGGCCGGGCCCCTCGCGAACCTCGCCCTGGCCGTGGTGGTGGGCGCGCTCGTGCGGATCCCGATGCCGCCGGAGGCCGCGAGGGCGACGGCGATCGCCCTCTACACGAACGTCGTGTTCTTCGTCTTCCACCTGATGCCGATCCCCGGGCTCGACGGCGCCCGCCTCCTGGCCCGCGCGCTGCCGCCCCGGGCGCGCCGCACCTACGAGGACCTGGGGGAGTACCTGCCGCTCTTCATCCTCCTCGTGTTCTTCCTCCTCGCGGGGCCGCTCCTCGGGATCGTCCAGGGGCTCTCGAACCTCGTCTGCCGCGTGGTGGCGGGCGTCCCCTGCTGACCCCGCCCGGTCGGCGGCCGCGCTCCGCGGGGCCGGGGCGGGGCCGCGCTATCATCGCGGGCATCGAGACGCCGACCCCCGCCCCGTCCGCGCCCTCGCCCCGGGAGGGGCGGAAGACCAGGGTGCTCACCGGCTACCGCCCCACCGGCCCGATGCACGTCGGGCACTGGTTCGGGAACGTGCTGAACATGGTCCGGCTCCAGGACGAGCACGAGGCCTTCTACTTCATCGCCGACTGGCACATGCTCACGACCCACTACGACCGCACCCGCGAGCTCCCCGGCTTCGTGCGGGAGCTCGTCCTCGACCTCCTGGCGGCCGGCATCGACCCGAACAAGGCCACCCTCTACCGCCAGTCCGACGTGCCGGAGGTGGCGGAGCTCACGCTGCTGCTCGGGATGATCACGCCGCTCGGGTGGCTGGAGCGGGTCCCCACCTACAAGGAGCGGCTCCGGGACCTGGCCGAACGGGAGAGCGCGAGCTACGGGCTCCTCGGCTACCCCCTGCTCCAGACGGTGGACATCGTGATCGTGCGGGGGGAGCTCGTCCCGGTGGGGGAGGACCAGGTCCCGCACCTCGAGCTGGCCCGGGAGATCGTGCGGCGGTTCAACCGCCTCTACGGCGAGGTGCTCGTCGAGCCCCGGGCGCTCCTCTCGCCCTCGCCGCTCGTCCCCGGCTCCGACGGCCGCAAGATGTCCAAGTCCTTCGACAACGCGATCTGGGTCCGGGACGACGAGGAGGCGATCCGGGCGAAGGTCCGCAGCTTCGTCACCGACCCGCTGAAGATCCGGCGGGGGGACCCGGGGCGGCCCGAGATCTGTCCGATCTTCGCCCTCCACCGGCTCTTCTCCCAGGACATCCTGGCGTGGACCGACGAGAACTGCCGCAGCGGCGCGCTGGGCTGCGTGGAGTGCAAGGGGAACCTGGCCGACCGGATCGTGGAGTACTTCCGGCCGTTCCGCGAACGGCGGGCCGAGCTCGAGGCGAACCCCGGGATCGTGGACGAGGTCCTGGCGGCGGGCCGCGCCCGCGTCCGCCCCATCGTGGAGGAGACGATGAAGGCGGTCCGCGACGCGATGCGGTTCGGATGAGCGGCCCCCCGCCCCCCGGCGGCTTCACGGTCGAGCTGCCGATCTGGAGCGGGCCGTTCCGGTTGCTCGCCGACCTCATCCTCGAGCAGAAGGTCGACGTCTGCGACGTGCCGATCGCCCGGGTCACGGACCGGTTCCTCGAGCACGCGCGCGAGGCCGATCGGTGGAGCCTCGAGGAGGCGACCTGGTTCCTCGCGGTCTGCGCGGTCCTGCTGGAGCTCAAGGTCGGCAGGCTCCTCCCGCGCCCCGAGGACGTCTCCGAGGAGGACCTCGTGGGCGGGTCGCCGGACCTGGCGTACGCCAGGAGCCTGGAGCTCAGGGCCTTCCGGCGCGTGGCGGCGTGGCTCGCCGCGCGGATCGAGGCGGAGGCGGGGTACTTCACCAGGGACGTCGGCCCCGGCGAGGACCTCGCCCACCTCTACCCCGACGTGCTGGCCGGGGTGGGGCCGGGCGACCTGGCCCGGGTCGCGGCCGCGCTCCTCCGGCCCCCTCCGGTGCTCGACCTGTCGCACGTCACCCCGGTGCGGATCACGGTCGCCGAGGCCATCGAGGCGGTCCAGGCGCGGCTGGCGAGCGTGGGTCGGGCCCGGTTCCGCGACCTCGTGGCGGACTGCCCGGAGAGGATCCACGTGGTGGTTCGGTTCCTGGCCCTGCTCGAGCTGTACCGTGAAGGGAAGGTGGAGCTTTCCCAGGCCGAGACGTTCGGGGAGATCGAGGTGGGATGGCGAGGGTGACGCGGTCCCGCCCGGTCGGGGTCCGGCCGACGCCGGAAGATCCCTCGGTGGAGGTCGAGGGAGGGTGAAGGACGACGCCGAGGCCCGGGACCGGGAGCTGATCCGGGCGATCGAGGCGCTCCTGTTCGTCTCGGACGAGCCGATCCCCGCCGCGACGCTGGCCCAGGCCCTCGACCTCGACCGCCGGAGGGCCGAGGAGCTGTGCGAGGCCCTGGCCAGGGACTACGAGGAGCGGGGGGCGGGCCTCGTCCTGCGGAACGTGGCGGGGGGGTGGAGGCTCGCGACCCATCCCGACGTGGCGCCGATGGTGGAACGCTTCGTGCTCTCCTCCCGCCAGGCCAGGCTCACCAAGGCGGCGCTCGAGACCCTGGCCATCGTCGCCTACAAGCAGCCGGTCACCCGCCACCAGGTCTCCGCGATCCGGGGGGTGAACTCGGACGGCGTCCTCCGAGCCCTCGTTGATCGGGGCCTGGTGCAGGAGGTGGGCAGGGACGACGCGCCGGGCCGCCCGGTGCTCTACGGGACGACCCCGGCCTTCCTCGAGCGCCTCGGGCTCCCCTCGCTCGCCGCGCTCCCCCCGCTCGCCCCGCTCCTCGGGGCGGACGCCGAGGCGGAGGAGGGGGCCGATGAGGGGGAGGATGGGGCGGACCCAGGGGCCTGAGCTTGCGGCACCGGGAGGGGGGGTGGCCGGGGAGCGGCTCCAGAAGGTCCTGGCTAGGGCGGGGTTTGGATCCCGCCGGGCCTGCGAGGAGCTGATCGCCCGGGGAAGGGTCACGGTGAACGGCAGGGTCGCCCGGCTCGGGGATCGGGTGGACCCCTCGCGCGACGTGATCGAGGTCGATGGTTCGAAGGTGAACCTCGATCCCAACGTCAGGTACTACGCGCTGCACAAGCCGGTCGGGGTGGTGACGACCCTCCGCGATCCCCGGGGGAGGCCGGACCTGCGGGGCCTCCTCCCGCCCGGGCCCAGGGTCTACCCGGTGGGCCGCCTGGACCGCGACTCGGAGGGGCTCCTGATCCTCACGAACGACGGGGAGCTCGCGAGCCGGGTGATGCACCCGAGGTACGGGGTCGAGAAGGAGTACCTGGTGGAGGTGGCGGGGGAGCCCACGGAGCGGACGGCCCGCGCCCTCGAGCGCGGGGTGGAGCTCGAGGACGGGACGGCCCGGGCGGTCTCGGCGCGCCTCGTGGGGCGCCGCCCGGGCCGCGGGGCGCTCCGCGTCGTGATGGTCGAGGGGCGGAAGCGGGAGGTGCGCAGGATGCTCGAGGCGCTCGGGTTCCCGGTCCGCCGCCTGGTCCGGGTCCGGGTGGGCCCGGTCCGCCTCGGCCGGCTCCGACCCGGCCAGGTCAGGCCCCTCGGGCCCGAGGAGGTCCGGGCGCTCTACCGCGCGGCCGGCCTGTAGCCTGTGCCCTCGCCGGGCCGGGCTGGCCGCCGGCCTGGACGGGCGACCGAGGAAGGAGGAGGGATGCGGGTGCGCGCCGCGCGTGGGGCGATCGTGGTCGCGGAGGACCGGGCCGAGGTCCTGCTGGGGGCCACCGAGCGGCTGCTCCGGACGATGATCGAGCGGAACGGCGTCGACCGGGAGGACCTGGTGAGCGTGCTCTTCACCGCGACCGACGATCTGCGCTCGGCGTTCCCCGCGGAGGCGGCGCGACGGATGGGCCTGGGGGAGGTGCCCCTCCTCTGCGCGCGGGAGATCCCCGTGGAGGGGTCGATGCCGCGGGTGATCAGGATCCTGATGCACTTCCACTCGGATCGGCCGCTGGCGGAGATCGAGCACGTGTACCTGGACGGCGCCGAGTCGCTCCGGGACGACCTCGAGGAGGCCGGGGCATGAGGGAGGAGGCCGGGGCATGAGGTCGGGGCCCCCGGACGCGGCCCCTCCGGAGCCGACGCGGCTCGGGGTGGTGGGCACCGGCTTGATCGGGACGTCGGTGGCGATGGCGGCCGCCCGCGCCGGCCTCGCGGTCCGCGCCTACGACGTCGACCCGGTGGTGCTGGGCCGGGCGGGGGCCCAGGCGGGGTTCGAGCCGGCCGCGTCCGTCGAGGACTGCGCGGCGGGCGCCGACGTCGTGCTGGTCTGCACGCCGCTCCCGGCCATCGCGGAGACCGTCGTGCGGGCCCTGGCCGCCTCGCCGACGGCGGTCGTCACCGACGCCGGGAGCGTGAAGGGGAGCGTGGTCCGGGAGGTGGAGCGCCTGGCCGGGGCCGCCGCGGCGCGGTTCGTGGGCGGCCATCCGATGGGGGGCTCCGAGCGCTCGGGCCCCGACCACGCGTCCGCCTCGGTGGTGGACGGGATCGTCTGGGTCCTCACGCCGACCGCCCGGACGGACCCCGCGGCGCGTGCCCGCGTGCGCCGCCTGGTCGAGCGGCTGGGCTCGCAGCCGGTCGAGATGGAGGCCGCGCGTCACGACCGGCTGGTGGCCTTCGTGAGCCACCTCCCGCAGGTGGCGTCCACCGCCCTCATGGGGCTGGCGGCCGCCGAGGAGGCGGACGAGCCCCAGATCCTGCTCCTCGCGGCCGGTGGGTTCCGGGACCTCACGCGGCTCGCCGCCTCCAACCCCGCCCTCTGGAGCTCGATCCTCCTCGCGAACCGCGAGGCCCTGGCCGAGGCCATCGACCTCTACCGCGACCGGCTGCGGCTCCTCCGTGACCTGGTCGTGGAGGGCCGTGGGGCCGAGGTGGAGCGGGCCTTCGCCGACGCCAAGCGGGCTCGGCTCGCCCTCTCCGCCAAGCCGCAGGTGCGGGCCGGGGTGGCGGTGCTGCAGGTCCCTGTGCCCGACCGGCCCGGCGTGCTCGCGGAGCTCACGGCCACCCTGGGGGAGGCGGGGGTCAACATCGAGGACCTCCAGATCGTCCACTCCCCCGAGGGCGGGCGGGGGACCGTGCACCTCACGGTGGGGGCCTCGGCCGCGGAGGGTGCCCAGGCCGCGCTCGAGGCCCGGGGCTTCGACCCCGTCCGGCTCGCCTGAGGGGGGTCCCTGGTGCGCGCGCTCGTGAGGCCGGGATCCTCGGTGGGCGGGGAGGCCCGGGTCCCGGGCGACAAGTCGATCGCGCACCGATGGGTCATCCTGACCGCCACGGCCCGCGGGAGGAGCGAGCTCCGCGGCGTGCCAGCGTCCCTCGACCTGTTGGCGACGCTCCGCTGCGCGGCGGCCCTATTCCCGAGAGCCATCCCGGCCGAGTCCCTCTTTCGACCTGAGGTTCATAGCGAGCGAGCTCGACCGACGGCTGGGGGTTACTCTCCTCGGCGGAGCGCGCCGGTCCCTCCTCCCGAGATCCCTCACCTCTCGGTCGAGGGTGAGGGTCGGGAGGCGATGGAGGAACCGCCGGGCGCGCTCGACTGCGGGAACTCGGGGACCACGATGCGGCTGCTCGCCGGGGTGGTGGCGAGCCGGCCCGTGCGGGCGGTGATGGTGGGGGACGCCAGCCTGTCGCGGAGGCCGATGGAGCGGGTGGCCGAGCCGCTCCGGCGGATGGGAGCGCGCGTCGCGACCTCGGGCGGACGCCCGCCGCTCGTGGTGGAGGGGGCCGCGCTCCGGGGGATCCACCACCGGTCGGCGGTCCCGAGCGCCCAGGTCAAGGGCTGCGTGCTGCTCGCCGGGCTCGATGCGGAGGGGACGACCACGGTCGAGGAGCCCGCGCCGACGCGCGATCACACGGAGCGCGCGCTGGCGGCGCTGGGCGCGCCGGTGGAGATCGCCCCCGGCCGGGTGCGCGTGTCGCGCTTCCGACACGAGGGCTTCTCGGCGGCCGTCCCCGGGGACGTCTCGTCCGCGGCCTTCCTGATCGCGGCGGCCGCCCTGACCGGATCCGAGCTCGTGGTGCGGGACGTGGGGCTGAACCCGTCCCGGACGCGGTTCCTCGAGGTGTTCCGGCGGATGGGGATCCGGACCGAGGCGTCGGTGCGCGGGGAGGAACTGGGCGAGCCGGTGGGCGACCTCCGGGTCCTCCCCGCCACGCGGGTGGTGGGGACCGAGGTCCCGCCCGAGGAGCTCCCCCTCGTGATCGACGAGGTGCCGGTGCTCGCGGCGGTGGCCGCCCACGCGGAGGGCGGGTCGAGGTTCGCGGGCGGCGGCGAGCTGCGGGTGAAGGAGAGCGACCGGCTGGGGGGGATCGCGGAGGGGCTCCGGGGCCTGGGCGCCGGGGCGGCGGTCGAGGGCGACGACCTGCTCGTCGCGGGCGGGGGCGTGGCCGGCGGGAGCGCCGACGCCAGGGGGGACCACCGGCTCGCGATGGCCTTCGTCGTCGCGGCCCTTTCCGCCCGCGCGCCGTGCGAGGTGCGGGGGGTCGAGGCAGCCTCGGTGTCGTTCCCCGGCTTCCTGGAGGTCCTCTCCGCGCTCGGGGCGGCGGTGGAGGCGGAGCCGTGAGGGGGAGGGGTGGCGGGGTCGAGGGCCGCGGCCGGCCGGGACGGCGGAGCCCCCGGGGAGGTGCTCCGGGCCGGCCGGTGATCGCGATCGACGGGCCCGCGGGGGCGGGGAAGACCACCCTGGCCCGACGCCTCGCCGCCGAGCTCGGGCTCCCGTACCTCAACACCGGGGCGATGTACCGGGCGGTGGCGCTCGAGGCGCTCCGTCAGGGGGTCCATCCGGACGACGGTGCGGCGCTGGCCGACCTCGCCCGGAGGATGAGGTTCACCCTGTCCGAGGATCAGCCGGTCCCTGAGCTCCGGATCGATGGACGGATCCCCGGTCCCGAGATCACGAGCCCTGAGGTGGAGGCCGTGGTCTCCAGGGTGGCCCGTCACCCCGAGGTCCGGGAGGTCCTCCGGGCCGAGCAGCGGCGCCTGGGCGAAGGTGGAGCCGTGGTCGAGGGCAGGGACATCGGGAGCGTGGTCTTCCCCGACGCTTCGGTGAAGATCTTCCTCCTCGCCGAGCCCCGCGAGCGGGCCGCGAGGAGGGTGCGGGAGCGGGCCTCGGATGAGGAGCTCGCCCGGGCCCTCCACCGGCGCGACGCCCTCGACGCCCGGGTCAACCCGTTCGTCCCCGCCCCCGACGCCGTGGCGATCGACACGACCGGCCTCGGGGAGCGCGAGGTCTTCGAGCGTGCCCTCGAGGTCGTCCGGGAGCGCCTCGGTGGGGGGTGGGCGTGAGCGCGGCCGAGGGGCTTCCTCGGGTGGCCCTGGTGGGCCGGCAGAACGTCGGGAAGTCGACCCTCCTGAACCGGCTCGTCGGGCGGCGCGAGGCCATCGCCCACGAGGTGCCCGGGGTCACCCGGGACCGGGTGGAGCACGAGCTGGCGTGGCGGGGCCGTCGGTTCCTCCTCGTGGACACCGGCGGCTACGCGGCCTCCGCCCGGGGGCTCGAGGCCCTGGTGGCCGCGCAGGCAGCGCGGGCGTCCGAGCGGGCCGATCTCGTCCTCCTCGTCGTCGACGCCCGGGCGGGCATCTCGGAGGACGACGCGGTGCTCGCGAGGAGGCTGCGGCGGGCCCGCACCCCCGTGCTGGTCGTCGCCAACAAGGTCGACACGGAGCGGGACGAGCCGGACGCGGCCGTCTTCCACGCCCTCGGGCTGGGCGAGCCCATGCCCGTCTCCGCCCTCCACGGCCGAAGGGCCGGGGAGCTCCTGGACGCGATCGTCGAGCTCCTGCCGGAACAGTCTCAACCCGAGGTGGAGGGTGAGCCCAGGTTCGCCATCGTCGGGAGGCCGAACGTCGGCAAGTCGTCGCTCTTCAACCGCCTGGTGGGGGAGGAGCGATCGGTCGTGTTCGAGGAGGCGGGGACCACGAGGGACGCGGTCGACGCGATCGTCCCCTGGCCGGGGGGCCCCGTCCGGTTCGTGGACACGGCGGGCTTCCGCCGGCCGTCGCGGGCCAGGGGGGTCGAGTACTACAGCTACGTCCGTGCGGTCCGCGCCGTCGACCGCTCGCACGTCGCGGTGCTGGTCCTGGACGCGACCGAGGGGTTCACCGCAGAGGACCGGCGCATCGCCTCCCGGGTCCTGGAGGGCGGGCGCGCCCTCGTGGTCGTGGCGAACAAGTGGGACCTCGTGAGCGAGCGGGAGGAGCTCTACCGTGCCCTCGCCGCGCAGGCGGCGGGCTTCGCCGGAGCCGAGGTCGTGCGGACGTCCGCCGTGCGCGGCACCGGGGTCCACCGGCTCCCGGACCTGCTCCTCGCGGCCCACGAGCGGTGGCGGCGGCGCGCGCCGACGGCCGAGGTCAACCGCGTCCTCGAGCGCGCCCAGGCGGCGCGGCCCGCCCCGGGCGGGGTGCGGTACCTCTACGGCACGCAGGTGGGGGCCGGCCCGCCGCGGTTCGTCCTCTTCGGCGGGCCCCCGCC
>DATLZM010000242.1:0-9970 GCA_035573995.1 Actinomycetota bacterium | reverse complement strand
GGAGTGGTGGGAGGCCGAGGAGGGGCCGCGGTACGAGGTGGCCTGCGTCCTTCGCGCGCCCGAGGAGGTCGTCCCGGCGTTCCGGGAGGCCTGGAGCCGGGTCGGGGAGTCGGCGGTCGTGGCCGGGGGCGGGGGGCTCTGGCGGTGCCACCTCCACACCGACGCCCCCGGGGAGGCCCTGGAGGTGGCGGCGGGGTTCGGCCGCCCCGAGGACGTGCGGGTCACCGACCTCGTCCTCCATGTCGCGGAGGCCTGGGACCTCCCCTCGGAGCGGCCGGAGGAGGGACGGGCGACGGCGGCGGTGGCGGTGGCCACGGGCGACGGGGTGCGCCGCCTGTTCCGCTCGCTCGGCGCCGAGGTCGTGACCGGGGTCGGCGCGCCCGTCCCCACGGCCGAGGAGCTCCTCGAGGCGGTCCGGTCGGCCGGGGCGGAGGCCGCGGTCCTGCTCACGGCCGACCCGGCCGCCCGTGCCGCGGCGGAGGAGGCGGCCCGGCGTTCCCCCGTGCCGGTGCGGGTCGTGGCCTGCCGCGGGCTCGCCGAGCAGCTCGCGGCGCTCCGGGCCTACGACCCCGACGGGCCCCCCGAGGAGGTCGCGAGGGCCATGGCGGAGGCCGCGGCGGGCGTCCGCTCGGGTTGGCTCGCCCCGGTGGGGGAGGGGGACGGGCGGGGCTGGGAGGCGGTCACCGCGGAGGGCGCGAGGGCCGAGGCCCCGACGGCGATGGAGGCCGCCGGCGAGCTCCTCCGGATGCTCGTCGCGGGGCCGGGCGGGATCGCGACGATTCTGGAGGGGGAGGGCGCGAGCCCTGGGACCACCCGGCGGATCGTCGAGCTCCTCTCGCGCCGCTGGCCCGGGCTGGGGATCCAGGTCCTCCACGGCGGCCAGCCCCGCCGGGCCTACGTCGTGGGCGTGGAGTGATCCGCGGGGACCCGAGCGCGTTCCCGATCGTGGGGACCCACGGTCGGCGACGGAGGATGTCACCGACGCTCCATGTCGCCGACATCTGGGGGCACCGACCTCCCCTCGCCCGTCGCGCCACCGAGTTGTCGGCGAGCGTTCGGCGATATATCTTTGGCCGCCAGCGGCGGGCGCCGCTCGGGCGGAGGTGAGGGTCCGATGAAGGGGCACGGCGGTCACGGATGGCACGGCAGGCCCGGGGCGTTCCCGTTCGCGGGACACGCGCCGTGGCACTGGAAGTTCCCGGGCGCCTGGGCGCGGGCGGCCCGGGGGGACGTCCGGGCGGCGATCCTGTTCCTCCTCGGGGAGCGGCCGATGCACGGGTACCAGATCATCCAGGAGCTCACGGCCCGCAGCGGCGGGATGTGGCAGCCCAGCCCGGGCTCGGTCTACCCCACCCTCCAGCAGCTCGAGGACGAGGGGCTGGTGCGGGCCGAGGAGCACGAGGGACGGCGCGTCTTCGCCCTCACCGACGAGGGCCGGGCCGAGGTCGCGAGGCGGAAGGACGAGGCGCGGCCCTGGGAGCTCCGGGCCGGCGCCGAGGTGGGCCCCGCCGTGGCCCGGATCCGCGAGGAGGGGTTCGCCCTGGCGGGGGCGGTGATGGAGGTGATCCGGGCCGGGGACCCCGAGCGCGCGGAGCGGGCGGCGCGGGTCCTGGCCCGGGCCCGCAAGCGGCTCTACCGGCTGCTCGCGGAGGAGGAGGGGCCCGAGGAGGAGACCGATGCCTCCTGAGGTCGGGGGGGAGGTTCGGCGCGACGGGCGCGCCCCGGCGGACGACGCGGCGATCTCGGTGCGGGGCCTCGTGAAGCGCTACGGCGAGGTGGAGGCCGTGGCCGGCGTCGACTTCGAGGTCGGCCGCGGCGAGCTGTTCGGGTTCCTCGGGCCCAACGGGGCGGGGAAGACGACCACGATCAACGTGCTCTGCACGCTGGCCAGGCCGACCGCGGGCGAGGCCCGGGTCGCCGGCTACGACGTCGTCCGCCAGCGCGACCAGGTGCGGTCGATGATCGGCCTGGTCTTCCAGGACACCACGCTCGACGGCTACCTCACCGGCTGGCAGAACCTCCGGTTCCACGCCGAGCTGTACGGGGTCCCCCGGGGGGAGTTCGAGGAGCGCGCCCGGCGGCTGCTCGAGATGGTGGAGCTGTGGGACCGCCGCGACGACCTCGTGCGCACCTACTCCGGCGGGATGATGCGCCGGCTCGAGATCGCCCGGGGGCTCCTCCACACGCCCGCGGTGCTGTTCCTGGACGAGCCGACGATCGGCCTCGATCCGCAGACCCGGGCCTCGATCTGGGACTACGTCCGGGAGCTCCGCCAGCGCGAGGACGTGACGATCTTCTTCACGACCCACTACATGGACGAGGCTGAGGTCTGCGACCGGATCGCGATCATCGACCACGGGAGGATCGTCGCGCTCGACACCCCCGAGGCGCTCAAGGCGAGCGTGGGGAAGGACCGGGTGCAGATCACGACCGAGGACGACACGCGGGCCATCGCGGCGCTCCGCGATCGCTTCGGGGTCGAGGCCGGTATCCACGACGGCGCGGTGACGTTCTCGGTGCCGGAGGGGGAGCGGTTCGTCCCCCGCTTGTTCGCCGAGCTCGGCGTGCCGATCCGCTCGGTGGCGGTGGCCCGGCCGACCCTCGACGACGTCTTCCTCGCCTACACGGGGCGGACGATCCGCGACGCCGAGGCGGAGGACCCGGGGCGGCGGATGGCCGCCGCGCTGCTCGGCAGGAGGAGGCGGTGAGCGGGATGGAGCTCAGGGGGAGGTGAGCGGGATGGAGGTGGCGCGGACCCGCGCGGAGGCGGCGGTGGCCCGGCCCACGGCGCCGACGTTCGGGCGGGAGGTGCGGGGGGCCAGGGTGGTGCTGCAGCGGGAGCTGATCCGCTTCTCCCAGGACCGGGCCCGGATCCTCTCGTCGCTGCTCCAGCCCCTCATGTTCCTGTTCATCCTGGGCACGGGCCTCTCGAGCCTGGTCTCGGGGGGCGGCCCGGGGCTCGGGGGCCTCTCGCTCCGGACCTTCTTCTACCCGGGGGTCCTGGCGATGTCGACGATGTTCACCGCGGTGTTCTCGGCCGGCACGCTGCTCTGGGACCGGGAGTTCGGGTTCCTCCGGGAGATGCTCGTGGCCCCGGTGCGGAGGACCAGCATCCTCGTGGGCAAGGCGGTGGGGGGCGCCGTCGTCGCCACGTTCCAGGGGCTGCTCGTGCTGGTCCTCGCCGGCCTGGTCGACGTGCCGTACCGGCCGGGCCTGCTCCTCGCGCTGGCGGGCGAGCTGTTCCTGCTCGCGTTCGCGCTCACGTCGCTGGGGCTCGTGATCGCCGTGCGCCTGCGCGAGATCCAGACGTTCTTCGCGCTCACCCAGATGTTCCTGATGCCGATGTTCTTCCTCTCCGGGGCCCTCTACCCGCTGAACGGGCTCCCGACCTGGCTCCGCGTGCTCACCCGGGTCGACCCGCTCACGTACGTGGTGGACCCGATGCGGCGGGCGGTGTTCTCGGCCCTCGGGCTCCCGGCGCAGGTGCGGGAGGCGGTCGCCGGCGGGGTGACGTGGGGGAGCTGGCGGGTGCCCACCGGGGTGGAGCTGCTGCTGGTCGCGGCGTTCGGCCTCGCGTTCCTCGCCGTGGCCGCCGCCCGCTTCGCCCGGACCGAGTAGGGGAGCCCGCACCTCGACGTCGCGGGCCCTTCGGTGGTGGGGCTCGCCGCCCGCCACCGCACGCGGACCATCCTCACGCTGGGCCGTCGGCGCTTCGGCGTCCTGCGCCCGCTCGACGGCGGCCCGTTCCGGCTGGTGCCGTAGGGCTCGGTCCCTGAACCGCACCTCCACGCGAACCGGACGCACGCACCACATCCCTGTGATTTGTGTCACTGGGTGGTGAGACGCTCCCCTCGTCGATGGAGGTCCTGGATGGATCAGAGCCAGCGTGGGCATAGGGCTCCAGGCGCCGGGGGTGGGCCGTGATTCCTGTGGTCCTTGCGGGCCCCGAGGGGAGCATGCTTCCATACGCAACACTGGCGCGCTCCGCGTTCCGCCGGAGGTAGCGATGGGTGGCCCGACTCCCGAGGGGTACGAGGAACTTTTCCGGACCGCGACGGGGCGCGAGCCGTTCCCCTACCAGGTGGGCATCGCGGAGGCGCCGGTGTTCCCCGCGCTCGTGCGGATCCCGACGGGCTCGGGCAAGACCGCGGCGGCGATCCTCGGATGGCTGTACCGACGGCGGTTCCACCCCGATCTGGAGGTCCGTCGAGGGACCCCGCGACGCCTCGTCTACTGCCTGCCGATGCGCGTCCTGGTGGAGCAGACCCTGGATGCCGCACGGGGATGGGTGGAGCGGCTCGATCTCGGGCGAGAGGTCGGGGTCTTCCAGCTGATGGGTGGGACGGTCGAGGACGACTGGGCGCGTTTACCCGAGCGCGACGCGATCCTCGTCGGGACGACGGACATGCTCCTTTCCCGTGCGATGAACCGGGGCTTCGCGGCCAGCCGCTTCAGGTGGCCCATGGAGTTCGGCCTCCTGAACAACGACTGCCTCTGGGTCCTCGACGAGGTCCAGCTGATGGGGAACGGGCTCGCGACCTCTGCGCAGCTCGCTGCCTTCCGGCAGATGCTCGGCACCGCGGCGCCGTGTCCGTCGCTCTGGATGTCCGCGACCGTGGACCCAGGGTGGCTGGCGACCGTCGACCACCAACCGCCCGTGTCGGCGGTCCGGCTCAGCGAGGATGACCTGGCCACCGAAGTCGGGCAGCGGGTTCGGGCGCCCAAGCGCCTCTCGCGGCTCAGCGTTGCGCGCTGGCCGGAGGAGGGGGCCGGCGCGGTGCTCCACCTCCACCGGCCCGGGACCCTGACGCTGGTCGTGGTGAACACGGTGGAGCGGGCGCGGCGCCTCTACGAAGAGCTGCGTCGTCTGGTCCAGGCGGGCCTGGAAGTCCACCTGCTCCACTCCCGGTTCCGCGCGCCGGACCGCCGAGCCGCGGTCGCGCGGGCCCTCGCGCGACCTCCGGCCGCAGGCCGGATCGTCGTCGCAACGCAGGTGGTGGAGGCGGGGGTCGACCTCTCGGCGGCCACCCTGGTGACGGAGCTCTCCCCGTGGGGCTCCATGGTCCAGCGGTTCGGCCGCTGCAACCGGTTCGCGGAGTACGAGGACGCTCAGGTGGCGTGGGTCGACCTTGGAGAGAAGGAGGCTGTGCCGTACGACCCGGGCCAGCTCGACGTCGCCCGGGAGCGGCTCGCCGGACTGGAGGGCGGATCGGTCAGCCCGGCAGCGCTGGATCCGCTCGGCCCCGGCGATCCGCCGCCCGTCCGCCAAGTCCTGCGGAGACCGGACCTCGTCGACCTGTTCGATACGGAACCGGACCTCGCGGGCAACGACGTGGACGTTTCCAGGTTCATCCGGGACGACGCCGATGTGGATGTCCAGGTCTTCTGGCGGCGGTGGGATGGCGCGGAGCCGCCGAAGACCTTGGACAGCCCTTCGCCAGAGGAGCTCTGCCCCGTCCCGGTCTGGGAGGTACGTCGCTTCCTGAGCGCCGGGAGAGGCAGGCGCGAGCGAGTGTCGGGGTTCCTGTGGGACCACCTCGCCCGCGCGTGGCGGGCCGTCACGGAGGTGGGACTGCACCCCGGGCTGACCGTTCTCCTCCCCTGCGAGGCAGGCGGGTACGAGGCGACGGTCGGGTGGGACCCGGGAGCCCCCGGGCCCGTGGCGCCCCTGGGACCGGTGGAGGCTGACGCGGCAGGCGAGGAGGGCCTGGAGGACGACGCGCCCGAGGAGACAGTCGGGCCATGGGTGCCGCTCTCGGAACACCTTGGCCACGTCCGCGATCGGCTGGGGCGGATCCTGAATGACCTCGGTTTGGCACTCGAGTCGTGGCTCAGACAGGCGCTCGAGGTCGCCGCCCAGTGGCACGACGTGGGAAAGGCCCACCGCGTCTTCCAGGAGGCGCTGCTCAAGTCACTCCCAGAGGCCGAGCGAGCTCGCCGCAGCGCGATCCAGTGGGCAAAGTCGCCCCTAGGCCGTCCGTCCTACGAGCGGCGGTACTTCCGGCACGAGCTCGCCAGCGCGCTCGCGCTCCTCGAGGCGCCCGCCCGACCTCCACCGCCTCGAGGGGAAGGCGTTGGATCTCGCGGCATACCTCGTAGCGGCCCACCACGGGAAAGTGAGGCTCGCGATCAGGGCATTGCCCCACGAGGCCCGGCCGGGCGAGCCGAGCCAGCGGTTCGCGCGCGGCATCTGGGACGGCGATGTCCTCGGCCCGGTGCCGCTGGATGGCGCCCTCGTCCCGCAGATCACCCTGGACCTCTCCCTCATGGAGGTGGGCCGGGGGGCCGACGGTCGGCCGTCCTGGAGCGAGCGCGTGCTCAGGCTCCGGGACGAGCTGGGACCTTTCCGACTCGCCTTCCTGGAGGCCCTCCTGCGGGCGGCGGACTGGGAGGCGAGCGCGGCGGAGACAGAGGGTGGTTCGGGTGCCTGAGGTCGAGCTGGCGGGCTGCCGACCGGAGCCCATCGGGAGTTACCTGAAGGCCCTGGGGGTGCTCCGGCTCGTGGCCGAGCAGGCCGATCCGGAGGCCCTTGGCTGGTGGCAAGAGCAGGAGGAGATCTTCGTCCTGGCCAGCTCCCTGTCAGGCGACGAGCTCATCTCGTTCTTCCTGGAACGCTACGCGCCGACGCCGCTGATCGCGCCGTGGAACAAGGACAGCGGCTTCTATCGGCCTGACAGCCCGGTCGACCAACTGGCCAGGTCGGAGCATCCCCGGCTGGAGGGGTACCGGGAGGGCGTGAGGGCGGCCCGGGCGGCGCTCGGCGCGCGTACCGAGCCCCCCAGCGGAGACGAGAAGGCGCGGCTCGTTGCCCAGCTCCGGTCGCGGCTACCCGAGCCGTTCGTGCGGTGGGTCGATGCGATCGGGATCCTGGCCGCTGAGGACCCCATCTGGGCGCCGCTGTTCGGAGCGGGGGGCGCCGACGGCCGTATGGAGTTCACCCGGGTCTTCGCGGAATGTCTGTTGGAGGTCCTCGACCTCGGCGGCCGACGGGGTCGGCGCGCGAGGCGGACGCGCTCGGCCGATGCTCTCCGGGCGGCGCTCTTCGAGGATCAAGCAGGTGGGACCACCATCAAGGCGACCGGCGGCCTCCTCCACCCCTCGAGCGTCGACGCCCCGAACGCGGCGGCGGGATTCGTGGGTGAGAAGCGCCTGAACCCGTGGGACTACGTGCTACTGGTTGAGGGCGCGGTCCTGCTCGCGGGTGCGGTCTCCCGCCGGTTCGGGGTCGCCTTGCCTCGACGAGCTGCCTTCCCCTTCACCGTTGAGGCCGCAGGCGGGGGGCACGCGGCGCCAGGGGACGAGCCGTCGCGAGGTGAGCTCTGGCTCCCGTTGTGGGATCGGCCCATGGCGCTGGTCGAGCTCGTCCACCTCTTCCGGGAAGCTCGAGCGGAGTGGCGCGGTCGCCCGGCGGCGACGGCGGCGGATATGGCGCGTGCCGTTGTGAGCCTGGGGGTGGACCGGGGCCTCAGCGCCTTCGTGAGGTTCGGGGTCCAGGGCCGGGCGGGCCGGAGTTTCCTCGCCGTCGGCCTCGGGCGGTGGCCGGCGACGGTCAGGCCTGAGGTCGAGCTCTTGGGGGAGCTCGACGAGTTCCTTGGAGCCTTACGCAGGATCCGCCGTGACGCGCGGCGTGACGTGCCGCGCTCGGTCACCGACGCCATCAGACGGCTCGACACGTCGATCCTTCAGTACGCGGCGCTCGGAGGACGAGACCGGCTCCTCGAGGTGCTGCTGTCAGTGACAGAGGCCGAGCTCGCGCTGGCCAGGCGTCCAGGGTTGAGACCCCGCGGCTTCCCACGGCCGCTCAGGGGGCTGTCCGGCCGCTGGGTGACGGCTTGCGACGATGGGTCGGTGGAGTTCGAGCTGGCTGCCGCCGTCGCCTCGCTACGCCCGGCCGGCGATCCCGATGGGCCGGGGGAGTTTCGCGCGCACGTCGAGCCGGTCGTGCGTGCGGGCCCGGCGTGGGCGTGGGCAGAAGCGATGCAGCATGCGGTCGTCTGGACCGGTCGCGACGTCGTGCGCGACCTGGCTGCCGTCCTGGAGCGCCGCCTCGTGGACGCGCAGCGCGAGGGTACCGACCCCGGGCTCGACGGCCGGCTCCGGGCCTCCCCCCGGAGCGTGGCGGCGCTGCTGGAGGGCGAGGTGGATGCCGTTCGTCTGGCGCGCCTGATCGAGGCGCTGGCCCTGATCGATTGGGAGGCCATTCGCTGGGACCGCGAGCCGGTCATCTTGCGCGAGGAACGTGGCTCGGCCGGGGCGATCCCCAACGCTTACGCCATCCTGAAGCTGGCCCTGCTCGGCCGGCCGATCCGGGTTGGCGATCAGGGGATCGAGGTGCGACCCGACCGTTCAACGGTCGGGCTCCTCTGGGCGGGCCACGTGTGGGAGGCGACGGTCCGCGCCGCGCGCCGGCTGCGGGCCGCCGGCGTGAGCCCGAGAGCGACGCGCTCAGGTCGCGCGTCACCGGTCGGGAGCGATCCGAGGCTCGGCCGCCTGCTGGTGGCGGCGTTGTTGGTGCCGGTCCAGGAACTCCCGCTGACCGCTTGGGTAGTGGGGGAAGCAACGGAGAGGGAGTCGGTGGCAGAGGAGGAAGCATCATGAGCCTGATCGACGCGAGCGTCCCGCGCATCCTCATCGAGGCGGAGCTCTCGCCCGTCCAGGGGGAGCGGTTCCAACCAACCGGCTTCCCTGACCTGGGGCCGGCCGTGTATCGGCTGCCGGACGGCACCGAGAAGCTCCTGGTGGAGTCGACGCAGTCGATGGCGAACCGGTTGGAGGCCGTGTGCTGGGACGAGGGCGCGGCCGACCTCGTACCGCCGCTCCACGGGCTGCCCTACGTCCGGATCGACCTTGGGCCCTTCGGCGTCACGTCGTCCATCCTCGAGTTCCACCGACTGAACTCCCCGTACATCTGGGACCTCGATGGGGATGATCGTCGGCAGCGGTTCCACGACGCCGTCTACGCGGCGCTGGGCGTCGCCGGTCGCCGCGCCGTCCGCCGCGGACGAGGGCGAGGCGAGGCTGAGGCAGAGGAGGGTCCGGAGGTCCCCGGCGTCCTCGACGCCCGGCGCCTCGCGGCTGTCTGCCTGCGCTACGACCCGAACTCCCTCGTCCACGGAGTGTTCCTCGAGAAGATCGCGGGCCGCCTCCGCCTGCCGCGGGCACTGTCGGCGTTCATCGAGGCGACGCACGTGGCCCCGGCCGAGTCCGGGGGGGTGAAGTTCGATCGTGTGTTCCCGGAGCAGGACCGGACCCGGGGCGTCAGCAGCGATCTCGGGTTCACCAACGTGCCGTTCGCTCGCACCGAGTTCGTCGCGGAGCGCATCACCGCGTACTTCAACCTGGACCTCGCCCTGATCGCCTCTCACGGCCTGCCACCGGCAGGCGAGCGGCTCGTCCGGGCGTTGGCGCTGTGGAAGGTGCGGCGTTTCCTCGCCGGTGGGCTCCGGTTGCGGACGGCCTGCGATCTGGAGTGCCGAGGCGTGGCGGTGTCCCGGCCCGATGGCGCAGAGCTGCCGGCCGCCGAGGAGCTGGACGAGGCCGTGCGCGACGTCATCGCCGCGTGCCGGAGCGAGGGGCTGTTCGCCGAGCCCCCGGTCACGGAGTTCCGGACCATCGTCCCCGACCGCGGTGGGAGGGGGTCCCGGCGGCGTGACCAGGGAGGCGAAGCGGAAGAGGCTCAGGAAGGGGAGTCCGAGGAGGACCGCGGATAGAGCTAGTGGACGCGACTTCTTCGCGCGGGGGACATCGAGGGCGATCGTCGAAGGGGCGGGCGTGCCGACAGCGATCTCGGTTCGGCTGATATCAGGCCGGTTCCACGCCACCCCCTGGGGCCGGCACGTGAACGAGGCAGCTCTGGAGTGGCCGCCCTCGCCGTGGCGCCTCGTGCGGGCGGTCGCCGCCGGCCTCGCGAGGATCGGAGCGGACATGGCATCGTGCCGGCGGGTCCTTGGGTCTCTCCTGGAGCCCCCCG